>UQGR01000001.1 GCA_900540705.1 uncultured Mollicutes bacterium
TTCCACCCTAGCTACCTCCTTACACGTCCATCGTTCCCTTTAGACGTAAATAATACATTTGCCTATTGCTCCTTTAAAATGTTTGCATTAAGTATTCTTAATGACAATATAATTTTATCATAATTTTAATCGTCTTAAAAAAATCTTAGATTTTAAACATATTTAATATAACTTAGGAAAATTTGTATATTGCCTTTCTATCCTAAATGCATTATTAAGACATAGCAATTATTTAATCCAAAACCATCTTGCTTAGTTTTCAACATAAAAAGGAGTTATGAATGTTAAAAGAGAATAGCATAGAAAATAAAAAAATCTCAATACAATTATTGCATCAAGACTAAGCATTTTAAATGGTGGACCCTTGGAGACTCGAACTCCAGACCCACTGATTAAGAGTCAGTTGCTCTACCAACTGAGCTAAGGGTCCATTTTTCACTTGCATTTAGTATTATATATAAAATGGAAATTAATGTCAAGAAAAAAATTATTTTTTTTCACTTTCATATTTAATTTTTATAGCTAGCTTTAGTAACTTACTTTTATCATTTACAATTTGATTATTTTTAACTAAGGATAAAAGTCTTTTAAGCAATAGAGTCGTCTGCGCATTTGTATATCCAAGTTCTTCTAATTCTGCCTTTGTAATGCATAAATCTTCTTCACTTAAGTATAGATTATGTTTTATAATCTCCATCAAAATTCTTTCCATTTGATCAATCTTATATACTAGTTCTAATTTCCCACTGGTTAAAGCCAAAGCTCTTTTTAGCGCAAAAAATAAATTCGTATGGTCTATCTTATATTTTTTTAAAAAGAGAATAACCTCTTCTTTATCAATGCTAATTGGCCAGTTCCAAAACTGAATTAACTTTAACGTCAAGAAGATTGTGGTACTAGAAAAACCAAGTCCCTCTAAAAGCTCTTCGGGATTATTTTCTTTATATACTAGGGTGGCAAGGCGAAGCTCCAACACAGGACTAGTATATAGAAATAATTGTAAATCTGGTAAATTTGGAAAAAAAGAAAAGAGAATTCTTATATCCTGTTCCTCATATCTGTATTTTAAAAGTACTTCTATAAGCTTTTGAAACGAATTCTCTTCCTCTGTCATTTAGTGCGCTAGAATTTGAACACCTGTCTCTGTAATTAAGACTGTATATTCAAATTGACTAGACCATCCTCCATCATCTGTATAAATTGTCCAGTTGTTTTCCGCATCTAAAAAGACTTTTCTACTTCCCTCATTAATCATTGGCTCTATGGTGAATACCATACCTGGAAATAAAACCATACCTGTGTTTTTTATTCCATAATGGTAAATGAAGGGATCCTCATGAAATCCATTCCCAACACCATGACCGCCTATTTCATGAACTACACTAAAACCATTTTGCTTGGCATGCTTCTCAATATAAAAGCCAATATCTCTCAATCTAGAAAAAGGCTTTAACTTTTGAACTGCAAGATCTAGACATTCCTTTGTAACCTTGACGAGACGCTTTGCTTCCTCATCAACATCACCAATCAAAAACATACGAGAGGCATCTGCATAATATCCCTTGTAGATGGTTGTACAATCGACATTAATAATATCCCCATTTTTCAAAATAGTATGCACATCAGGTATGCCATGACAGACTTGATCATTGATGCTGGTACATACGCTTTTAGGAAATCCCTCATAGCCCAAAGGTGCACAGATACCACCAAGCTCTTTCGTTTTTTGGGCAACAAGCTGATCGATTTCCTCAGTTGACATTCCCACTCGAATATGCTGTTCCACGTAATCTAATACCTTTGTATTAATGATACCAGCTTCTTTAATCCCTTGAATTTGCTCAGGAGTTTTTATCATTTCCCTAGATGGAGTAGGGATACCTAGCTTTTTGTATTTTTCTACAAGAGCATCAAAATCCATAGCTCAATCCATCCTTTCCTTCTTCTCTAATAAATAGGATCTAGCAACACTTATAAAATGTAGGGATCCCGTCACAACTAAAAGCTCATCCTCTTTTAGCTCTCCTATAGCCTTATCTAGGGCCTCCTGATAGGCTTCAAACAGTTCATAGGGCTTCTTAGTCCATCTTTTGAAATAGTCGACGGAAGTTGCTCTTGTGTCCTGTAAAGAAGTAAAATAATAGCTTACAGCAAGCTCATCAAGCTTTTCTACCATTTGTGAGATTGCCTTATCATGGAGAGCTGTAAAGACCACCTTAATTCTTTTTTCTTTAAATTCCAGTCGTAAGCTTTCTACCAAAGCCTCTATGCCGTCCAAATTATGGGCCCCATCTAATAAGACATTTGGATAAATCAGTTCAAATCTTCCAGGCCAAAAGGCAGATTCTAGAGCTGAACAAAGTAAAGATTTCTCATACTCTGGATATAAGTACAATATAACCGCAATTGCTAGACTAGCATTGTAGGCCTGATATTTTGCGTTCAACATAGTATGATACAAGATTCCACGAAAGGTGAAGCTTAAGGTTCCTTCTTTAAAGGAAATATTTTCAACCTCATCTAAAATAAAATGCATATCTACCTGATGGGCACTTGCATATTCCTCAAATAACGGCTGAAGCTGTGAGGAAACAGCGGTAAAGCAAGGACGATTTCTTCTTGTAATTCCTAGCTTATGCACTGCAATCTCCTCCAAGGTATTTCCTAATTGCTGCATATGATCATACCCAATATTGGTAATGATTGAAACATCCGTATGTAAAACATTGGTTGAGTCTAGAAGACCACCTAAGCCACACTCAATCACTGCAACATCGATGTTTTGTTCCTGAAAATAGAGAAGAGCCATTAAAAAGGTCAGCTCGAAAAAGGGAATTGTATCTTGTATCCTTTCTGTATAAGCTTTTGCGAATTCATACAGCTGATTACAATATTTTACCACAACCTCCTTGGGAATAAAGGTTGTATTCATTTGAATTCTTTCCTCAAAACAAAGGACATAAGGAGACACAAAAAGTCCAACCTTATTTCCCTTAGCCATTAGCATTTGTCTTAAAAAGCTTGCAGTAGAGCCCTTACCATTTGTTCCTGCGATATGAATGATTTTATACTTTGTCTTGATACCTAGCTCTTGAATACAGGCTTCTATCCTTGATAAATCCTCTCGTCTTTTCTGTTTCTTTTGAACGTACAGCCATTCTAAGGCTTCCTTTTCTTCTCTAAACATTAGGCTAGCTTTGTCAAGGCCTCTACTACCTCAGCATACTGTGCCTCATAGTCAGAAAGCTTTGTCCTTTCCTCTTTAATTTTAGTCTCAGGTGCCTTAGAGATAAAGTTCGGATTTGAAAGCATTCCCTTACTTCTAGCTAGTTCTCCTTCTAGCTTTTTCTTTTTTTCCTCTAGCTTCTGTCTTGCCTCATTCTTATCAACCAAATCAGAGGTAGGAATATAAATATTCGCAACAGAAATAACTACAACGACATGGTCCTTTGGATCCACCTTTTCTAAGGTAAGCTTTAACAGCTTTGGATTTAAAAACTTTTCTAAGTAGGTATAGGCCAAAGATAGCTTATTCAGGGTATCCTGATCCTTACATTCTATTTCAATAGAAATTGGCTTAGAAGGAGCCTTATTTGCCTTGGCTCTTTCATTTCTTACAGAGGTGATAATCTCACATAAGTCATCAATGGCTTCCATTGCAGCCTCATCCTGGAATGCAGGATTTTGTTTAGGCCAACTTGCTATTGTAATGGATTCCGCCTCCTTAGGTAAGGCCTGATAAAGCTCCTCTGTAATAAATGGACAGAAAGGATGAAGCATCTTTAAAATAGAGCGTAAAACATAAACCAATACATTTTTCGTCATCGCCTTATTCTCTTCATCGTCTCCATTTAGATCCACCTTAGAGATTTCTACATACCAGGAAGCAAAATCGTTCCAAGTGAAATTATATAAAGCCCTGGCAACCTCTCCTAGCTCGTATTTATCAAAATTATAATCTACCTGTTCAATTACCTGATTTAAACGAGATAAGATAGACTTACTTGCTAAATTCAATTTGGAAAAATCAATCTCTTCTTCTTTAAAATCATTCCCTAAATTCATCAATACATATCTTGAGATATTCCAAACCTTATTAAGATAGTTCCAAGCAGCCTCTATCTTCGTTTCATCAAAACGCAAATCTAAGCCTAAGGCACTATTAGTCGTTAAAAAGTATCGTAAGGAATCTGTACCATATTTTTCAATTAAATCAAATGGGTCTATCCCATTTCCTAAGGATTTAGACATCTTTCTTCCTAAGGAATCTCGAATCAAACCATGAATAACAATATCCTTAAAAGGAGCCTTTCCTGTAAATTCAATCCCTTGGAATAGCATTCTAGATACCCAAAAGAAAATAATATCGTATCCAGTAACAAGACAGCTTGTTGGATAATAGCGTTTAAAATCTTCTGTTTCCTCTGGCCAGCCTAAAGTTGAAAAAGGCCAAAGGGCAGACGAAAACCAAGTATCTAATACATCCTCATCCTGTTGGTAGCCCTCACCTGGACAGGAGACCTGAACCTTTACCTCATCTCCCTTATACCAGGCAGGAATTCTGTGTCCCCACCAGAGCTGACGAGAAATACACCAATCCTGAATATTCGTTAGCCAATGCTCTAGAGTCTGTTTAAAGCGCTCAGGAACAAATTGGTATTCCTTGTTTTCTAAAACCTGTTTTGCTAAAATATCCATTCGAACGAACCACTGCTTGGAAAGCCTTGGCTCAACGACAACTCCTGTCCTCTCACTATGACCAACGGAGTGAACTATTTTTTCTTCCTTTACAAATAATCCCTGAGCCTCTAAATCTTTGAGCAGAGCCTCTCGGCAGCTAAAACGATCCATCCCCTCATAGCTTCCAGCCATCGCATTCATCGTGCCATCGTCATTCATACAAAGTGGCATCTCTAAATGATGGCGGAGTCCAACCTCATAATCATTTGGGTCATGGGCAGGTGTAACCTTTACACAGCCTGTTCCAAATTCCTTATCTACATACTCATCAGCAATCACAGGTATTTTTGTTGTCGTTCCTGGAATGTAAACCTCTTTTCCAATGATGCCTGTATATCGTTCATCCTCTGGGTGAACCATAATAGCTTGATCTGCAAACATTGTTTCTGGACGGGTGGTTGCGATAGTGACAAAGCCGGTTCCATCCACAAATGGATAGTTGAAGTGATAGAAAGCTCCCTCAACATCCTTATGCTCAACCTCTATATTAGATAATGCTGTTTTAGCCTCAGGATCCCAGTTGATAATTCTTTTCCCCTGATAAATATAGCCCTTATTATATAAGGTGATAAATACATAATTTACAGCTTTATTGAGCTGTTCATCCAAGGTAAAGCGTTCCTTTGAATAATCTAAGCTTAATCCTAAGGCTGCCCATTGTCTATGAATTTCCTTCGCATATTCCTTTTTCCAATCCCAGGCAACCTCTAAAAATTTTTCTCTTCCTAGGTCATATCTAGAAATCCCCTGCTTCTTTAGTTTTTCATCGACCTTAGCCTGAGTAGCAATTCCTGCATGGTCCATTCCAGGAAGCCAAAGGGCATCATAGCCCTGCATTCTTTTTCTACGAATGATGATATCCTGAATAGCCGTATCACAGGCATGGCCAATATGAAGCTTTCCTGTAACATTTGGTGGTGGAATTACAATCGTAAAGGGTTCCTTTGATTTATCTCCTGCTGTAAAGAATCCTCCCTTTAACCAAAATTCATATTTCCCCTGTTCTACCTCTTTAAAATCATATTTTGTCTTTAGTTCCTTACTCATTCTTTTTCTTCCTTTCATATTCTTCTTTTGTCATAGAATAAAAGCACGCATCTATTACTCTGCCATCATATAGCTTTTTATAGGAGCATAGCGTACCATCATAATTAAATCCGCATTTTTCAACGACTCGCTTTGACCGATAATTATCACTATGATGTCCTACCTCCAAAACCAAACAATCCGTTTTCGTGAAGGTGAAATCTATCATTAGCTGTACCGCTTCTGTCATATAGCCATGGTTCCAATAGCTAGAGGCCAAGGAGAAGCCGAGGGATTTAACCTTATTGTACTTTCTCAGTGCTGTATGGTATAAGGAAATCGTTCCAATCAGGATATCCTCATTTTTTAAAGCTATTGCATAGGTTTCCTTAGATAAGATTTGTCCTGAGAGGACTCGTTCAGCAACACTCAAGGATGGAAATGGCTTCCACCCAGCATCAGGTCCAACCAATGGGTCCTTCCCATATTCATAGTAAGCCTCCTTATCGCTGAACCTTAGCTCTCGAATCACAATATGATTCCCAATCAACTTCACAGATTTCACCTCCAATAAAAAAATCCTTAAGCAAAATTTGCCTAAGGACGAATTAACCGCGGTACCACCCTAGTTCTATATTTCTATAGCACTCAAATTCTTTAACGCAGAATTACGGAATAAACTACTCTAGTTCATCTATTCAGCTCCCTAGCTACCTTCGAATAGTTTTCCATAGAACTCTTTCACCAAATGAGTTCATCTCTATAATGGAATTTTCTATCTACTCCTCTAGTTCCTCACTACTGCCTTTAATTTTATAGCAGTTATATTTTAATGTCAAGATATTTACTTTAATTTATAGCTTTTCAGCTTCAAATTCGCATGATGCATATAGTACTGATAAATGGCATCTAATACATCCTCATACGAAAGCTCAAGCTTAGGCATGGTCGTGTAATCCTGGGTCGTATAAAAATACCGAAAGGCCTGATACAACATTTGTCCCTTTAAATTTTCCCTTGTACAACTTGAGCATAAGGCTCCTCCCTCTGAGACAGAAAAGCTTACAGGTGGGATTTTCTGACAGCGTACACAGGAATTGAGCACAGGTCTTACCCCAAATACGGCAAGCATTTTAATTAAAAATAAGGAAAGAACATAGCGAGGTTCTTCTGTAGACATCAGGATATCTAAGCACGTAACAAAGAATGGAAAAATTCTTGCGTGAGGCGCATCCTCTTCTAGGTGATTTAGAAGATCTAACATCGGCATTAATACGCCTATTTTTTTTATATCTGCATAAAAGTCATAGTAGCTCTTTTTAATATGATATTCCAAAACTGTAGGTAACTTCGCCTGAGTTTTTTGATATTCTACCCAATTTAGTGTCGTCGTGAACCCTAGCTTTGTCCGGGCCGCATCTAAGGCCTTAACTCCCTCTATTCCTGATGGTGTATAAAGATAAACCAGCTTAGATTTTTCCTTATAATCTATGGATTTCAGTACAATTCCTTCCACAATTTTCACCTACTAAAAGGAATCAGAGGTATAGCCTAAAGCCTGTAAGGCAGAAGGCTGATCCTTCCAATCCTTTTTGACCTTGACCCAAAGCTCTAGATGAATTTTACTCTCTAATAGCTTTTTAATATCAAACAGACTTTTTTCCTTAATCTGTTTAATCATCTCTCCATTTTTTCCTATGATAATTTTCTTTTGGCTATCGCGCTCTACATAGATGGTCGCATAAACATCCTTATAGCCTGAAGTTTCCTTGGAATCCTCAATCATATCCACAACGCAGGCAATACTATGAGGAACCTCCTCCTTTGTCAAATATAGAATCTTCTCTCTGATAGCCTCAGAGATTAAAAACCGTACAGGGTGGTCAGAAAGCATATCCTCAGGATAGTATTTTGGTCCAAACGGCAATACAGTCTTGATATCCTCTAATAGATGATCTAAATTTTTATCCTCTAATACTGAGATAGGATAAACTCCCGCAAAAGGATATAAGTCCTTATATAAAGCGATAGTCAAATCAATATCCTTAAAATGCTTAAGCTGGTCTACCTTATTGATAACTAAAAAAACGGGAAGCTTCGTTTTCTTCAGGTTAGATAAAATGATTTCATCTCCCTTTAAAACACTCTTCACAGGAGTCGTCATAAATAGGATACAATCCACGCCATTGGTTGCATCATAGGAGGCATGAACCATTCTTCTCCCTAGCTCAGTTTGAGGCTTATGGATTCCAGGAGTATCTGTAAAGGCAATCTGGTATTCTTCTGTTGTCTTTATCCCTAAAATACGATTTCTAGTGGTTTGAGGCTTATCGGAAATGATAGCTACCTTCCTGCCGACCATCTTATTTAAAAAGGTAGACTTACCAACATTTGGGCGACCGATTACAGCCACAAAGCCAGATTTATAGGTATCAATCTGCATTTTCAATTTCCTCAAAGCCATAAGGCAACAGCTCTTCTACCGTGGTCTTTTTATAAGTATGCTTTAAATTTGCCAAAAAGATAGGAGTATCCTTACAAAGAAGCTCTGCCATAACCTGTCGACATGCTCCACAAGGACTAACAGGGTTTTCTGTATTCGCTACGATTGCCATAGCCACTACATCCTCCTTTGTATAGCCTGAGCTAACTAGCTTGAATAGGGCTGTACGCTCCGCACAATTGGACAAGCCATAGCTTACATTTTCTATATTGCAGCCTAAAACATAGCTGCCATCCTTCAGCAATAGAGCTGCCCCTACCTTAAATTTAGAATAGGGCGTATAGGCAAGTGCCCTTCCCTCTATCGCCTTGTCAATTAATTTTATTATATCCATAGTAAGATACCATCCTTTTCTATCGAGTTATTTTCGCTAAAGCTAGGATTTCCTCCTGTTTTTGAAACATGATCTCCTCTTCCTCTTTGGTCATATGATCATAGCCGCACAAGTGCAGATAGCCATGTACCGCCAAAAATGCCACCTCTCGGTCTATGCTGTGTCCATATTCTGAAGCCTGTCGAAAGGCTTGACTTAAGTCAATAAATACATCCCCTAGCTCATCGGTAAGCTCATTTTCAGGGTCATCACATAACGCAAAGGAAATTACATCGGTGACTCGGTCTAACTTTCTATAATCACGATTAATTTCTTGTATTTTATCATCGTCTACAAAAATAACACTAAAAATTTTTTTATTTTTTTGTTTTTTAAAAACCCTTCGTATCAGCTTTTCAAAGTTCTTTGTCTCTAAAGAGGTTTCATTGAAAAAGTTAATTTTCATTTTGCATCTCCATACTCTTAGAGAAGCTTAATAGCTGTTTTTCTTCTTTTGTCTTTAGATTTTCTAGCATAGCCATATTTTCTATCATTAGCTTGACAATTTTATCTAGATTGGAATTTGCTGAATAATCCGCCACACAAACATAATTGATTCTTCCATCCTCCACAAGAGGAATCACCTTATCCTTATTATGAGGTTGGTATAAGGCGATGGATTTCCCGCCCTTATCCTTTAAAAGCTGCATACAAGGGATATCTGTAAGTCCATCACCAATATAAATCATATGACGATACTGGATGGCTCTTGCTTCATCCTTAGTTTCTGTATTTAGCTTTTCCTCATCCGTTTCATCTAAGGCTCCCTTACTGATTCGAAAGATGTATTGGGTTTTCTGGGTATAGTTGATTGCCATGGAAGGCCAGATTGCTTCCTTCGTCTTAGGATCATATAAGAATTTACAGCCATAAATTTTTTTGAAATATTTTGCAATTGGAGTACCTTCTATAATTTCCTTTACTCCTGAGGAAATTACATAGTGCTCTAAATTTACACCTACAGCCTCTGCAAATGCATTGATGCGATCAAACCAGGTTAGAACCCCTCTATATAAAACTACGGTTTCTCCTAAGGATTTCAAATATTCCTCGGTTAAAGGAATGCCCTTTTCCTTGGCCTTTTGAACCATCATAAACATATAGGACAAAATCTTATCCATAGAATGCTTCTTTGTATTTTGGGATGCATAGCTCCAAAATTCCTCTGGCTCCATTCCTAAATCCTTGATAAAACCATAATTTTGCATATCCGTTGTACATAATGTCTTATCAAAATCATACATTATGCCTACTGTTATTTTTGCCATAGTATCATCTCCTATATCGTAGTATATAATTATATCATACTTATTTTAAAAAAACAAATTCATCCATTTTAACCTTCTTAATCACAAAAAAACGTTGAGAAAAATGAATCTCAACGAAAAAATACAATATTTTTTAAACTAAAAATTAAGTTCTACTCCGTAGCAAACTGACTATTATATAAGTCTGCGTAGAAGCCCTTCTTATCAATCAACTGCTGGTGATTGCCCTGTTCTATAATATTCCCATCCTTTAAAACCAAGATGATATCTGAGTTCTTGATGGTAGAAAGTCTATGAGCAATTACAAAGGAGGTTCTTCCCTGCATTAGCTTATCCATTGCCTTTTGAATCAGCTCCTCGGTTCTCGTATCAACACTGGAGGTCGCCTCATCTAAAATGAGCATTGGAGCATTTTCAACCATAGCTCTAGCAATGGTCAAAAGCTGTTTTTGTCCTGCAGAAATATTTGCTGCCTCATCTAAAACATAGTCTAAACCTCCTGGTAGGGAGTTCACAAAATGGTCCATATGGCAGGCTTTTAGAGCTTCAAAAATCTGGTCATCTGTGGCTGTTTTATTACCAAAACGTAAATTATCTCTTAGAGTTCCCTCAAAAAGCCAGGTATCCTGTAAAACCATTCCAAATAAAGAGGCAACATTATCTCTAGAAATATCCTTAGTTGAAATGGAATCAATTTCAATCCGACCCGAATTCACCTCATAAAACCGCATCAAGAGGTTAACTAATGTAGTTTTTCCAGCCCCTGTAGGTCCAACAATCGCTACCTTCATACCAGGTTTTACATCACAGTTAAAATCAAAAATAATCTGCTTATCCACATTATATCCAAAATCTACATTTTTAAAACAAACATATCCCTGAACCTGGTCTTTAGCTAAAGAGGTCGCTGGCTCTTCCTTGGAAAGCTCTTCCCCTTCTAAGAATTCAAACACACGTTCACTTGCCGCTGCACAGGACTGAAGTACATTTGCAATTTGACCTATCGTTTGAAGCGGTTGATTGCTCATTCTAGAATACTGGATGAACATCTGAATAAATTCCACTCCTGCAAGACCACTTACAACGAGTACTCCACCTAAAAAACAAATCGCAATATAGCTTAGATTGCCGATAAATCCCATAATTGGCATCATCAATCCTGAAACAAACTGACTCTTCCAAGCGCTATTTCTTAAATTGACATTGCAATTTTTAAATTCTTTATAGGTTCCTTCCTCCTGCTGATAGGCAATAATCACCTGATGACCAGCATAAGCCTCCTCTATATGAGCATTGATATCTCCTAAGGAACGTTGCTGAGCCTTAAAGAATTTCTGAGAATTCTTGACAATTAAAATTAAACTAATCAAGGAAAGAGGGATAGATATCACACAGATTAAAGTCATTTGCCAGGAGATCGTAAACATCATCACAAACACACCTATCAGTAAAATTACTGAGGAAAAGGTTGAGGTGATGCTTTGGTTCAAATTCTGACTGATGCTATCCACATCATTTGTGACTCTAGATAGTAAATCTCCATAAGAGGTTGTGTCAAAGTATTTAAGAGGAACGCGGTTAATTTTTTGAGAAATATCTTTTCTTAAGCGATAGGATATCTTTTGCGTTACTCCTGTCAGGAAAAAGGAGGCTATATATCCACCAAAGGCAGAGCATACATAAATACAGATAAGGACTATACCGATTTTAGTTATATAATCAAAGTCAATGCTTTGCCCCTTCATTACGTTTTGGCATTCCTTTGTGATTTCTCCTAGTAGCTTAGGACCAAACAAGGACCCTAGGGCTCCAATGATAGATAGTAGGATTGCAACAACGATGTAGCCGATATATGGCTTTAGGTAAGGAAGTAATTTTCCTAAGCCCTTTTTTAAGCTTTTTGGTCTCCCCATATGCATATTAGGTCTAGGCATTTTCAATCTCCTCCTTTGAAACCTGTGAGTAGGCGATTTCTTGGTAGACTGTACAGGATTGAATGAGCTCCTTGTGAGTACCACTGCCAACCACTTTTCCTTTATCCAAAACTAAAATTAAATCCGCATCCATTATAGTTCCAATTCTTTGAGCTACAATGATTTTAGTTGGGGTATAATCTAGCTGCTTTAAATTATCTCTCAGCATCTTATCCGTCTTAAAATCTAGAGCTGAGAAGGAATCATCAAATACGATAAATTCAGGCTTTTTAATTAAGGCTCTGGCGATAGAAAGACGCTGCTTCTGCCCACCAGAGAAGTTAGCACCACCCTGGGATACGGGTTGATTCAGTCCATCAGGATGCTCCATCACAAAATCATAGGCCATAGAAAGCTTTAGAGCCTCCTTCATTTCCTCTTCTGTTGCCTCTGGATTTCCATACAATAAATTGGACCGAATGGTTCCCTTAAATAGTAAAGCCTTCTGGGCAATAAAGCCAATTTTCTTTCTTAAAAGCTTTAAATCATAGTCCTTTACTGAGACTCCATCTACCATAATATCTCCTGAGGTTGCATCAAAGAAACGAGGGAGTAAGTGAATCAAAGAGGTCTTCCCTGAACCAGTAGAACCGATTATTGCGATGGTATCTCCATTCTTGGCCTGAAAGCTGATATGGTCTAAGACATTTTCATTGGAATTAGGATAACTAAAGCTTACATCTTTATACTCTAGTTCTCCTTCTACTCCCTCTTCAGGGGAAATACAGACTTGAGGGCTCATAATGGATGGTTCTACATCCAAAACATCTCTAACACGTCTAGCAGATACTAAACCACGTGGCACCATAATGAATATCATAATCAGTTGCATAAATGCCATAACAATCATCATTGTAATCTGCTGAAATCCAAAGACACTACCTAAGAATAGAGGATTCTCCTCGATAATATAAGCTCCAACCCATAAAATGGCTAAGCTAGTTCCATTCATAATAATCATCATACCTGGGTTCATAATGCTTAACACACGGTTTACAAAGGTATTATTTTTGGTAACAGCGATATTCACATCATTGAATTTATTTTCCTGATACTCCTGTGCACAATTTGCTCTTACTACACGAATTCCCGTAAGATTCTCTCGAGTTACTAAATTCAAACGATCCGTGAATTCCTGAATTTTCTTAAATTTTGGTAAAACGATTAGGAATAGACTCACAACTAACGTCACTAAAGCAATCACGGAAATCACAACAATCAAGCTTAAATTTGCAGAAGCCTCAATATTTTCTGCCTTAATTATACCTAAAATTGCCATCGTAGGGGCAGCAATTGCCATACGGAGCGTCATAACAACAACCATCTGGATTTGAGTGATGTCATTAGTAGTTCTTGTGATTAAAGAGGCTGTAGAAAATTTATCAATTTCACTAATGGAAAAGCTCTGAATTTTTTTATATACCGCCTTTCTAAGATTATAGGAAAAGCTAGCAGAAATTCGACTAGCTAAAAATCCTACAGAAAAGCTTGAAATCAAGGATAAGGCAGCAAAGCCTAGCATTTCTAGACCATTATGCAAGACCTCATTAAAATATTTGGTCTCCAAATCTGGAGTCAATAGCCCTTGTGCACGAAGCCCATCCGCTGTACTGGCACTCGTAAGAATATTAGACAATCGAGTTGGCAGCTCTAAATCACTATAGACCTGTACTATGACAAGACCAATAACGAGAAAAATTAGAACATATGCCCACTTATTTATGTATTTGAGTAATTTTATCATCTTCAACCTCCTAAGATTATTTTTTATATGCTTCTTCTATACTTTCATCTAAGTAAAATATGAAAATCTACTTAGTAAAATGTAAAAAAATGGAAACTTTAAAATTTGTTCACCTAGTTAAGTATTTTATGCTTTATTTCTTATTTTTTCAATAAAAAATAATGATTTTCCATAATTTCACATATTTAATAAAAAAAGCTCTTTTGGTAGCAAACCAAAAGGGCTAAGACTGTTCTGTATCTTCTACTAGATTAGGTTCTTCCTGATGAGGATGATGCTTCTTATACCTTCTTGCGATAATCTCTTCAAATATTAAATAGGTGATAAAGCTAATGAGCATCAATAGATAGTAGGTTATTAAGCGCCACAGCAAAACGCCAGAGGCTGCAATAGAGCTACTGATGGTAGGAAGCAATGTCACAAATAAGGATTGAAATGCAAATTCAATTCCCCCAGCAGAGCCTGGAGTCGGAATATAACAGGTCATCGCAATAGAAAATGTAGTCATTGCAAGAATGAGTGGTAGTTCACTGATGGTAACTCCAATTCCTAAAGCCCTTAGGATAAAGAAGGGAATACTATAATAGGATAATAGAGCCAAAAGCTTGGCAAGGATACAGAGGAGAAATTTCCCTTTTTGCTGTAAAAGAGTCTTAAAGGTTCTTTGGGCTCCCTCACAATAGCTTTCAAAGGATGTAATGAAGCGTACAAGCTTTCCCTTAAATATCTTCAAATTAAAAAACCAATCCACAAAGCGGAATAAAAGCCCACGCAAGGTTTTAGAACACCCCACGGAACAAAAGATGGTTAAAATTACAACATTAATAATTAGTCCAACCACAATCATAACCTGTAGATAGCCTACGCCATTGGTCAGCTGTTCAAAATAAAATAAAGACAATAAACATAAGAGTACAATTGAAATCTGACTAACTACAAAGTTCATTAAAATGATACCTGAGGATCTATGCAGGCTTACTCCAACTTTGTTATAGGCATAGATTTGAAAGGGTTGTCCACCAGAAGAAAAGGGAGTGATTCCATTAAAAAAATATTCCATAGTTCCAATGGTAGCTGAATCAATAAAGCTGATGTTTCCTTCTTCCTTTGAACGGCCTAGCATTGCTAGAGACAACGGATTAAAAAGCATGTAAAGAAGTAAAAATAGAAAACCAAAACTCAGCCATGTCCAATCCACATTATTTAATACCTTCCCTATTTCTGTAATATCGTTTAGGGAAAATAAGACAATGATCACGACGATACTTATCACAATAAATATAATCAATTTAGGTAATATTTTCTTTAAGTTTTTCAAATCCTCACCTCTTTACTTCTCATTGATAAGGAAATAGGCTTCCTAAAAAGAAGCCTACTCTACATCATATTTTTTAATAAATGCAATTCCTAGCGGATAAGGCCCTGTATGAACGGCAATGGTAGCTCCTATCTGCTCAAAAAGCTCTATTTTCTTTCCAAAAATACTTTCAAACTTAGTAGCTAGGTCTTTTCCTTCCTCTAAGGACTGTCCATAGCCAACCACAATCTGATAATGATCAATATTTAAGTTATGCTTATGAAGTGTATCCTTAAACTTATCAAAAATTTTCATAATGGCTCTTTTTCTAGAAAGGGCCAATCCTCCAGATTGGATTTCCCCATCCTTTTGAACGATCAATGGAGTAACCTTGAAAATGTTTCCTACAATGGCCGTTAGCTTTCCTATTCTTCCACCATGCTGGAGATAGGATAAGCCATTGATTGTAAAATAGCTTCTTCCAGTCCCCTTGATTTCCTCAATCTTAGCAAGGGTTTCATCTAGATTTAAACCATTCTCCTTCATTCTAGCAACTTCTCTTACAAGTAAGCCCTGCGTACAGGAATTCACTGTGGAATCCACAACCTCTACTCTAGCATCAGGATATTCATCTAAAAACATATCCCTAGCCATCAGAGCTGAATTTAAAGAACCACTAAATTTTTTAGAAATGGTAATACAAAGCACATCATATCCCTCTTGATATGCTTTTAAGAATTCTTCCATATAATCCTGTGCCGTAGGCATAGAAGTCTTTGGAAAAATATTTGGATGATCTATGAGTTTTTGATAAAACTCCTGAACATTGACTTCCTTCTTCTCCTTTAAATACGTTTCATTTTCAAAAGCAATGTAAAATGGTACAACTCTTACCCCTAGTTTTTCTACAGCATCATCAGATAAATCACAGGATCCATCTGAAATAATCATATACTCTTTCATTTTAAATTCCTCCTAGGACTAGTTTGATTATATCATAGCCGCCCACATTTTAAAAGTAAATTAGAAAAGTTTACATAAAAACAACATTTTTCAAGCTTGCTAGGTACTTATCCTCCGTTAGATATGGAGAATAAACAAATATTTTTTCTAAATTACGACAATCATAAAAGGTATCTGTTCCAATTTCTATGCAGGTTTCTGGGATGCTGATTTCTATGGCACCTACACCTGAAAAGGCATAGCTACCAATCCTTCTAGTATTATTAAGCTCAATAACCTTTAAATTGCTACAGCCTATAAAAGCCCCCCCTGGAATATTTTCCAAGGTCAATGTAACCTTTTCTAGGCTTTCACACCCCTCAAAGGCATTTCTACCTAGCACCTGAATATGCTCTAAGGAAATCTCCTTTAAATTCCTGCAACCCATAAAGCTTAACCGTTCAATCTCAATGAGACTCTCACTAAAGGTAATGTGCTCCAGTCCAGATTTATTCATAAAAGCACGAGATTTAATCTTAGTTACTGGTTTTCCATTAATTTCACTTTCAATCTCATAGCTTGCAGCATTTCCATAAACCACATCTACATAATAGGTATCTGTTTTAGAATCATAGCCATAGGAAATTCTAGGAATCATGAAAAAGCATACTAAAACTATCATAATACTACATAAAACAAAAGCTATACTGCCAAGAATTATATTTTTCTTTTTCATGACCTCCACCTCCTACTTATCAGAATTTTTATATTGAAGCTCATAAAGATTATAATATAATCCCTTCTTATTTAAAAGCTCCTGATGATTGCCCTGTTCCATAATTTTTCCCTTATGCAATACAATGATGTTATCTGCATGCTGTACGGTAGAAAGACGATGGGCGACAATCAGCATAGTTCCTACATTCATCATTTTTTCCAAGGAATCCTGAATTAATACCTCAGTTTCCGTATCTATGTTGGCCGTAGCCTCATCTAGAATCATAATGTTCGGACGATGAAGTATCGTTCTTGCAAAGGATAAAAGCTGTCGTTCTCCTGAAGAGAAGTTATTTCCTCGTTCTAATACCTCATACTCATAGCCCTTATCTAGCTTCTCAATGAAATGAGAAGCATTTACATAACGACAGGCTTCAATTACTTCCTCATTCGTGAAAGCTTCCTCTCGCATCGTGATGTTTGACTTGATGGTTCCACTGAAGAGAAATACATCCTGCAGCATCTGACCGATATGCTTTCTTAAGCTTTCCAATTTGATATCTCGCACATCTATTCCATCAATCCGAATTGAACCCTTTTGAATTTCATAGTTTCTAACAATCAACGCAAGGATGGTCGTTTTCCCTGCCCCTGTAGCTCCAACAAAGGCCACAGTTTGATTGGGAAGAATGGTAAAGCTGATATCCTTTAGAATCCAGTTTTCATCATTGTAGGCAAACCAAACATGGTCAAATTCTATTTTTCCTTCTATGTGCTCTAACTCAATAGCATCCTCTTTATCTAAAATTTGAGTTTGCATATCTAAGATTTCAAAGATTCTTTCAGAGGAAGCAAAGGCGGATTGAAGCTGATTGAACTGGTCCGCAAGCTGCTGAATCGGATTAAAAAACTGCCCATTATACTGATAGAATTTTACTAAATCCTTAGATAATAGCTTTTCCTCTAAAACCATATAAAAGCCATTATATAAAATTATGATATGGCATAGAACATATAAAACATAAATTGCAGGTCTAAAGATACCGAAAATTAAAACCTCTTTGATGCTATTCTTCTTGAGCTCTGTATTTTTCACTCTAAATTCTTGGGTTTTCTTCTGCTCCTGATTAAAAATCTGCGTAATTTTCATTCCACTTAAATTTTCAGAAAGGAAAGCATTCACATTAGATACGGAGCCTCTAACTCTTCGATATTGCCTTCTAGATACCTTATTAAATAGGATAGTCATTCCTATTAAAAACGGCATTACACATAAAATATATAAGGTTAAAAGGGGAGAAATTATCAGCATCATCACCAACACAAACACAATAGTTAGTATATACCGAAATAAATTAACAATCACATTGGTATAAAGCTCATTGACCATATTCACATCAGAAGTAACTCTTGTCACTAGCTTACCCACTGGTGTAGCATTAATCTGGGCAATGGCCAAGCCCTCAATTTTAACAAATATTTCTCTTCTGATGTTTAAAACAATTTTTTGACCAGCCTTTTGTAGCATCATCGTGTTATAAAAGTTTAAAAAGGCTGAAGCAACAATCACTACGGCATAGGAGCCTAACAGCAATAGAGTAAAATTCATTTTATCACTATTGCTTCTCGTTTCATCCTGAAGGGCACCAATGAGCTCTCCTTCTAAGAACGCAGGTAAAAGATCGACAACGACCAAAATCGCTGTAAATAGAATGGAGGCTAGAAAGTACCACTTTACAGGCTTAGCAAACCGCATAAGTCGCTTTAAGATTGCCTTATCCTTATACGTTTTAATGTTTTTATTATCATCAAACTTCTGCATTAGGCATCACCTCCATTGATTTCTTCTTCTAAGGATTGAAGATGAACCATCTCCTGATAAAGAGCACAACTCTTTAAGAGCTCTGTATGCGTTCCTATTCCTACAATCTTACCCTCATCCATTACTGCAATCATATCCAAATTTTTTACTGTAGAAATCCTATGAGCTATCATAATGGTAGTCTTACCCTTTCGTAAGGACCTTAAATTAGATAAAATTGTTTCCTCTGTCTTTGTATCTACTGCTGAAACAGAATCATCAAAGATTAAAATTGGCGGGTTTTTCACTATCGCTCTAGCAATGGAAACTCTCTGCTTCTGCCCTCCTGAAAGGGTCACACCACGTTCTCCTAAAATTGTATTATATTTTTCATTGAATTCCACAATATTATTATGCACATCTGCTAGCTTAGCTGCAGAAACAATCGTTTCTTCATCTAAGGATTCATAGGCAAAGGCGATATTATTAGAGATGGTATCACTGAAAAGGAAGTTATCCTGGGGAACGTAGCCAATGCTTTCTCTAACCTTCTTAAAAGGAATATGCATAATATCCTTATCATCTAATAGAATCTGGTTATCTTCTAGATTGTAGGTACGTAGAAGTAAATCGACAATGGTCGTCTTCCCACACCCCGTTTTTCCGATAATTCCTATCATACACCCCTTTGGAATAGTAAAGGATATGTTAGATAAAACCTCATTTGAGCCATCAGGATAATGAAAATTTAAGTTTCTAAATTCTATTTTTCCTTCAATCTTATCTATTGGAGTGACATCCTGATCCAAAATTTCAATTTTCTCATCTAAAAATTCATCAATTCTTTGTAGAGAGGCCTTGGCCTGAGATCGCATATTGATTAGCTGAGCCACAGCCATAAACGGCCATACTACTGCATCAAAATAGCCAATGAATTCCCACATTTGACCAACCGTAAATTCTTCTCCCATAAAGCCGTTAATAACGAAATAAGCGCCTCCACCAAATAGCAAGGCGATAATGGAGGAAATGATAGCTGTTAAAAGCACATTTAACAAGGCAGAATATTTGACAAAATCAATGTTCTTCGCTCTGTTTTCCTCATTAATTTTATCAAAATGCCTGATTTCATGCACTTCCTTGACAAAAGCCTTCACTACAGCAATTCCACTGAAATTCTCCTGAGCAAAATCAGATAATGCCTCATATGCCTCTTGTCTTGCCTTAAATTTTTCTTTTAAAATACGGCCTACAATAGCAGATACTACTGCAATTAAAATCATAGGTATAATACTGAAGCAGGATAAAATCCAGTTATTTTTAAACATGCGGTATAAGGCAAAGCTTCCTAAAAACACAGCATCAATCGTCATAACAGTTCCACTACCAAAGGATTGTCTTATCACCTGGAGGTCATTCGTAAAAAGGGCCATCAATGCTCCTGTTTTATGTCTTTTGTAATAAGCATTAGAAAGCTTTAAGGAATGGCTAAACATATCATCTCTTATATCTGCTTCCACACGAGCAGCCACTCCAAAAATACAATATCGCCACATAAAACGGCCTACAAACATAATTAAAGCGATGATTCCAAGCTCAAGCATAAATTTATTGATTCCCTCAGGATTATGAAAAAGGGATTCTGGGTCATTTTTGGCCGCATCCCCTATGCCATCTAGAATCGAACCACAAATCCTAGGAATCTCGAGCTGAACCCAGTTTACAGCCAAAAGTGCCAGTAATCCAAATAAAAAAAACAAAAAATATTTTAAATAATATTTATTAATATACTTTCCAAAAATCATATCTACACCCCTATTCCAAACCAATATACTTCTTCTAGCTATCTGCTAGACTCCCTATCCAATGCATTATATTCTAAATTTTTAAAAATATTAAACTATCCAATTATCCCTGAACCAGCTTTCTCATATCAAAGGGTAAATCTTTTTGAATTCTCATTTCTTCCCCAGTAATCGGATGAACAAAGCTCATTTGATAGGAATGAAGCATCACCCTCTTGGCAAGTTTATGATTACCTCCATAGAGTTCATCTCCTAGTAAGGGATGACCAATGGAAGATAAATGAACGCGGATTTGGTGGGTTCTTCCCGTTTTTAAAACAACCTTTACCAAGCTATATCCTTTAAATTCCTTTAAAACCTCATAAAAGGTGATAGCCTCTTTCCCAGTTTTGGATACTCTTTTCCGTTGCTGGTGGTGGCGGTCTTCGCCAATGGGTGCACAAATAGTCCCCTGTTTTGTTTTTAGTTTGCCCTCACATAGACAAAGATAGCTTCTTCTAAGCTCGTGGGTGGCAATCATTGCACAAAGCTTGGCATGGCTTAGACAGTCCTTCGCAAATAATAGTAATCCCGTTGTTTCTAAATCTAAGCGGTGCGCATATTTTACGCTATAAAAAAATCCCTTATTCTGATAATAATAGCTCACAATATTACACATCGTCCCCTGCTTATCCTTAGCATCGGGATGAACTAAAATATGAGCTGGTTTATTGACAATTAAAAGATAATCATCCTCATATACAATATCCAGCTTTTTCTTATCCGGAAGAAAATCAATCGTCTCTTCTACATCTATCATTAGCATATCTCCCTCTAGAAGTACTCTAGAAGGTGTAACAATCTGCCCACCAATGGTAATGGCTTTTGTATGAAAAAGAAATGCAATTTTATCCTTACCTAAAGAACAGGACTTCAAATAGTCTAGAACTGTAAGACCTTTAGAGGTCTTCGTTATTTTATAGGAGGTCTTCATGGAGATACCTCGTTTCAATTAGGCCAATAACTCCCTCATGCTTAATGAGACTATATGGCATAGCCCTTTTAATTATAGAAATCTGATCTCCTTTTTTGAGATTTAAAAAAGTATTAGACCCTTCATAGCAATACTGCTTTCCTTCAATTTCAAAGACGAAATCCTGATGGACCCATAATCTATCCTCACTATTCTTTAGCTGAACTAGATAAAAATCTAAATCTCTAGTCATAATATCTACCTCATTTTTACCAAATCGCATCGTAAAGGAGTTTTTAGGCTGGGGATGAAGCACATCCTCTTTCATCTCATATTTTGGGTAATGATCCAATGCGATAAAGGAGAAGGCTGTAGAATGGATATCCTCTAAAATGACGACATTTAGCTGACCACCCTTGACTAAATTATTGCCTCCGTCTAAACAGATAATATTTTTTCTGGAGTCAAAAATCGGATTGACACAAGCGATATCAGACCGATAATTTCTGGTAGGATTATGTCCAACAATCATAGTTTTTGGCTGGATACCACTCACCTCTAAAAAGCGGTCAAATTTCAATACCTCTAAGGAATGTTTAGGGATTTGCTGAATATCTAAAATCCCTCCATGAACTAAGACAAGTCTGTCATTTAAAAAAATCACATCCGGAAGCTTATCTATAAATTCAAAATATTGGGGATACTCCATATAAGCTCTTTGTATAAATCCATCAATATCCATATCCTTAGAAAGGGATACCTTCATCCGTTCTGCTAAATCATTGATGATGGACTTCTGCTTATCTAACGCGAAATATAAAAATCTTTCTTTATCTAAGGGTGGCAATATAAAGCGAAATACCTCATCACAGTTTCCTGCCATAAAAAAGACATTCTCTTTTTTAGAGAGTTCAAGGATATAATCTAGCATAGCAATATTATCTAGATAGTCTCCCTTTTCAATCATATCACCTACGACAAATAAATAGTCCTGGTCTGAAAAATTTATCTCTTTAAGAGCCTGTTGGAAAAGACGGATATCCCCATGGATGTCACTCATAAATAAAAGACGACGCTTTTCTTCAATTGTTAAATACTGAATTTTTGTATATTTTTCCTTATTCATGGGCTTCCTCCTTCCGCTCTTTTAAGGAATACCGGCAGCCACAATAATCCTGGCGGTATAGCCCATATTCCTTAGATAAAGCAATGGAATGCTTATAGCCTTCCTCCTTCTTAAAATCAGAATAGAGAAAAGAAACGCCATATTTCTCTTCAAGCAGAGTACCAAGCTCATTGATCCACTGGCTATTCTTATAGGGTGAAATAGAAAGCGTCGTTGTAAAATAATCAAATCCTAGCGCTTTGGCCTTTTGAGCAGTCTTTTCCAGTCTCAGCCTATAGCATTCGTAACAGCGCTCACTTCTTTCTCCTAGCTTTTCTAAGCCAAGAACTGCCTTATCATAGGCTGTACTATCATACGCATCAAATAAAACATCAATGGATGAATCTATTTTTTTACAAAATTCAATTTCTTCCGTTAGTCTTTTTTGATATTCCTCAAAAGGATAAATATTATCATTAGAATAATAAATGGTGATATCAAAGTAGTCCTTTAATAATAATAAAACGTGAGAGGAGCATGGTGCACAGCAACTGTGTAATAAAAGGCTATATCTTTGAGGCAAGTCACTAAGATATTGCTTGAATTCCTTATAGCTTTTTAGCATATCCACCAGCTCCTTCTAACAAAATTCTTTATTATTATATAATAAAACTCTTATTTAAACAATAAAATTATAAAATTGCAACAAAACCTAAACTATTTCATCTAGATTTAATGGTATGTTATGGGCTGCATAAAAAGAAAAAAGACGTGGCAGCAATACTAGACTGAACTCACGTCTAAGGGATTAAATTATTTTCCTGCTATTAGTCCTTTAAAAACTCATCTAAGGTTGGATAAAAGTCTTCTAGATAGGTCCTTGTATTTTTTATCATTTCCTTAAAGAGGCTGCGGCCTTCTTCTAATGTCAATGTACTACATAGAGCCTGATTCATGAAACAGGCAAAAATTTTTTCAAAGTCTCTTTGCTTGATTCCCTCATAGAGGGTATCAATGTTGTTTGCGGCCTTATAAACCATATGTAAGACCGCTAGAGGTAAAGGCTTTGAAACAACAGGTTTAACCTGGTTGTTCGTAAAGATACAATTCGTTTCTACAATACTTCCCATAGGAAGCTGTGGACACTGTCCTGTATTAGGTAAATTTACGTTGGATATCACCTGCTTGTGACCTAAGATAGCCTTCATCAAATCTGTCGCTTCCTCACCAGAGGGCATGAGCTCAAATTCCTTTTTTCCTTCGGCTAGAAGAATAGACTCTTCTATCCTTTCTTTCATTTGGGCAACTCTAAAATCCACCGTGGTCAGATTATATTTCCAACGCTTCACACATTCTGGATCTTTTAAATACCAGTGAGGGTTGACAAATTCAACGAGATGACGATCTCCAGCTGCCGCTAAAGCTCCATAGCGGGCAAAAAGATTCATCTTCACCTTGTTTCCATAGGCAAAGCAATCCTTCCTAAAGGCAAAACGATCCCCATATTCATAGTAGCCATCTGCATAGTATTTATCCATAAAGCTTGGAAGTAAGGACAATAAATCTATATCTTTATAGCGTGCCTCTGTCATCCAGGTAAAATGATTTACGCCACAAGCATCGGTATAAATATCCTTACGAGTCGCCTGGATGTTCTTTTCCTTTTCCAACACAAGACATAAAAATGCCTGGGTATGAAAAACCTCATGACAACAGCCAAAGGCCTTGATTTCTGGAAATACATCATATAAGGTTTTCACACAAATGCTCATAGGGTTTGTAAAATTAATTACCCAAGCCTTAGGACAAATCTGCTGAATCTTTCTGGCAAATTCTTCATAGATAGGTACAGTTCGCATCGCTCTAAGTACTCCACCTGGACCAGCAGTATCTCCAACCGATTGATATATTCCATAAGCCTCTGGAGCATGAACATCACTTCTCATTTCCTCAAAGGTTCCTGGAAGAATGGAGATGACAACAAAGGTGGCATCCTTTAAGGTAGCCTCTAGAGTATCATAAACAACGTATTCAAATTTAGAGTGAGTTGCTGGATTTTGATTGATTCTATTTCCGATTTTTTGATTGCGGAGGGCAGCCTCCCTATCAATGTCATATAGACCTATCTCTCCTGTCAAACCATCCGATAAAGCCAAATCCGTCATAAAGGTTCTAGCCCACTGCTTAGAACCACCCCCAAGATAAGCAATTTTAATATTTTTCATGGAAATACTCCTCTTTTCTTAAAATGTTCATTTTCGCTTCATAGGTTCCCACCTTTGAGGTTGAGGCAAAATTCTTATAATACTGAAAGCCACATTTTTCCTGAACACGTTTACTCTGCTCATTAAAGGAATAATAGCTACAGGAGATAAAATCTAAGCCTACTTCCTCAAAAAGATAGGATATTACAGCCTTTAGAGCCTCAGGCACTAAGCCTTTTCCCCAGTATTCCTTTGAGAGTACATACCCAATTTCTCTGCCCTTTAGCTCACTGAATTCCTTTAGTAATTCCTCATCATATTTTTCTATTCCTAAGGAACCAATTACCCTTTGATTTTCCTTATAAACTAAGGCAAAGGTCTTCTTATGCTTTATAAAAATGTCTAAAATTTGCTTGGAGGTTTCTATCGTTTCATGGTGGGGCCAGCCTGCTCGCTCTCCTACCCCTGGTACACTAGCATAGGTATAAAAATCCTCTAAGTCACTTTCTATAAATGGTCTTAAAAGGAGACGTTTAGTCTCTATTACTTTAGAAGAAATATCTATTTTTTCATTCACTTGTTTCACCTACAATCTTCATAGCAGTCAATAGGCCATCTAGAGCCGCACTGACAATTCCTCCAGCATAGCCTGCCCCCTCTCCAATTGGATAAATAAATGGATTACTGGAGACTCTTTGTTCATTTCTCAATATTCTTACGGGAGAGGAGCTTCTAGATTCAATACCTATCAATATAGCATCCGGATCATAAAATCCATGGAGCTTTTGATCAAAATTTAATATACCTGCCTTTATGCCCTGAACTACAAAATCAGGAAGACATCGTCTTAAATCAGACATGAGGATTCCATGAGGGTAAGAGGAATGTACACTTCGCTCTTCTGCTGCAATTTTATCTTCTAAGAATTCCTTCATTAAATTAGCAGGTGCTCGATAATCCTTAGCAATCTCAAATGCGAGCCGTTCATATTTTTCTTGATAGGCAAGTCCATCTAAAACACCTGTCCCATAATCCTTTGGTTTGACATCTACTAAAATGGCACTATTGGAGTTTTCTCCCTCACGTGCTTGATTGCTCATCCCATTTGTAACAATGGAATTTTCACTAGAAGCTGAGGCAATCACATAGCCACCTGGGCACATACAAAAGGTATATACTCCCCGGTCTTCTAGATGGCAGGATAGTTTATAATAGGCTCTAGGTAAAAATTTAGCATACCGTCCATATTGAGCTCGATCCATCTTGCTGGCTAGATGCTCAACACGTACGCCCATAGAAAACGCCTTAGGCTCCATCGCAAGCTGCATATCTTGGTATAGATGCCGAATGGTATCTCGTGCAGAATGACCTAAGCCTAATAATAAATGTTTGGTCTTAAACACATAATTCCTTGCAAAAACACAAATCTGGTCATCCTCTTCCTTTGCATCCTCAAAGGTTGTGTTAAAATAAAATCTTCCGCCCAAGCATTCTATTTCAGTTCGAATATTTTTAACGACTTCTCTTAAGACATCTGTACCAATATGGGGCATACTATCATAGAGAATATCCTCCTTCGCACCATGCTTATAAAACTCCTCAAAGATAAATCGTACATAAGGGTTCTTCACATTCGTAGTCAGCTTGCCATCTGAAAAGGCCCCAGCGCCTCCCTCTCCAAATTGCACATTGCTGTTGGGCTCTATCACCTTAGTTTTTAAAAATTTTTCTACCTCCTGAACTCTTTGTTCAATTCGGCTACCACGCTCTATGATGATTGGGTTTGCCTTACATCTTGCTAGATAAAGTGCTGCAAACATTCCTGCAGGACCAAAGCCTACAATCACAGGGGCAACACCTTTCCATATTGGATAGTCTATGGACACTTTTTCCTTGTGGTAGGGTTCTATTCCTCTTCCCTTAGGCTTTTCCTTTGTATCCACTAATAGCTGGTAGACTAAGCATACCTCTTGTTTATTTCTCGCATCTATCGATTTAGATAAAATTTGATAAGAGAAGCTTTTCAGATGATACTTTTTGGCAATGCACTCATTTAAGGAAAAAGCTTTATCTGCTTGAACCCGAAGATTTATTTGATATTGCATAGCACTTCTCCAATCTTTAAGCCACAACAGAACGCAAACATCAAATTATAGCCTCCACATAATCCATCTATATCTAGCACTTCTCCGCCAACAAGGATATGAGGCTCCTGCTTCAATCTGAGCTCATCCGTGATAGAATCAATCGCTATTCCTCCAGATACCACCTGGGCAAATTCAAAATCATAAACACCAAGAATTTTAAATGAAAAATTGGTAAGCAGTTCTTCTATCTGAGATAGGGAGTACTGCAAAAAATATTCTGCAAGTTTCGGATGAATAAGTCCCTGAAGCTCTTTCTTATCAGAAAGCTCAAAGTGCATTCCTGGAATTAAATTTAAAGAAATATAGCAATTTTCCTTATTCTCTAACCTCGCATAGATACTAGAAAGATTCATAATACAGATTCCTGAAATTCCATCTCCCTTTAAAATGACCTCTCCTTGTTCCTTATGAAGCACCTTTCCATTTTGCAGTAAGGAGGCCTCACATTTAAAGCGCACTCCAGCAAGTCTTTTAAAGTCACAATCTAACCGAAAGCCTACAAGACTTGGAGCCAAGGGCTTTTGTTTTAATGGGAAAGAATCTAGTATATGATAAAAGCCCTCTTGTTTCTTCTTGATGAAGGAGGCAATAGAGCCTACCGCTAGAACTATATAATCAAATGGACCACGAACCCCATTGATATAATATCTTCCATTAATTTTAGAAATATCCTCAACAACGAAATTTTCTACAATTTTTAAAGAGGCAGGGTTTAAACAATTGAGCACCGTCTGGGAGGATTCACTATATGGATATATTCTTCCTGCTTCATCTGTCTTAGTGAAAAGACCAATGCTTTTATAAAAATCTATAAGCTTTGGATAATAAGTCTTCACCAGCTCATATCCAAAAGGATGATTATAGTGGATTGGTAAAATTTCCGTATTCCCTATATTTGCCTTGCCATTTCCACTGGCTAAGATTTTTCTACCACATAGGCTTTTTTCAAATACCTCGTAGGAGATATGGTTATCTTCTAATATTCTAGCTAGAACCAGTCCACAGGCTCCACCACCAATAATCGCAACCTTCATACCGCTCACCTCATTTATATAGCTCTATTCTATCATTTTCATAGGGAAAAGACAAACTTTTCCAGAAAAAAAAGCCTAAAATAGGCTATTCTAATCTTCTAATTTTTTCTGATAAAAAGCTTCATAGCAGGTTTTCCAAGCTTTTTCATTCTGATTCTTCATATATTCCTTATTTTCCTTTAAGGATAAATCCGCTCTAGGATAAATTGGGTCTAGGACATGTACTATAAACTTTCTCTTTTCCAATCCCTGCTTATCCACCTTTTTCAGCTTCTTAAAGGTAATGAAAACAGGGAGAATAGGAACATTACTTTTGGCAGCATAATGAAAGGCGCCAATTTGAAGTGGTCTTGGCTTTTCATAGCACCACCACTCCGAGCGTTCAGGGAAAAAGCTCACAAAATGCTTCTTCTTTAAATACTTTTCGAGATGAGTATTAAAATTTTTCATACCATCGTGACTTTCAGAAAAAGGCATAATTCCATAGGCTCTCATATAGGTGCCTAATCGACATTTCATATTGTTAAATTCAGCAACAGTGTAATGACAGCGATGTGGCCAAAGCGCCTTCCCTAAAGCAAGAGCGTCTAGCTTATTTACATGGTTACAGGTTACAATTGCACCTGTCTTAATTTGCTTTATCTTATTTTTCCCAAGAACACTCGTTTTGAGCCAAAAATGATTGACCATGAAACAATACGGACGGACAATAAATAATCTCAAAAAGAAATAAGCTATCCTAAGATAAAATGGCTTATCGAAGCGATAGTCCTTTGTGACCTCATAATACTCAGGATAAACTATAGGATCTAAATGATCATTAAATCTTTTTTCAGCTTCTGCTAATTCTATTTTATCTAAAACATCCTTTGTAGTTTGACTTAAATTCATACCATAAGCCTCCTATTCTGTTTTTTCAAAGGCTCCCTCCTGAAACTGAACACGTTCAATTCGCTTCCAGTCTACCTTTTGTTTTAACGCAAAGCATTTGATCATAACACCAATATAGCCCATATAGTAAAGCGGATGGGTTAGACAAATCCAGATTCGAGTGAAGAAATTCATCCTCATATATTTCCGGTCCACCACCATACAGCGAATAGTCATCAGAAGCATCCCCAAGTAAATGATACCTATAGAGCAACCAGCTAAGGCAAAATAATAGGTAGATAATGGGCTATGATCAAAATGTAAAATGGTTCCTAAGGCCAAAGAGAAAATCGTGGCTAGGCAAAGAAATCCAAAATACCAATAAACATAATAAAGACAATGAAAGGAATAAAAATTCAGTTTATCTTCTTTTGTTTTTATATTCTCTCTAAGCTTATCATCATAAATTCTATCACAATGGACAACACCACTCATCCAGCGCTGCCGACGAATATTAGAAACATGTAAGCTAGTAGATTCCTCCACATAACAAACAGCGTAAGATACATATTCCGTAGAATAATGATGAAGGGCACAGCTTCTTTGAAGCTCAATATCCTCAGTTAGAGTCTGTTGATATGGCCAGCCATTCCAGCTTTCTACTAAGCTAGAACGAATCATAAGTCCCGTTCCTAATACCATAGTGGTAATTCCTCGATCAGACTTTGCCCGGTTCCCAAGCTCAGACATTAAGGTCCAAATCATTCCATTACATCTAGATGCCCAGCTGTTTGACTTTTTATCATGATTTAAGTAATTTTTAACGACAAGCTTAGAATTGTAGACGTCCTTTCCACTTCCTAGGGCATTGTTCATTTCAGATAAAAATTTTTCATCAAGTAAGCAGTCTGCATCAATGATGATAAAGGCATCATAGTAGCCCTTCTTTTCTTTGCAGATTTCCTTCATACAATAATCTAGAGCATGCCCCTTTGTCTTTTGTTTTTCATCGACATAGAAAAATGCGGTAGGCATAATTTCCTTAATCATATCGATGGTAGGATCCTGCTTCTCCTTCACGACTACATGGACATCAAAGCACTGCTTGTCATAGGTTTGGTTTAACAAGGATTCTATTAAGGGTAAAACAGTTTTTCCCTCATTTCTCGCTGGAATCACAATAGCGAGCTTATGGTTCTTGTCATACTGCGTTCTCTTTTGTGGCTTACTACAGGTAAACCACCAAACAAGTCTTCTTCGATAGGCACTTAAAAACGCTATAGTAGCAAGGGCAATTACGCCAACTGAAACATAAAATAAGATATCCATTATAAGGCTTCCTCTCTTTTAACATACTTAATTTTTTCATAGGTACTATGCTTACTTTGTTCTAGCATAGCCTGATACACACTTCTATGTAGCTCCTCTTGAGCTGTTTTACTATCTACATCTGCATTCGGATAAAATGGACCATCTACATAGGCTGTAATATGAGTCCGAAGCCTACCCTTTTGGTATGTGACTGTAAAGGAATACACTGGACAATTTTCCTTTACAGGATAAGCAAACGAAACGGATTTAAAAGGTCTGATTTTCGTATAATACGGCCAGATATGAGCCTCAGGATAAATCATAATAACTCTTTTCTTCTTTAAATGAATTGATAGTGCTTCTCTAAATTTCCGCATTCCACTCATTTTATTTGGTATCGGAAGAGCTCCCACCATTGCCATAAAATTTTTAGTCCCAGGCATACTGAGGTTATCAGCGTTCACTACAACCATCACTCGTTTCGGAAAACAAATCACAGAGGGCATATATCCATCGGATGGAACGTGGGTATGATTCGCATACATAAAATATCCATCCTTCTTATGCTTCTTCAAAACCTTTCTATTTTTCACCTTAAAGGAAAACTTGCATTTCATATATAGAAAGGCGATTGGAGTCATAATGATTCTATAAAGAATAAAACTAATAAAATTCCAGAAAACAGAACGTTTATATTTATAGGTCTCATCTACTGAAATTGTGTTTCTTTGAATCCCTGAAAATTCATCAGAAAGCTCGTCATCATAATAAATAACCTTATCCTTCATAGGCTCCCTCCTTATACGTATAATTATACTTAAATGTTAAAAAATTCCAACCTAAAGCCTTCTACACACTCTAGAGAGTTATATTTTAGAACTCTACTGTGAGTAGAATTGTAAGTAGATACTAGAATTATCCTAAAAAATATGCTAAAATAAGTGCATATGGAAGATTTAAAGAAAGTAATCAGTCAAAATTTAATAGAATTGAGAAAAAGAAAAAAATACACACAGGCTGATCTTGCAGAAATACTTCAATATTCTGATAAAGCAATATCAAAGTGGGAGAAAGGAGAGTCACTACCTGATATTGAGGTTCTTTATCAAATATGTAATCTATATGGAGTTACTCTAGACTATTTAACCCATGAAGGAAATTATGAAGAAAAACAGGATTATGTAAAAAAGGATACAACCGTAGTGAATAAAATCATCATTACCCTTCTTTCTGTATCCTTGATATGGTTTATGGTACTAATCGTCTATGTGTATGCCTTTGTTTTAAACGACATCAACCTATGGATTCTCTATGTTTGGGGTGTACCTGCTTCTGCCCTACTGATTCTCATCTTTAACAGTATTTGGGGAAAGAGAAAATTTAAGTTTGTGATTCTTACTGTTTTAACCTGGTCATTTCTTGCCTCTATCTTTTTACAATTCGTTTATCTAGAGATGTCCTATCAGGTATGGGCAGTATTTTTACTAGGAATCCCTGCACAAATTGCCATTATGCTGTGGAGTCAGTTAAAAAGATAAAAGCTTGCTTCATAGAAAAAGAAAAGGGATTCCTTTTCTTTTTTTTATAAAAAAAATTACCAGTAAGAGCTTTACTGGTAATCTGAAAATTATTTATTTTTCTTGGCATTCATTTCATTTATGGAAAGCTGGAATACCTCTTCTAGCTGACTTACACAATTGTCAATGGAGTACTGCTTAGCATATTCCTGGTATTCTTTGCTTCTTTGTTCTTTTTCTTCAGGATGCTCCATGTAATACTCAATTTTTTCCTTTAAAGAGGCTGCATTACCATGTTCAAAAAGATTGGCATCATCTAGGGCAAACTGATTCGTTGCAGAAATTTTACTGTCAGAAATGATAGGAACCAAACCACAGGTAAAGGCCTCCATACAACTGATAGCCTCAATTTCAGCATCAGAGGCATGGACATACAAATCGCTATAATTGATTACATCAATCAATTCCTTCTCTTCATAAAAACCAAAAATAGGCGGATTGGTCATCTTTTCACTCAAGGATTCCAAATGACTACGCCATGGCCCCTTGCCGGCAAAAATCAACTGAATTTGGGATTCATATTTAGATTCTAAAACCGCCTTAATGATTAAATCCTGCCGTTTTTCGACTGATAATCTTCCAATCATAAGAATTACAAATTTATCCTGCAATTCCTTTGGTTTGGCAACTTCCTTCTTCTGGAAAACCTCACTTACTCCATTGGAAATGACATGCAAGTTTGCCGTATAGCCATGTTCCTTCAATTGTCCTGCAATCATATTGGAAGGACAGTGCACATGATTAAATTTATTATAAAATTTTTTAAATTTTTTATAAATTAAATTATTTACTCCACTTAGCTTATTCATATGCAGGGTAGAGGTTATATTCTCTGGCTGTAAATGAAAGGCAGCCGTAGTTGCAATATGCATTTGATCACATAGCTTCTTTCCTAACCTTTGACAGCCAAAGGGAAGTAAAAAATGAACAACGTCACTTCCAGAAATGGCTTCCTTTAAAACCTTTTTATTCTTCTTTGCAAAAATAAAGCCCTGTGATTTTGATACCTGATATAGTACAGGAATCTTACTGATTCCCAGTTCAAAAGCCTTATCCTTATCTATATTATCCACCGTTGAAGCGGCTATTTTGACCGTATGACCATGTCTCATTAATACCTCAGCAAAACGCCTTGTGGTCATAGTTGTTCCATTAGATGCTTGTGCATAGGAATCAACAATTAATGTAATAATCATAAAACCCACCCTTTTCTATAAATCATTATACAATAATCACATTTTTATGACAAGAAAAATTGTAAAGAAAAAAGCTAAAATATGGAAAATCCATAGTTTAGCATAATTCTAATATCGCCTTAGACATATCATTATCATCTAGGACAACATAGGAGACCATTTTCGTGGTGTTGCCTTCATAGATATAATCTATATTTCTAGCAACTGCAGTTTTATCTATGATATCTTGAATACGGCAAGCTTTTTCATCCTTCAGCAATTCACTAGGAAGACTTACTAAAAGTGGTCTTACATTCTTAGCAGTTAAATCATCTATGATGTCTAAGAGATCCTGCTGGAACTGTGCACTATTATCTAAATCTGCTTCTCCTAAAGCTAAAATACAATCGTCATACATCCCTTTAATAATCAAATTTTGAATTAAATTTTTAGCACGAGAAATCGTGAGTCCCTGAAAAGAAAAGTTATCAATGTCATGATTTTTAGATAATTTTACAGAGGCCTGCTTCTTTGTTGTAACATAGCGACCATTTTCAAGTTTAATGTCTTGAAATAAACTACCACCAAATATTCCAATTCTTTTTCTCATAATATCACTCCTTTTGACATCTAGTTTACGATACTAGTTTACACCAATCAAATTAACTTGTCAACCTTTTTTTTGAAAAATAATTGTAATTTTAAAAATTTTGTGATAAAATATTGAATGTGGGGTGAAAGAATGGAATCAATTAACAATATTTTAGGAAAATGGTTAAATGAGTTAGACAAGTTCTCATATAAAGATTATACAGATTTACCAGATATAGATTTATATATGGATCAGGTGGTTACGTTTTTAGAAAAGCAATTGGCAATTTTTCAAACCTCCTCTTTGGATAAACAAATCACATCCTCAATGATTAACAATTATGTAAAGGGAGAAGTCGTTTCTTCTCCTATCGCTAAAAAATATAATCGTGAGCATTTGGCTTTAATTGAGGAAGTATGCACACTGAAGCAGGTTTTAACTATTGCTGAAGTAAAACAGATTTTAGATGAGCGTTACCGCAAGGATACCATAGCTAAGGAAGAAATTTTTAATACCTTCAAGGAATTAGTAAATCAGAAAAACAAGGAAGCTATTGAATCTACTAGATCTCGATTGGATACTATTGAAATGAACGATCTCAAGGGTTTAACAGATTTAGCTATGGATTTGGCACTTACGGCAAGTGCTTATATCTCTATCAGTAAAAGAATTCTTTTCTTAAATAAGCTGTTCCAGGAACAACAGGAAAACAAGAAAAATAAGGATGAAGAAAAGTAAAATGGGTCTAGAAAACCCATTTTTTTATACACTACTTGATGTCGTTGAAACCTTTACCGTGTAATTGCTATTAAATTTTTCCTTAGCCAGTCTTGAGATACTGATGAAGGTTGCTTTGGTTAGTTCTTCTTCTGTATACACGTCAATTACGATATAGTTATCCTCTAATAGAACCAAGACATCTTCAAAGTTTAAGGAAGCCATCAGCATTTCTTCTAATGCAATTTCATCAATCTTAGTTTGTCTTAAAGAAGTTATCAATGCATTTTCTTTTTCAACTTCAGCTACACTTAGCTTTCCAGACGCTATTTTAGCCTCGGATTCTTCTATTAAAGCATTTACCTCTTCAATACTTTTCATTCTTGCTTCTGCAAATTCTGGATTCGTTGTAGTTGTATCTAAACTTGGTGATCCAACAGGCTCAGTGGTTTTATTCGCTTCATGGATGTAAAATATAGACATCATAACTACTACGGCTAAAAGTAAAATTGGTAATCTAAGTTTCTTTTTCATGTAATTATCCCTCTCCTATAGTAAATTATATGAGAGGGAATTTTCTTTTATGCAAGCTTTTCAATTACTTTTTTCATACGAATTGATTTTTTATAATACCCACCATAAAGATATTTGAGTCCTAGGCTCTGAGCCTTCTCAATTTCTTCCTTTTCTGTCACATTGGAAAGAATTAAAACAACATCCTTTGAAGCACATAGCTCCTTTATCTCTGGCAATATAGTAAATCCATTCTCCTTAATATCATATATGAAGTAGTCTAAGGATTTATGATACAATTCCATTGGGTTCCTTCCAGCCACGAAATATCCCATTTCCTTTAATCGCTTTACTTCCTCTGCCTCTGCATCCTGAACCAAAAATATGAGGTTTCTCGTGGTTTTATAAAAGTTATTTTGACCTTCCACAAAGGCGGCTAGCTTTTCTGTTAAAGTTTCCTTGGAAAGTTCAACAATAACATAGACACTCGTTTTTAAATGATCTCTAAGCATTCTCAGCTCTTTAGAGGCTGTGCTGATGACATATTTATCTAACAGCTCTTGAAGTTTTCTTCGTTCAATCACTCGTTGCATATGGGTAGAATCTACTTCAAAATTATCTAAGGATAGGGTGGCATAATAGGCAAAGATTTCCCCCTTTGTCACATCAACCACCTGCTTATAGCTGATTCCCAGCTTACCATGATCGATGGATTCACTGATATGTGTCACCAGTTGATTTTCGTTGAATCTTCGTTTAGCAGCTTCTCCGTCATAATGATGAATATGGTGAGCTAAGGATTTTTCCTCCTTAGAGTCTGTCAGAGCATCATAAGCAAAGAGTAGGGTTTTGGCAGGGTCAATTAAAGTAGTGCTCTTAGAGACACGATATACTCCGCAATTAAAATACAGCTTAACTCTACTATTTAACAAATTTAAATTTTTAGATATTCGGTCCAAGCATTTGAATAATAGATTATCTACAGTTCTTTTATCATTTGTATCTAAAAATAAAATGGCATATCGATCAAATTCTAAATGGTAGACCTTAGTTATAAAGCTTTCCTCAAAGCTTTTTTTCAATTCTGTCGCAACCGCAAATATCAATTGATTTGCAAAGTTTACTCCATAAAGCTCCTCATAAAGCTTAAAATCATGAATATCTAAGACAGCTAAGGAAAGCTTGCGTTTGCTGATAGATTCCTTTAAATCAATCAGTAGCTTAACCTCTGTTTCAAGCTTGGTGGTTGGATTGGTATAGGCTAGCTGGACTAAATCCTTTGTAGCCCTTACTCGACTTGTAATATCCTCTAATAAAGAATATAGTAAGACAATTCCATTCTCATAACAAGGATAGAAGGTTTCCCTAATATGGATATAATCCGCACCCTTTTTATAACGATATTCTATTGATTTATTGGAAGGAAGATAATGATAAAGCTCATCTAACACGGCCTCATACATGGAGATATCCTGAGCATGAATATGGGCTAAATAATCCTGATTTTCCATATCCTCTAGACCACCTAGAAGTTCCTTGGCCTGCTGGGATAAATGGATTTGACCTTCCATCAATTCCTTTGTTCCTGAGGACATATTATCATAGATGAAAAACATCCTCTTATTAGAAGCTTTGAGCTGATTTTGTCTAAGCTCGGCAATTAAGCTTTTATTCAGCATTTGAGAAATCAGTTTTAGAGTCTCATAGACCAATTCCTGATCTAGGAAGGATTGTTCTGCCCAAAAGGCAATGGATGCATAGCAGACATCCTCCTTAAATAGTGGGATTGCAATTCCATAAGGGATAGCTATAAAGGGCTCCTTCGTCACTATATTTTTAAGTCCCACTCTTGCCTCTAGATCTAGATAAACCTCTTGTTCCTTTGTGATTGCTAAGAAATTTATGGTGTCATCTAAGGCTTCATAGTCTAAACGCTTATCATAGGCACGCTCTTTCTTATAATGCAATCCACAATACACATGATCATAATAAACAAGATATGCTTCTTCAAAGGGGATAAATTTCGCAAGCTCTATCAAAGCCATCCGATAAATTTCTCTAAACTTTGTGGTATCCTCTAAATTATTGATGGTTGCAAAAAGCTTTTCTAATTTGATATATTGATTCGATATCGGAAGCGTATGCACACAAACTGGATGAGCAGTAACATAGGAGGTCTCATCCTTCACCTCTTCAACAGGCTGTTCTAGCATTTCTTCTCTTTCAATATTAGGAATCAAAATCGGAGCTGAAGGCTTATGCTTTGTCTTAACCTTTCGCTTTTCCTGACTAAATTCCTGAACCAAATCCTGATAGTGCTTAATTGAGACAATAGAATTTGTCTTTGTATATAATTCTAAGCTAGCCTTACAAAATTCTAAGGCCGTAGGGATAGAACATAGCCTTAGCTTCTCCTCATAGTTACTTTCTATAATGGAGGCCTTCTTAAAATCATTACTTTTTAAATAACTCCAAATCAAAAGAGTCGCTGTTTTTAAGGTTAGCTCATCTTCTAAATCATATTCGTTCATAAAGCGATTTGCATCACAAATCACTCTAACATAATTTCCCTCCTCAAAGGCTATTTCCAATCTCGTGAATAAGATAGAAATAAGCTTTTTGGTGTTCAAACTATCTTGATAAATTTTCTCTAGCTTTCGAGCAACCTCTAAATATTCCTTTATTTCATGGATTTCAAAGTAAATTTGAGCTAATTGTTCATATGCCCAGCATTGCTCATCTGCCGTAATTTCATCATTTAAATACTTTTTTAACTCTGTGATTGCCGTTGAAAAATCACGCTTGGCCATAGAGTATTGAATCTCATCAATTGTATTTAAAATCGCATTAGATATTTTTAGATGTTCCTTTTTTATATCTATATACTTGCGGGTTTGGTCAAACCGACGAATAGAAAGAGTGATTTCTATAATGGCATCGCAAACCGCTAAAATAGCTTCATCCTCCATTTTAGAAAAATCAGGGACAAGAGCATATAAGGCTTTTAATGCATCATTGGTTTTACCAATCGCATGAAGAATTCGATTTCGGTAGGAGAAGGCCTTATAATAGTCTAAGCTTCTCTTATTACAGCCAGCAAGAAAAAAGTCTATCTTTTTTATAGAGCCACTAACCATATCCAGTTGTAAAACCTCATTCAAATACATATGCTTCACCACTTATACTCAATTGTTTTTACTATTTGATTATGATATAAATAAATCTCTTCTTCTGTAATTTCTGCATATCCCTCTGGATAGCTGCCAGGATTTAAGAATAGAATGCCTTGTTCTACAAAGCATTCCTGTTGGTGGGTATGTCCAAAAAAACACACCTTTACTTCCTGTTCTAATGCCTTATAAATTAAACGAGTCAGGTCATATTTGACATTTTCTTGGTTTCCATGAAGGATAAGTACTTTTTTTCCATATACCTCTACAATCTTATACCTTGGACCATACGCATCACAATTTCCACATACAAAATCTGCATGCGCTCCAATGAGTTCCCCAAGAGACATACCATAATCCCCACAATGAAAGACATGGTCATACCTTTTAGAAAGAATTTCCCTGAGGCTTGTCCGATGATTGTCACTAAGAATTAAGAGTTTCATTCTAAAACACCTAAAACTTTTTTTATGGCCTTTGCCCGATGAGATATCTTATTTTTTTCCTCTAAACTAATTTCAGCAAAGGTCTTCTTTAAATTAGGAATATAGAAATAGGGATCATAACCAAAGCCATTTTCTCCCCGCCTATCCTCAATGATTTCACCTTCACAGGTATCTCTTACCATTTGATAGGTTCCATTAGGATAATAGACACAGATGGCACAAACATATCTAGCCTTCCGATTTTCAATGCCTTGGAGATTCTGCAGCAATAAAGCATTGTTTGCTTCATCGTCATGACCATTGGCGTATCGTGCTGAATAGATACCTGGGGCACCATTCAAGGCCTCTACCTCAAGACCTGAATCATCTGCAATCACGATATGCTTTGTCTCTAACGCAATCGTTTTTGCCTTGATTAGAGCATTTTCCTCAAAGGTTTTTCCATCCTCTACTATTTCCTTCGCATATCCTATATCCTTTAAAGATAATAGATTAAATCCTGAAAGAAGCTTTTGAAATTCTCTTAGCTTGCCAGAATTATTTGTTGCAAGTACCACCGTTTTCATACTTCACCTCATACTAAACTCGTATATGATAATTTTACCATAAAAACAAATATATTATAGATAAAATTGGTAAAATTTTTTGTCATTTTTTAAAATAATTTATTTTCATTGAAAATAATATGAACATTAGAATATCCATACAGCTTAGCTGTAGGAATGATAAGCTCCTTAAAACAGTCAATATCAGAAATTAAAACATAATTATCCACGATATAAGTAACATTCATATCCTCTATTTTAATATCCAGCAAACTGATATTTGGACTTAGAGGAGACAAATAGCCCATCGGTAAATAATTTTGATAAATTGTATAAAGCTCAAATAGGTCAACTGCATCCTCTATCGCATAATCCACATAGACCTCTTGAATCTTTTTACTTTCTTCCTCTATTGCATATACCTTCCATTCCTCTACAGCCTCATAGGATACTGATATACTTCTCTCACAGCTGGTGAGAAATATTGTCAAAAGGAAAAGAAACAATGTCATTTTTTTCAAGAGAATCACCTAAATAAAATTATGTTAAAATCTCTAGAAATATGCTATAATAAAAATAGTAAAGGAGGCATCTTTATGAAAAAAGCCGTTTATCCAGGAACCTTTGACCCATTCTCTAATGGTCATCTAGATATCATTCAAAGAGCAAGTAAGCTCTTTGATGAGGTACACATTGTGGTCTCTCATAACATTTTTAAAAAAACCTATTTTAGCACTGAAGAGCGCGTAGCTATGATAAGAAAATGTGTTAAAGGCTTACCCAATGTAGTCGTAACCTCCTACGATGGACTCGTCGTTTCCTATTGTAAGGAACAAAGTATACCTGTACTGATCCGCGGTCTTAGAAATTATAACGACTATGAAAATGAATTTAGTTTATTCCAGTATAATAAAGACATTGCCCCTGAAGTAGAAACCATTCTACTGCTTCCCACCACAAAGAATCAGTTCATTTCGTCTTCTGCCATCAAGGAGCTAGTCCGCTTTCATTGTGATATTTCAAACTATGTACCAAAGCCGATTGTGAAAGAAATTATAGATAGATTAAAGGTTTAAGGAGCTATAGGCTATAGCTCCTTTTTTTCTTCTCTTTCTTCTGTCTGTTCTAATCGTTCTACGAGTACCTTCATTTGGGCATAGTCCTTTTTAAATTGCTCTTCTAAGGCTCTAGCCTTGGTTTCCTCTCCTTGATTCCGATAGACATAAATCAATATAAACAAGTCAATGGCCTTTTCAAAAGGATTTTTCTTTTCTTTTTTATAAAGCACATCGATGGAAACAGTATTTTTCTTTTGATATAGAGGCTTAGCTCGTTCGATGAATTGATCTAACTTCCTTAAGTAACCCCTTTTATTGTAATAATTTTTTCTAAGTTTAGAGGCTATCGCTTCAAATTCATCCTCTGGTAAAAGAATATGCAATCTAGAGAAATCATAAATTCTACGGAACGTCTTATTCTTAGGAACAAAAATTTTCTCTTCATAAGCTTCATACAGCTCCCTTTGATATACTAAGGCGTAGCTAGCAAATAAAATATAATAATAATTTTTTGTTTCTGGATGAAGTTTTGGATGACTCAGCTTTTTTTCAAGTGCCTTTTCTAGCTGATTTATATCCAAATCCTTAAAAAACTGTCGGAACTCTCTAGAATCCCTCATCGCCTTTCCATATATAATCCCTAAGAAGGAAGGGAGTAAAATGGCCATACATATAAAGAAGCATATATAAGATGGAAGAATTTTGTATAATAGTCCTGAGATAAAACAAACGATTGCGAGCACAACCACCATTAAAATGACGGTTACCACAAATTCCTTCATACTGAGATAGCCAACAGCTAAATATCGTTCCTTTTTCTGAGTATTGCCTCCATTAGAGGTTATATCATTCTCATAACGAAGCAAATGAACAAAATAATATACGGTAAGAATTGCTCCTAGCATAAAACAGATGACTCCGCCAGTGGAAATTTCTCCTAAGCAGAGGAAGATAGTTGAAATGCACCATAGAGCACAGCTTCCTATAAATTGGATTAAGCTATTCTTTTTTAGACCAAAGAGCTCAAAGATTAAAAATCCCATACTGACAATCAAAAGAGCGTAGGAAACATAAAAGAAATAAGAAAATAATATAGATAAAAAGCCTGCATACCCCACATTATACATCAAGAAAAGAGTGAGATAGGCTGTATTCCTTTGAAACCTTTTTTTATCTACAAAGAAGAAAATCAGCAATCCAACTACAGGAAGTATATAAAGTATATACAAGAAAAAAATAGTTATGTATTGGTCCAATCGATCCAAGGTTTCCTCATAGGAATACTGTAAACTAAGCGAGAAATACATCGCCTCATCATATTGCACATTAGATTGAAGGTAGCCATCTTCTACCTCTATAAAATTAGAATTACTAAAATTAAATTCTGTAACTATATGAATATCCATTTTCCCTGGGTTTTTAAAAAAACTCAAAAATTCAAAGCTAAATTCTAGTAAAAACCCAGAGTAATCTCTATATCCTGAAATCGGTAAGGATATCTTATTGATTAGGCTTTCATGCTCTGAAAAATATAAATCATATTGGAGCCATGACTGAAGTCCTCTTAATCGCATTACCTCAAGCTCCCTGATTCCGTTAATGGAATAGCTTGCTTCAGATAGCTTCTCAACAATAGCATTGTAATAATCCATATGTGAAATACCAGAATCTGGGTTATACTCTAAAAAGGCAAACTCCTCAAAGGTTAGTTCTTCTTTTTGAGCAAGGCTTATTCCAACATTAGATTCAATCATTCCCGTAGATATATTATAAACCTTTAAATCTAAAAGAGGGTCAGACACATCATCACCTACAAAGTAAAAATCAATTTGAGAAGCAGCATAAATTCCAATCCTCTTTTCTGCCATAGAATAGCTAGAAAGAGAATTTGTCAAGAGATTTGTTTTTGCTGAATCAAAGGAATACTTGTATTGAACCTCTAGCCTCTGTTCAGAAGGTAGGTTAGAAAGCTCAAATGTATAATGATGAACTGAAAGATTTTTCTTATAAAAACCCTCCTCATTATATTCCTCCCGCAAGCCACTTAAATTTGATAGTATACTTTGATATGGATTTAGATATGAATAGCGAAGGGTAGGCTGTATATTTTCCTTTTGGGTTGAGATTTGAATTCTTTCTATATCCTTTTTTGAATTCTCTACTGGCAAATAAAAAGTTTGTTTATGAGGGGAATCCGTTTCATTCTTCAGTGTATAGCACATCTCTAGACGATTCTCATTATCATCATTTTCCCCTAGAGAAGCAATATAAAAATTCAATAAGGTAGACTCTAGGTGAATGCTGTCCGACCCTTCCTTCATACCAATTCCGTGATAGGTATTGATAGGCTCAGGTGCAGGAAAACCAGCGTTAGCTGATAGGGATAGTCCTATGAATCCTAAAAAAAACAAAATAAAAATAGATAAACATTTCTTCATAAGCTTCCACTCCTTTCTTCTATTTTATCATAGAAATAAGAAAAAAAGTAGGATTTTTTCCTACCTCTTTAAGAGCTTAAATAAATCTGGGGTAATTCCCTTTTCCTTCAATAGGGAAACAATTCTATCCTCCTGCTCAGCAGATAAGGTTTTATTTGCTAGCCCACAGCCCTTTCTAATAATGCTTCGCAAATTTTCTTCATCGTTCAAATCAAGAGTTGAAGCTTCACTGACCAGCTCATACATTGCCTCCTGATTGATATTAGACCTAGATATCAGGTCAATAATATTTCTAAAATCCATTAAAAAATCCTCCCAAAATTAATATATGAGAGGACATTCGTTTAGTTTACTATAATTCTTTCTTCCTTTAAACTTCTGCTTAGCAGCATTGCCAAAGCATCCTTTGCAGAAATCTCTCCACAAACTACGGCATGAGCCAGTTCAATAATCGGAAGTTCTAAGGAATATTTCTTACCTATCCGATAAGCAGCTTCAATGGTTTTAATCCCTTCCACTGTTTGTGTCATAGAAGCCATCGCCTCCTGTGCACTCATTCCTTGACCAATTTTTAAGCCACATTGAAAATTACGCGAATTCATTGAGGAGGCTGTAACAATTAAATCGCCAATACCAGAAAGCCCATAAACCGTTTCTGTTTTTCCACCTAAAGCAGATACAATCAGTACGATTTCTCGTACACCTCTGCTGATTAAAAACGCTCTTGCATTCTCTCCTAATCCCATTCCAGAGGCTATCCCTGAAACAATCGCAATTGCATTTTTAATAGCACCTGCTGTCTCTACGCCAATCACATCTGAAGAGGTATATACACGCAAATAGGCCTCATTTGAAAATAGCCTTTGAACGAAGATTGCAGCATCTCTATCGGTGGAGGCGGCAACAAGTGAGGTCAGCTTTCTTTGAATCAATTCTTCTGCATGAGAAGGTCCTGAAAGATTTACATAGCCCTTAAGATACTTCGCAGAAATCTCTTCAGCGACAATCTGACTTACACAATAGGAGGTTTCTGGTTCAATTCCTTTACTCACATTGATAAATAGCTTCGGAGTTTCTAATAAGGAATTAATTTCCTTTAGCACACTTCTCATCACCTTGGTTGGTACTCCAAGTAAAATCACATCAGCAAAGGAACATGCTTCCTTTAAATCGATGGTCGCCTGAATGTTGGCTGGAATCGTTGTATCAAAAAAAGGATGCGTATGGGTTTTATTTATTTTTTCTACAAATAAAGGATTAATCTCGCGGATGAGTACCTCATGCTGATTATCCGATAAAACCTGTGATAGTGTGGTTCCCCAAGCACCACCACCAATACATGCTACTTTCATCTTAATCCCTCTTTCTAAATTCAAATTTGATTGGTGTACCAAAAAAATCAAAATTTTTTCTTATCTGATTTTCTAAATATCGATGATAGGAAAAGTGTAAATATTTTGGCTCATTTACAAAAAAGGCAAAGGTTGGAGGCTCTACTCCTACCTGAGAGGAATAATAAAATTTGATTTTTCCTCCATTAAATTCACTAGGCGGAAACATAGCCACTGCGTCATTGACCACATCATTTAAAACAGATGTAGCGATTCGACGATGGTTTGCCTCATAGGCCTGTTCTATAGAAGGAAATAGGGTATGGACTCTTTTATTTTCAATCGCAGATAAAAATACAATCGGAGCATAATCAAGATACTTAAAGCTTTTTCTAATATCCTCCGTAAATTTCTGCATAGTCTTGGAATCCTTTTCTACCAAATCCCATTTGTTTACAACGATAATACACGGTCTTCTATATTCCTCTATATATTGTCCCACATGCGTATCCTGTTCTAATATACCTGTAGAGGCATCTAAGACCAACAAGACCACGTCACTTCTTCCAATCGCATCTAAGCTACGGATGATGGAGTATTTCTCAACATTTTCATATATCTTACCTCGTTTACGGAGACCTGCGGTATCAATTACGATATACTCCTTACCATCGACCTTAAACTTCGTATCAATCGTATCTCTGGTTGTTCCTGCAATCGGAGATACAATGACACGATTGTCTCGTAGTAGGCAATTTGTCAAACTGGATTTTCCTACATTCGGTCGACCTATCAAGGAAAAGCGAATGGCATCATCCTCTTCTTTCAGTTCCTTTGCTGGAAATTTCTCGATAATTTGATCTAGTAAATTTCCAGTTCCAATGCCATGAGAGGAGGAAACAGGAATTGGATCACCAAATCCTAAGGCATAAAATTCATAAATGTTATCCTTAAATTTTTGATCATCTACCTTATTGACCGCCAAAATTACTGGCTTACTGGTTCGATAAAGAAGCTTGGCAATAAAGGAGTCATCCTCTGTAATTCCACTACGACAATCTGTCAAAAAGACGATGACATCTGCTTCCTCCATCGCTATTTCTGCCTGAGCTCTTATCTCAGTCAAAAAAGGGGCATCTCCCAATTCGATTCCACCGGTATCAATGATAAAGAATTCTTTTGATAGCCAGCTTCCTTTTGCATAAATTCGATCGCGAGTTACCCCTGGTTGATCATCAGTAATGGATAAACGCTCACCAATAATACGATTAAATAAAGTTGATTTTCCAACGTTTGGTCTACCAACAATAGCTACCTTTGGTAACATACTATTCACCACCAATTATGTTAAATTATTATTTTAAAGCATCCTTAAATACATCACCTAAGGTAACAGGAGCTTCCTCATCCTCTAAATACTTTTCAAAGGATTTTCTCTCCTCACGAACAGCCACCTTACGAATAGAGAGCTTTAAATGCCACTCTGCTGGTCTAATATCTAATACCTCAGCAGTCACCTTGTCATCAACACTGAAGTAGTCCTTAACAGAACCATTCTGCTGGTCGGTTAGAGCCTCAGATGCAGGAACAAAGCCATCAACGCCTAAGGTTTCTACCATTAATCCATTTTCTAGAACTTCCTTGACCTTACCCTCTACAACGTCGCCAGCCTTGGCTGTTACTCTAGTCCAAGGATTATCAATCAATGCCTTTCTAGAAAGAGAAATCTTTTCCTTAGAGGCATCCATCGCCAAAATTGCACATTCAACCTCATCCCCAATCTTGACAAAATCATTGAAGTTGTCATTTGGATTATGGGAATATTCAGAGCGGTGCAGCAATCCCTTCACGTTAGCAGTCAATTCTAATAATAGGCCGAAAGGTAGCTTATTGGTAACCTTACCCTTGACAACCTGTCCTACCTTGGCTGTTTTTACATAAGCCTCATATGGAGTATCTAACAAGGCTTTTCTAGATAAGGTAAGCTTACCATTCTCCTTGCTTAAAACCTTAACCTCCATAGTATCTCCTACCTTGGCAACTGTATGAATATCAGAAGTAAAGGTATGAGATAACTGGTTAATTCTAAGAAGACCCTGGTTATAGTTAAATTTAATAAATAAACCAAAATTTTCTATTTTAGCTATAGTACCCGTAAGTACAGAGCCTACCTCAATAGAGTCCAGTTCCTTTTGTTTTTCTTGTTCATAAAGTTCTCTTTCAATCACTCTTCTAGATACAACTGCATTCTTTCTAGCTTCATTTACCTCAAGAATTCTAACCTCTAAGGTATCCTTTAGTTGAACCTCAGCAGGAGCCTGACTCAAAGGTAAAAATAAGGTGTTGCCTTGATAACTCACATTGTAGCCCTTACCAGGTACTACCTTGGTCACAGTTACCATAATTGGTTCATCCTTTTCCTTTGCCTCGACTACCTTTTGGAAAGCAATCTTAGATAGCTGATGTAAACGAGAAAGATAAATGGCTTCCTCCTTTACACTCGCAACCTCACACTCTATCACATCACCCTTTTTCACTAGCCCTTTAAAGCTTGTAATATTTGGGTCCTTTGTGTAATGGTCTAGATGCATTCTTCCTTCTGTAAAATTCTGAATATCTAAGTATATTGTATTATCATCTACCTGAACTACAGTTCCAGTAACCTGATCCTTTACCTTTGGTTTTTTTGCAAAATCCAAATCTTCCATTTTAATATCTTCCATACTTCCTAACCTCTCATTAATTAAATCTATTATTTTGGTAGATACCTGATCCATATCTAACTGGCTCGTATCTAATAAAATGGCATCCTCTGCCTGACGCATAGGTGCTAGGGTGCGATGAGAATCCTTGTAATCCCGAATTTTAATTTCCTCAAGAATTACCTCATATTCTGCTTCTTTCCCCTTAGCAAGAATTTCTTCATATCTTCTTTTAGCCCGAACCTCTGGTGTTGCCGTTAAAAAGATTTTTAAATCCGCATTTGGTAAAACGACAGTCCCGATATCTCTACCATCCATTAAAACCTTTCCTTCGGCAGCAGATTGTCTTTGATATTTGACCATCAATTCCCGAACATAAGGAATTTTACAGCAGGTAGATACCGTATTGGTAACTGCACTACTCCTGATTTCCTCAGAGACGTCTTCCCCATTGAGATAAATTCGATTATCCTTATAGATAATAGAACAATCCTTTAAAAAATCATAGGCATTTTCATCCTCAAGATTTATTTGTCTTCTTAACGCTTCTAGAGTAACTGCCCGATACATTGCACCTGTATCAATATGGGTAAATCCTAATTTTTTAGCTACAAGCTCCGAAATCGACGATTTCCCACTTCCTGCAGGACCATCTAAAGCAACCACAAAATTCTTCATCCTATCCCTCTTACAAAATATCTATCATATTATAGCATAATTTTTTATGTTTTTCAAATCTACAAACTATATAAAACCTTAATTTCATGGGGTCTTAACGCTCGAATCTCACCAACGGAGAGTCCATCCAGAGTTACACCACCAAAGGAAACCCGTTTTAATTTTTTCACGGGATATCCTATACTCTCACACATTCTACGTACCTGACGATTTCTTCCTTCAGTAATCGTTAAAAGAATCAATGTTGAATTGTTCTTTTTATCAAAGGAAACAATTTCCACCTTCGCTCTTTTTGTAAGCTTGCCGTCAAGGGGAATCCCCTTCATTAGTTGGTTTACAGCTTTTTGATCAATGATTCCATCTACGCGAACCTGATAAGTCTTTTCAATTTCTTTTGCAGACCTAGTGAGTCGGTAGGATAAATCTCCATCATTGGTAATCAATAGAACACCCGAGGTATCATAATCTAGTCTCCCAATAGGAAAAAGTCGATATTGCTTCTTCAGCTCCTGAGGTAGTAAATCCATGACCACTCTTCTACCAAGCTTATCACTAACCGCTGTTAAATATCCGGTTGGCTTATAGAGCAGAAAATAGACTAAAGCTTCTCTAGATAAGACTTTTCCATCAACCTCTACAATATCCTTCTTGGATATTTTTGTTCCCAGCTCTGTTACAAGCTCACCATTGACTTTAACTCTTCCAGCTAAGATAATTTCTTCACATTTTCTTCTAGAGGCTACACCACTTGAGGCCATAACCTTTTGAAGTCTTTCCTTATTATCATCCACGACAATCACCTTTTATAATTCTATCAAAAAAACCTTGTAATTACAACCAAGAATACGACTTTTTTCAAAATAAACCTTTCATTTTAGACGAGAAACTTTCAGAAAATAAAAAAGGAGACGTCTCGTCTCCAGCTAATCTATAAAAAATATAAAAACACGACAATACAGCAAAGAAAACATACACAATCGCTTATCAATCCTACCGCATAGGCATGACGCGTTTTCTTGATACCAATACTACCAAAATAAAGTCCCATTACATATACTGTGGTATCACTTCCACCTTGTAGAATTGCTGAAGTAATTCCTGCCTTACTATCTACACCATAGTCGTTAAAAATTTGCAGCATCAAGGACATGCTCGCATGAGAGGAGGCCGGACGAAAGGCACCCTGAACAAATAACGCATTGGGTATTCGAGTGGTTCGTATCAAATCATTTAGCATACCACTCGCTTTAAACACGTTGACCGCCACAAGCATGCAAAGTAAGTAAGGGAAAATGGTAATTCCTTCCTTCATTTGATATTTTGCACCCTCAATAAAGGAATCATAAACATTTGTCTTTTTTACTATACCATGGACTATAATGATTAGAATAAAGCCTATTATGATGTAATAGCTAATGCTTTCCAAATTTTCTCACCAGCCGATCTAACAAGATAGATACTATCGTAGTAATTGTAGAAATCACTAAAATATAAGGGATAATACTGACAGGATTAGAGCTTCCGTATTGCTTTCTTAAGGAGATTAATATGGTAGGAATTAAACATAAGCCTGAGGTATTAATTAAAAGAAAGGTAATCATCTCATCTGAAGCTGTTTTAGAATTTCCATTTAAGTCATCTAGCTCCTTCATTGCCTTTAGTCCAAAGGGGGTAGCAGCTGAACCCATAGATAGCATATTAGCTACAAGATTTAAGCACATATACTGCATTGCTTCACTCTTCCGGTCTAGCTTCTTGAAGAAGGGATGAAGAATATAGGAAATATAATTGGTAATCAACTGTAAAAGACCACTATTCTTGCATATTTCTAGCATTCCTCCCCAAAATATCAATAAGGCATAAATGTCTGCAAAAAGGATTAAGGCATTTTTAGGAGTTGCTAGCAATACCTCTACTACCAGTCCAACCCGATTTGTAATACAGGAGTAAAGGATTCCTATTAAAAATATAACAACAAAAATTATATTAATCATGCCTGTCTCACCTAAAGCATTATATGATTTTTATTTTTTAAATATGTGTTATTTCATTTAAATACGGTTTATGGTAAAATAGTAGGCAATAGGAGGATTAAATTATGTATCAAAAATATGCTTGGGAAAAATATCAGGACGAGAAAATGGTAAGCCTGACTAATTTTAACGAAGATTATAAAAAATTTATAACCAATGGTAAAACAGAACGGCTATGTGTAAAACAGGCCATCGCTTTATGCAAGGAAAAAGGGTTTAAGGACATCAAAGATTGTACTAGCTTAAAATCTGGAGACAAGGTATATGCGGTAAATAAGAATAAGAATATTGCTGCCTTTGTGATTGGGGAAGAGCCAATTACGGCTGGACTAGCCATTTTAGGAGCCCATATAGACTCTCCAAGAATGGATTTAAAGCAGAATCCTGTTTATGAAAATGAAACTTTAGTTTATCTAGACACCCATTATTATGGTGGTATCATCAAATACCAGTGGGTAACCATTCCTCTAGCTATGTATGGAGTGGTAGTTAAAAAGGATGGTTCTGTTGTTGATATTGCAATTGGAGATGAACCAAATGACCCAGTTGTAGGTATCACGGATTTACTCATTCATTTATCTGGGGAAAAGCTTCAAAAAACAGCTGCCAAGGTCATTGAGGGAGAATCCCTAGACGTGCTCATTGGCTCCATTCCTCTAGAAGGGGAAGAAAAGGATGCTTCTAAGCAAGCCATTCTAAAGCTCTTAAAAAATAAATATGGCATTGAAGAGGAAGACTTTATTTCTGCAGAAATTGAAATCGTTCCTGCAGGTCCAGCTAGAGATTTTGGATTAGATAGATCTATGGTTGCTGGCTATGGACATGATGATAGAGTATGTGCATATACCTCATTACGTGCCTTAGTAGATACACCAAAGTGTAAAAAGACAACCTGTGCCGTATTGATAGACAAGGAGGAGGTTGGCTCTATTGGAGCAACCGGTGCTTCTTCTGTCTGGTTTGAAAATACAATTGCCACTCTTCTTAGTCTTTCTGAAGAATACTCTGACTTAAAGCTTAGAAAGGCACTTACAAATTCTGTTATGCTTTCTAGTGATGTCTCTGCAGGATTAGATCCACTATATCCATCCGTTATGGAAAAAAGAAATACTGCCTATTTAGGAAAAGGTATCTGCTTCAATAAATATACAGGCTCTCGAGGAAAAAGTGGCTGTAATGATGCCCAACCTGAATTTATAGCTGAGCTTAGAAAAATGATGGATGAAAATGAAATTCATTACCAAACCTCTGAGCTTGGAAGAGTGGATCAGGGTGGCGGTGGAACCATTGCCTATATTTTAGCGAACTACAATATGAATGTCATTGATGCTGGAGTACCTGTTCTTTCTATGCATTCTCCAATGGAAATTGTATCCAAGGTGGATGTTTATGAGGCTTACTTAGCATATAAGACATTCCTAAAAAATGCATAGAAATATTCTTGAGGGCCTAGCCCTCTTTTTCTTTTTAAAAAAAAATGAAGACAAAATTGTCTTCATTCAAATAAATTTATAATCATACTAACAAAGAAAAAACAAATTCCCCATAAGATATTGTTCTATATCCTCTTCTACTAAAATGAAAACTCCATTTGCTAACATATAACTTCCATTTTCCGTTATATATCTTATATTAGACATTAATAAACTAATTTCATTAAAACCAATATCCGCAGTACCACCACAAAGCAAGCATATGGAAGAGCCTTTTCTAACTGCATGTCCTTCTTTAGCAGTCGCTCCACAGCCACAGGTAGATAAATGCTGAGTATGGTTTACCCATGTATAGGGATTATGATAATCATGAGTCTCTGTATAATGATTACAAATTGTGCAGTAATGATCTATATAATTATGATTAGATAAAAAAGTATTTAAACTATAATCTATGCTCTCACCATCATTAGTATTACTAACTATAATAACTAATTCCTTTATAGTATTACCTACATCGTCTATATCAATGGTGTAAGCATCATTAAAACTTGAATTTATATAGGATATTTGGTGATTGCCCTCATTATCTTTTTGATAAATCTGAACAGCACCACCAGTTCCTTTAAATTGTACATTGGTTCGAATAGAATGCGTAAAATTAGATGGAATAGTAATTTGATAATAATGAGAAGAAAAATATTCTAATTTTCTAGATATAGTATTTGGTTTAGATGCAGAAAAAATATCTGTTGGTTTGACATTAGTCCAAGGATTCTCTACTTTATCGTCCATCTTTTCTTTATACCAATGCCTTGTATTTATGAGTTGGGAAACCATTGTCCTATAAATATAGTCAAAATCTCCACTATTCCCACAATTTTGAATTCCTTTTGTGACCACTTTTTTCAGTGTTGTAAAAGGAATATCTGGCGCGAAATTATTATATTCCTTATAAATAGCGATAATAGATTCTATGCCACCATAGTCTACTTCTATTGTAATGGGAAACAGAACTGCCCCATATCCACTTGTAGAGGGAAGAGAAATGCCAGTAGAATTAAAAATGAAATGATTTATCCATCTTTGTGTATTAGGATATGCCTTGCAAATCACTGTAGTTGCCCAGTTTGCGCAGGCTTCCTTAAACCACCCACTTTGGTGATTGTATGCATTTTGAATCGCATGAAAATATTCATGAACTATAGTTTCCTTTAAATCATCATCAAATCCAGAAAAATTATAAATCACCATATAGCTGGAACAAGTATTCATTCCATCCAAAAGCTTCACTGTAGATGCTAAAACATTACTATCTTCTGCCTGTTTGGAATCTAAAAAAATTTGATATTTTGAATTAAACATATCTAGTCTTGGTTGTGAAAATCCTAAATCGATAAATTTTTGTCTAACCGCTTCAAAGTAAAAGGCTGTACTTTCCACTGCTGATTCCATAGTCATACTAGAGTCATAATGAAACTGGAAATTTTTACTATTGTATAGTTTTTCTTGAGAAATAGATGTGAGATGAGTCGTATTATATTTATTATAAGAAAGGCTGAATATCGCTTCTATTTTCTTATGGATTGAAGGAGTTAGGTTGGGTGTTCTAGACACACCATTCATATCTTCATTAGAATAGTTTTGAAGCTGATCTAGTATTCCCTCAATGCACAACGTATTTGAAAAATCACGTTTTAAAATCAAATCACAAAAGCATTCAATCTTTTGCTTGTAAGAAATTAGTCCCTTTATATATAACCATTCAGCTATATCATATTTGCTCATGTTTGAAAAATCATATTTTTCTTCTATTCTTTTCTTACAGTTATGAACATCAACAGCGCCTTCCATTGTAAATATTTCTTCATAAAGTAGATTTTTTATCAGTTCATTTGAAGTTGAATCTACTTCAAGTGAATAGTCTTCAAAAGAAGATAATTGATTATTTAATAATACCTCTTCATTGCTTACTTCTCCAATAGATGCATATACCGAGTAATTTAATATATCCAAAAACGATGTAAAAAGAAAAGTGAAAATAAATATAGAAAGCATTTTAAAAATTCTCTTCATAAACATACCGACTTTCAAATCTTAGCACAACAAAGCTAACCCTCTTAAATTCTTTACTAAAACCTCTAAAGCCATACCATCTTCTATAAATCTAGTATAATCTTTGTGCAATTTATAAGAATATTTCGTTTGGCTTATATTACTCATCGTAGTAAAATCCACTTTATTATTTTGAATAGGGATCATATATGAATATTCTATACTACAAGAATCGGTCAAATTTTCTAAGCTAGTATAATCATATTCAACATTCGTTTTTTCATTTTTAATGCGAAATGATAAACTATATTCAGCTAAAGAAAAATATAAAATTAGACTATCTTGACTGAGGAGCCATTGTTCTATGGCTGATTTGTCCAAATAAGATTTAAGGAGGACAGGTACATAAATTGTGTCGTTCTTATTCAAATTCTCATAAAAATCCTCTTCTATTACACATTTCATAAGTAAATATTTTCTAGCTTGCAATTCCGAATTATAATATAAATCCTCTTCTATTTCTTGGATTTGTACCTTTGCTAGAGAAAAATGTTCACCTTTAGTATATAATTGATATATAGTTAAAGGCATGGCAGTACTATCTATTGGGACATTTTCCATACTATAATTACAACTATTTAAAGTGAAAGAAAATAAAATTAGTACCACTATTCTAAATAATCGTTTATACTTTACTTTAGCCACAAAATCATCTCCCAATTCATATTTATTTCTTAAACTGGTTCCTTTTTAATTCAATCCATTGATGGGCAAAATCTATCCATCGATGAATGTATGGAATATCCTTTGTTACAGTAGTAGCTACAGATAGCCCATGACCTCCTAGAGGAAAAAGGTGATATTCTACATTTCCTTGTACTTTATGATAAGCTTCCAACAGTTTTAAGGAATTTATCATACTGACAGATTCATCTGTTGCTGTACCCCATAAAAACAAGTCGATAGCATTCTCCTTAGTCACTTCTTTTTCTAAGGATAAATAGGTCCTAAGGCTTTCATCTGACGCCTTATCCTTTAATAAATTTATAAAGGAATCCTGATGAGCATATGGGGATTCTGCTGTAATTACTGGGTAGCCTAGCATTAAAAGCTCCATCTTCTGAACCTGATATTTCTGATGATGCAGCATAATCTCTAAAAGACAATGCCCTCCAGCGGAAAATCCTAAGCCAATTAAAAAAGCTACTCTTGAATCTTTTTCAATTTGACGAATTGCTTCTGCTAAATAGGTTTGAGGAAGGGGATATCCATCCTCTGGCGTTTCTCGGTAATTGACAACCACCATATGATAGCCTAGGGCTTGAAAGGCCTCCACGACCGGTTCAGACTCTCTTGGAGAGGTATACTTATATCCTCCTCCTGGAGAAACTAATATGGTAGGGCGAGGTTGATCATCGATAAAATAGGTACGATAATAATTCTTTGTCTGTAAAATAAAAAATTTTTCCATAGGTTTCTCCTCCAATATATAGTTTAACTCATCTAGTAGTATCTGCTTTTCCCTTTTTTGATTCTCTTCTTCTATCTTTGGTAGTATTGACTTTAAAAGGTCTCTTTTTTTCTTATAAAAAAGTCGAAAGGCCTCAGATGGATGTCTTCTTAGCTGAGGTCCATAGGAAATATCATAAGCATCCACTTTAGTCTCACCAGGGACAAAAACTAAAATTTCATAATATTTTTTAGCATCAAAAAGAGCTTCCTCATGAAGAATTCTAAAACCTCTAAAGCATAAGAATTCACGTACACGATAAGCGTCACAATTTGGTTCTATAATCAGTTTTTTTCCTTGAATTTTAGAAAAACCCTTCTCTAAAATATCACAGATGAGACTTCCTCCCATTCCTGCAAGTATGGCCGTATCGAATGGTTCATCAAGAGAGGTAAAGCCATCGGAGAGAACGGGCTGAATTTGATGTTCTAGATGGGTAGTCTCTATAGTCCTTCGAGCATTCTCTAAAGGTCCTGAAGCAATCTCCACTGCATACCCAAAGGACACTCCATACTTCTGGACTGCCGTGATAAGAGTATAGGCGTGATCACATCCAATGTCACAAACAATATTGCTGCCCTGAGTTAGGGCAGCTAAGGCTTCAATTCTTTTCATAGTTTTAGTGCTTTGTCATAAAATCTTTTAGCTTGCGACTTCTTGAAGGATGCTTTAGCTTTCTTAAGGCCTTCGCTTCAATCTGACGAATACGCTCTCTAGTTACATTGAATTCCTTTCCAACCTCTTCTAGAGTTCTCTGTCTTCCATCAACTAATCCAAAGCGTAGTCGTAGTACACGCTCCTCACGCTCAGTAAGGGTAGCTAGTACATCGTCAAGCTCTTCACGTAGTTTCATTTTTGCCGTATACTCATAAGGGTCTAACGCATGAGGATCAGAGATGAAATCACCTAGATTGGAATCCTCCTCTTCTCCTACTGGAGATTCTAAGGAGATCGGCTCCTGAGCAATTTTTTGTATCTGCTGAACCTTCTCTACAGAAATATCCATCCGGTCAGCAACCTCCTGTGGAGATGGCTCACGGGATAACTCCTGAACCAGCTGTCTTTGGATTCTAACCAGTTTATTGATCGTTTCAACCATATGGACAGGAATACGGATTGTTCTTGCTTGATCTGCTACTGCTCTTGTGATGGCCTGACGAATCCACCAGGTGGCATAGGTAGAAAATTTAAATCCTTTTTGATGATCAAATTTATCTACTGCTTTAATCAAACCCATATTTCCTTCTTGAATCAAATCTAAAAACTGTAACCCTCTACCTAGATAACGCTTTGCGATAGAAACAACCAAACGCAAGTTCGCATTGACAAGCTTATCCTTCGCAATATCTGCTTCCTCACTGATTTCTAAAAGATGCTCATATTCTTCCACAGAAACCGTATTTTGGTCATCTGCCTCAATTTCCTCTAAACGAGCCTTGGCCTCTCTGCCATCGACAACCTGCTTGGCCAATATGGTTTCCTCTTCTAAGGATAACAAAGGAATTTTACCAATATCCTTTAGGTACATTCTAACTGGGTCATCTACCTTGACAGAAGCAGGAAGCTGATCAAAGGTAGAAACATCAATCTCCTCAATATCATTTAAAGAAATTGGCTCCTTTGGTTCCAAATCATCATACACCAATTCCTCATCAATATTGATTTCCTCTTTCATTAATTCTTTGACCATGGAATCATATTCTTCTGATTCAATAGAATAATATTTTATAATATCCTTAGAGGAAACAGATCCATTCTTTTTGCCCTGCTCCACTAATTCCTTTAATATTTGTTCAAATTCCATTATTACTTCCTCCTGGTTGGCATAATTTTTCTTTTATTCTCAAATTTTTCAGCTAGTTTTTTCGCTTGAATTTCGGTATCCTGCGTAGTATAAATAACTGTATCAATCTTTTTATTTTGGGATTTGTAATGCTCCTTTTTTATTCTTTCTAGCATCCGAGCCAAATCCTCATCACTATACACATCAATGGTTCCTCGAACCTGTTCAATATTATCTAGGTATACCCTTTTTTGTTCCTCTGTAAGCATAGAACAGAAGGTTGCATCATCAAACTGATTATAGTGCACATAATAATGATCTACCAGGATACTCCAAATTTCCTGATTGATTGGCTGTAGTGCATCCATATAATCATTCAATTTTTTATCAATTTCTAATGCTCGCTCCTTGGAGTGTCTAGCATAAGAAAATAACCGAAGCTCAAAGTTTCTTTTTAAGATAGGATCTTCCTTTATCTTTTGGACAGGTGTTTCATATATGTCTTCATAAGAAGAATCTGGATACTCCTCAAAAGGATAGTTTATCAGAGGAGTGATTTTACAATAGGCATTATAATCCAACTGTACAGATTCTAAGGATGCCTTTATTCTTTCAGCAAGAAGCTGTAGGTACTTCTCCTTGGCCGTTTGACTTGACATGGAAAGGATTTGCCCAAAGGCTTCCTTCTTCACGACCTCTAAGACTAAGGAATCCGATAAATCCTGATTTAGGAAAGCAGCCTCAAACAAATACTCCATTTCATCTAACAGATGTGTATCAAAGTAAGCTAAGTAAGCTTCCTTCCCATATTTTCCAATGTACTCATCTGGGTCCATTCCTTCCGGTAGTAAAACCAAATGAACCTCAATTCCCGCCTGCTTCAACAAAGGAATTGCCTTTTTAGAAGCCTGGATTCCCGCCTTATCTCCATCATAGCAGATAACCACACTTTGGGTATACCGCTTGAGCATATAGGCCTGATCTAAGGTTAATGCAGTTCCCATCGTACAAATGGTTTCCTTAAATCCTGCGTTGGTCGCAGAAATTACATCCATTTGACCTTCATGCAATATGGCTCGTTTTTTCTTCAAAATCTCTGATTTGGCTTGATCTAAGTGATAAAGGATATTTCCCTTTCGATAAAGGAACGTATCCTTTGTATTGACATACTTCGGCTGGGTTTTATCTGGATTGTCAAATATTCTAGCACTAAACCCAATGATATTCCCATTTTCATCTGAAATGGGAAACGTAATTCTCCGAGTGAATAAATCATAATAGCCCTTTTCACTCTTTCCGACAAGGCCTAGCTCCATCATATCAAATTCTAAGTAGTTCGCATCCTTTAAAACCTGATATAAGGAATCTAGATTGGAGGGCGCCAAACCAATTTGAAACAGCTGAATTGTCTCATCGGAAAGACCACGCTTATGCAAATATTCTATGGCTTTCTTCCCTGATTTCGTCATTGTCAGGTTTTGATGATAATATTTGGTGGCTAGCTGCATGATTTCATAATATTTCGAATAATCCTGTTCCTTCTTGTTACGAAGCTGGATATCAATGGAGATTCCATTTTTTTTCGCTAGCTCTGCCAAAGCCTCATTAAAGGAAACTTGTTTAATTTCCATTAAAAACTTAATGGGATTTCCACCCTTGCCACAGCCAAAGCAATGAGCTAGATGCTTTTCCTGAGAGACCACAAAGGATGGCGTATCCTCATTATGAAAGGGACATAGCCCCTTAAAGCTTTTCCCTTGCCGAGTCAACTTAACATAAGGGGAAACCAAATCGACCATATCAGTACTTTCTATCACTCTATTTATTTCTTCCTGAGTAGCCATTTGTATCCTCCCCTCCTGTCTGATTAAAATTTCAATTTTTGTTCAATATAAGGAATAACCTCTTCTATCTTAAGAGTAATTTGTTCCATGGTATCACGATCTCTAAGCGTAACTGTTCCTTCATTTAGAGTCGTATCATCTACAGTAACACAATATGGTGTACCAATTGCATCCTGTCTTCTATATCTTTTACCAATATTGGCAGTTTCATCATAAACCGTACTGAAATGTTCATTGTATACTTCAAAAATCTCATTTGCCTTTTCCGCATGATTCTTTTTAATCAATGGTAAAACGGCCACCTTATATGGAGCTAGAACTGGAGATAGGCGTAAAACAACACGCTTATCCTTAGCCTCATTAATTTCTTCATCATAGGAACTGAACAATACAGCTAACAAAATACGGCCAACACCAACAGATGGTTCTACTACATAAGGTAAATACTTCTCATTTGTTTCTGGGTCTAAATATTCTAAATTTTCCTTAGAATGATTCTGATGGGCATTCAAATCATAGTTGGTACGAGAGGCAATTCCCCAAAGCTCGCCAAAGCCCCATGGAAATTCAAATTCAATATCCGTTGTTCCATTAGAATAAAAGGATAGCTCCTCTGGGGTATGGTCTCTATACCGAAGCTTGCCCTCTTCTACTCCTAGCTTGACTAAGAATTCCATACAATACTTACGCCAATATTGAAACCACTCTAATTCTGTTCCTGGCTTGCAGAAAAATTCTAATTCCATCTGTTCAAATTCACGAGTACGGAAAATAAAATTCCCTGGTGTAATTTCATTTCTAAAGCTCTTTCCAATTTGACCAATTCCAAAGGGAAGCTTTTTTCTTGAGGTTCTTAATACATTCTTAAAATTCACGAATATACCCTGAGCCGTTTCTGGTCGTAGATAAACCTCACTCTTATTGTCCTCAACAACACCCTGATGGGTCTTAAACATCAAATTAAATTTTCTAATGTCTGTATATTCCAATGCGCCACAGCTTGGACAGGTAATCTTATGATCATAAATGTACTTTAAAAGCTCTTCATTGGACATTCCATCTCCTGTCAATTCACCTTTGGAATAATCCTCAACCAATTTATCTGCGCGATATCTTGCATGACACTTCTTACAATCAATCAGTGGATCACTAAATGACCCAATATGACCAGATGCCACCCATACCTCTCGGTTCATCAATATGGCTGAATCTAAGCCAACGTTATAGCGATTATTCTTAACAAACTTCTTCCACCAAGCCTGTTTAATATTATTGATAAGCTCAACACCTAATGGACCATAGTCCCAGGCATTTGCCAATCCTCCATAAATTTCACTTCCTTGAAATACAAATCCTTGTTCTTTTAGAAATGCAACTAATTGTTCCAATGTAATCTTCTGCATAATCGTTCCTCCATCGATTTCATTCCATTATATTAGTATACCATTGTAATTTCAAATTGTCAATCCTTACAAAAGAGTAAAAAGAATAATCATTTCCTATTTTTTATAAAAAAGAAAAGCCCTAAGCCTAAAGACTTAGCGCTTGAAAAAAATTTATATCCAGGAAAGAATTTTTATAGGTGAATATAGAAGATATCCAATTCCTACTCCAGCCAAGCATCCTGTTCCAGCACGAAGCAGGTTGGTTGAAAGATAAGTCGTGAGGGTCTGCATAAGACCATCAATGAAGCAAGGAAGAATAAATAAAATAGAAAACAGCAGTAAAAAAATGTTTACAGATGGCTTTTTAAAACAACAAAATAAAAAGGATAAAGCCCCTCCTAATATCAAAAATGTACATCGATAACAGAATATAAAAACAAAGGAGCCAAAATGAGGGGCTCTGGCTGGATTCATATTACAGAGGGGAACTCTTCCAAACCACTGAAGTCGATTTGAGGAAAATATCCCCAGTCTTAAAAGAAGATAAATTCCCATCCCTAAAAGCATTAGATGTAAGCCATAGGCAATTATATAAAGCAAACGAAATTTTGTTCTTCTTTCCTTCCAAATTAAAACGAGACCTAAAAAAGGAGAAATCACTACCACCAAAGAAGAAAGTAAAATAAAAACTCTACTACAATGAGTACAAATATCTTTAGTTCCATCCAAAGGTTTGCCACAGCGTGGACAAAATTTAGAAATCATACTCCTGAGCCCATAGATCCTATAGAGCAAATGATACAAGGTACTAAGACAACCAAATTCAATATTACGGAGACTAATGCCCCAATTCCCGCCTGCTTAGCAGATTTAGGCTTGCTGGAATTCCAAACACAAAAAAGAATTAATCCAGCAATTGGAATAAAAAATCCTAAAATCACCCAGCCAAAGGAACCTACATCCTCAATAGGTTCATCATTTCTTCTAACCTCTACAAAGGTTGGCTTAGATTCTACAGGCTCTCCACAATTCGGACAGTGCTTATCCGTATCCTCTAGCTTTGTTCCACAATTTCTACAATACATAGCTCTCACACCCTTTTTATCTATTATAAACATTAATTTAAAAAAATGCAAGAATGACATTCTTTTCATAAATTAGACATATACTATAGTGGTGATATAATGTCTAACTTAATTAATTACATTAAAGAAAATTATAAAATCATTATAGGAACGATTCTCATTTACCAGCTTCTAATGACAATCTTCTTCTTTTCTCCTGAGAACTTAGTCATTTTAGCAGCAATCTCCCTCATCGTAGCTGGCTATATCATAGTACTTAACTTCAAGGACTCCTTTACTGATTTCTTCAAAAAATAAAAGTAGATTTCTCTACTTTTCCATAATTTCCTTGTAGGATGCTAGAAAGCATCTTATTTTTTTTGTAATACTAATATAGCTTGCAACACTATAGGTATTTAGGATAACCTCTAAATTGACATTTAAAATTAAGATATAAAGCGTCATGAAACAAAAATATTTTTGGTTGAAGGAATCTAATTTTTTTAAAGACTCCTTTAAATCTAGCTCGTCTAGCTGTAGAAAACAACGACAATACAGCATGGAAATAGGACCATAATAAATATCAAAGCTTGGCAATAAGTGCTGCCTATTATAAAATTCCGGATAAATCTTTCGGTAAATCAATCCATATTTTACCATTTGCTTCTGGTCGATTGCCTTAAAGATATCCGTCTGTAGATCATATAAATAAAGCTTGGCATCAAGGATGATATTATATTTAGATAAAATGATCCAGCTTACATCATCCTTTTTAGGACTTGTTTCTATTTCTCTAATGCGTAATTCTAAATAAGAAAATTTATTGTCTAACACCTTGTATATGTTGTTCAAATTGACAAGATGCTCTTTTTTTAAGGTGATTTCAAAGCTGGAAGCCTCATGAAGCTCTGCTAGAATAGAAAAGATTTGTCTGGTTCTAACCGTAGAATCTGTCATGGAGTCATAATCAAAAAATAAAAGAATACCACCATCTACTTTTGTCTCGTAAATGGTTTTGGAAAGTCTTTTGGAATATTTCAGTAAATCTAGATAGGTTGCATACTCTTGTTCTGTCGCAGTTGTACATACGTATGTCTTATTCTGCTGGTCTAGAACAAGAGTATAATCTCCATAGGGCTTAACCCTAGTAACTGTAAAAGGTAGATTAGCCGATGCTAAATATGACTTTATGGGTTTGTCTATCATAGCCTGCTAAAAGGATATCTAGCTTCACATTGTATTCCTTGGCAATGGCCTCTAGCTCCTGCTCATGCTCAACGTAAAGACATTTCAGCTTATAAAAGCCCTGCTTTCCCTCAAAGAAATTTAAAAAGCTTTCAACTGTTTCATGAGTTTTGGTAACGATAACCTGGTCATTTCGCTGCAGATTACTAGCAAGCTTATCCTCATAATATTCTTTCATTTCCTCTTTAAATTGTTCTAGCTTATCTTCTGGAACCTTCTCTTGGGAAGACTCTAATTCCTTGGGCTCCTCAAACTTCTGAACAATCTCTGGTTCTTCTATCACCTTAATTTCAACAGCCTGTTCTGGTTCCTTGGTTAAATAGTTGACAACAAGCTCATAGCTAATATCTAATCCCTGGCCTTCCACTACATAGACATTGACCATACCGATATTTAATTCTAGTATTTTCAGCTCTGCCAAATCTAAATCAAAGGAAAAGGATAGCGCCTTAAAGCACTCCATACCCTCAAAATCATTATAGGAAATATTGATTTCAACATCTCCAGCCGCCTTAGATTCCTCTATCTTGACATTAGAAAGCTTCTCTAAATGATTCTTAATGTTGGCTATTCCCTCTAGCTTACAAAAATTATGCTTCTCAATATTTAATTGCATATTATCACCACTTAATTGTATTCTAAAGCCTAAAAAAAAATACTAGTTCATAGCTAGTATTTCATCTAATTTTGTTAAGACTAGTCCTATACCCTCTCGCGTTTCTGAAGAGGTTACAATAAAGGAATCTAAAGAATCAAGCTGAAGCGTTTCTAAAATCACTTTTTTATTTTTAGCTCGTTCTCGGTTTTTCACCTTGTCCGCCTTAGTTGCGATTACACAAACCCGCTTTTCATAATACTTCAAAAACTGATACATTAAAACATCGTCTTCTGTAGGCTTATGGCGGAAATCTACTAATAGGAAAACCAGCTTTAAGTTCTTTCTTTCAGTTACATATTCCTCAATCATTTTACCAAAGGTTGCCTTAATACTTTTGCTGACCTTGGCAAAGCCATACCCAGGAACATCGATAAAGTAAAACTGTTGATTGATATGGTATACATTCAAGGTTTGAGTTTTTCCAGGATTAGAGGAGGTCTTCGCTAATTTTTTACGATTGGTGAGCATGTTTATAAAGGAGGATTTTCCTACATTCGAACGCCCACAAAACATGAATTCCACTTCTTCGTGAGCAGGTAACCCCTCATTCTTAACTGCAGAGGTGATAAATTCTGCTTGTTTTATTTCCATTCCAATCCCAGCCTTTCTTTGATTGATTTAAATTCTGCTTCACTTAAGGTAGAGGTTCCCATCATCGCATGCTTAGAGCCACTATCCCCATGAAAGTCAGACCCTGCAGAGATGAGAAGACCATACTTTTTGGCTAAACTAGTAAAATAGGCCTCATCTCCATCTTGATTTTTAGGATACCGAATCTCTATTCCGTCAACTCCAAGCCTTACAATCTCTTCTACATATTCTCTTGGCAAAAGACAAGGATGAGCAAGTATGGTGATACAGCCATTTTCTTTGGCAAACTGTATTCCCTCCTCTGTGGATAATTTAGTAGACGGAATGTACGCCTTAGAATCATTTGCAATATACTGTTCAGCTTCCTTGTGGGTTAGATGGTTACATTCGGCTATATTATACAGCATATTTGCCCGCGTAATAATCTCACTATTTTGAAATAATTTATCCATATCTACCTTTAAATGATAGATAGTTTCAATATTCTTCATCATTTGGATGGCTCGAGCCTTACGTTCTTCTCGTTTCAAGCTTGAGAACTCTAATAGAGCCTTTGGTACTTCATTTCCAGGAAATAAGCAGACGATATGAACGGATTTGTTCCTATATTCTGTAGAAAGCTCCATCCCACAAATCACTTGAACTGGATATTCCTTTGCAGATTGCTTTAACTCCTCACAGCCAAACACACTATCATGGTCTGTAAGGGCAAAAACATCCACTCTCTCACGGACCGCAATCTCTAAGAGCTCCCTTGGACTAAAGAGTCCATCTGAATGCTTAGAATGGTTATGTAAATCTATTTTCATAGGCATTACTCCTTTCTTTTATAAAAAAGAGAAGGAAGTTCCTTCTCTGTTTTTCATACACTACAGGATGGTAGTAAGCATTACTTCCTCTTCCATTATAATCTGTTTTCCCATTTTACGCAAGAAGAAAGCGCCTTTAGAAAAATTCTTCCATCTGTTCATAGCTTTTGATTTGTTTAATTTTTTGGAAAGCCTTCTTCTGACCAAATTCTTTGATCCAACAGAGCCATGTCCTTAACACCTTAGCTGAAGCTTCATGTAGCAGGTCCCGATTTGCCTCATGATAATCATAATACTCTAAGGCTGAGGCATCCGTATATTTCTTTTTTAGATATATTTTAGAAGCGGCTACTCGATCACAAAGGCTTTCCTTTAGATAGCGGATTGGAATTTGAACTGGTCTATACCTATCTCCTACAATATCAGACCAATATTCAAAGTGATGCTTGTTTCTTCCCTTGTGATGGAGCCAGGCCTTAGAATAGCCTCTTCTTTCTCTTTCCTTCGCATTTGGAGAACAATAGCCTGTATAGTATTTGGCACCTAACCAAAATTCAGTAAAGGAATATTTGGATAAATCATGAAGAAGTCCCTGCATCCCGATTCCAACCCTAAAGCAATATCGCATCACCTTATGACGATGTCTTGTGATGGTAACGAAATGCTTAAAAGGATGCATGAGAATTCTCCTGGAATCCTTTGAGCTTATTCAAGACACCTATACAGGAATCTATTGCCTGAGGGTCAACATCTAAGTAGTAATAGTTTTTAGTTCCCTCCTTATAGAAGTTTATAAGTTTCGCTTTTACTAATAATTTAAAATGGTGAGATAGGGTCGGTCTTGTGATACATTTCTTTAATTTTATTTCACAAATTCTCTTCCCCTTAGGAGCACACTCCATCAGCTGATAAAGAATGGCCAAACGAACATCTGAGGCGATTGCCTCAAAGATGTTTCTAGAAACCTGAAATTGCTTTTTCAATTCTTCCATAGTTGAACTACTCCGTTCTCAAGGCTACAACAGGATCCTTCTTAGCTGCTGACCGCGATGGAATTAGACCTGAAACCACAGTCAACAGAACACTCACACCAATCATGATTGCTGCCTGCCAAATTGGTAGTGCAGCAATAGGATACACACCTGCCGTATTTTGAACAATAATATTTAAAATTAAGGAGATCAAATAGGTAACCGCAATACCAAATACACCAGAAGCTAGACCGATAATGAAGGTCTCCGCATTAAATAGATGCGTAACATCCTTCTTCCGTCCACCCAAAGACCGGATTACACCAATTTCCTTAACTCGCTCTACCACAGAAACATAGGTGATGATGGCAATCATAAAGCAGGAAACAACTAAGGATAATGCTGTAAAGGCAATCAAGGCTGTCGTAATAAGACTAATCAGGCTATTGATCATATTGATCATTACAGCGATATTATCTGTATAGGTAATCTTCTCACGCTCAGAAGCCGTTAGAGTAATCATCGTTCCGTCAGATCTTTGGAAGGTCAAATCCTCATCTGAATTCCATTTATCCAAATGTCTTGTAACCCCATCCTTTAAATCAAAGTTTACAGGATAGATAGAAATATCATTGGCTACGGAATTTCCACCAAGTTGGCGTAAGGATAATGTCGTATACATCATGGAATTCACTGTAGTGCCATTTCCCTGACCTGAGCCCATCATATTTCCAAGCATTTCTGACATTGCGTTTGTTGTCCCAACAACACCCTGAGCTATTTTAACCTCCCCATTTGGGGCAGTATAAGGATAGCTATAGGAGATGACCTGAATATTATTCTGATCGTAAAATCCATAATGAGAAAGCTTATTATCTATTAAGTATTGTACCGTTTCTGAGGTCAATCCCTGCTGAATGAACTTCTTAGTAAAGGCCTCTGTAAAAAAGAAGCCACTATTCATACAGCCATAGGAAATTGTATCCTTTGGCTTTAGGATTGCCTTCACTACAAACTCTTCTCCTTGTTCTGGAGAAAGCTGATAATTATAGGTAAACGGAGATGCCTTTGCTACCACAGGATTTGTTGCCTTAGTGTATACCGCATCATTTGGATAATAGTAAAATTTCTTGCCTACCATTTCACTATAATCAAATCGATTCTTATCTAAGGTTGCATCATAGGAAGGGTCATTCAAATGACGGTACATCAAGTTAATGAACTGATCCTGTGAATAATACCCCAGATGAGCAAGTAATAAATCCGTCAGCTCATGGTTATCATTGACAACAATCATTATTTCATTAGCGTTGGTGGCAATATCGTCTCCATACAATAAATCATATTGAGATAAAATATAATCCTTATCGTTTGGAGCCTGCTGGAATGCATCTGTAAGACTAGTGACATAACTAGCATAGGTAGCATACTCTGTTTCCTTTAGGACAGACGTATAAATATTACGAATAGAGGAAAGAGAGATGTTAGAGCTGGTGGCAGAATCCTTACTATTCACCTGAAAGTTCGTATAAATATTATTTGTCACATCTATTCCATAATTTAAACTGATGGATGCTGCATAGCCCTCCTCAATGCTGTAGACATAATCAATATAATCCTGAGTAATATTATTGTTAATTTGCATTTTATCCATTGCCTGACCTTGACTAATCAGATGACCCATAATGGAATTCACATTGATTTTTCCATCCACAATCTCTAAGGATTCTAGCTTTTCTCCTGTAGACATTCCACTCATCATTGCAGAAAGATCATAGGCGGTTTCTGATATTTTAACTGGATTTCCAGAAAGCATATCATCCTGCATAGAGGTGATATAGCCTGTCACACCACTAGATACCGCCAATACGGAGGATACACCAATGATTCCAATGGATCCAGCAATACAAATCAAACTTGTTCTTGCCTTTTTCGTAAATAGATTTCTTAAGGAAAGCTTAAAGGCTGTAAAGAAGGACATTTTGGCCTTTTCCTTCGTTGTTGGTCTAGGCTTCGTATCCTCTTCTATCTGAGTATATTCTAGCCGTTCTTCCTCTAGGGTGTATGGATTAGAATCACTAACTAGCTGCCCATCTAAAAGACGAACAATTCTTGAGGAATACTGCTTTGCCAAATCAGGATTATGCGTTACCATGATGACTAGTTTTTCCTTAGATATTTCTTGAATCAATTCCATAATCTGAATAGAGGTCTGCGTATCTAAAGCACCTGTAGGCTCATCAGCAAGTAGGATTTCCGGTTCATTGACTAAGGCTCTTGCAATCGCAACTCTTTGACATTGGCCTCCAGATAATTGATTTGGACGCTTGTTATATTGTCCAGCCAAGCCAACTCTATCTATTGCCTTCTTTGCCCGGGATATTCGTTCCTCCTTTGAAAGTCCTGCAATGGTAAGCGCAAGCTCTACATTTCCCAAAATCGTTTGATGGGGAATTAAATTATAGCTTTGGAAAATAAAACCAATTCTATGATTTCGGTATACGTCCCAGTCATTATCCTTAAATTCCTTTGTGCTTCTGCCATTAATGAAAAGGTCTCCTGAGGTATATTTATCAAGTCCACCGATGATGTTGAGCATCGTTGTTTTTCCACAGCCAGATGGTCCAAGAATGGAGACAAATTCATTCTTTCTAAAGGCAAGATCAATTCCCTTTAATGCTTCTACATAGCTATCAGCAACCTTATAGTTCTTCTTTATATTTTCTAATCTTAACATAGATTTCCTCCTACTTTGGTAGATTTTTTTCTACCATTCATTATAGCATTATTTTTTTAAAAAAGAAAATAAAAAAACATTTATGAAAAACGTTTTCATAAATGCTAAATGAAATGACCAAAAAATTTGGCGAGTAAGGGTAATAGGAAGCCCCCAAAAACAAAATAAAGGGCTGTATATACCACATCGTTTGGATGGGGAATATTATGATAGCACAGCACCAACGAAACAATACCTATCGCTCCAATCAAGGAGGTTACACAGATATATCTCCAGGTGAAAAAGTTAATATTGAAATCCCAAAAGAATTTATTTTTAACCTTATCATTGGTAAGACTTAAATAATACTCAATTAAGATGGAAAACAGTTCATTCTTCCGAACCTTCTCAGGATGACGAATCACTCTTCTTGGGCAAAAATATATCTTTTCTAAAGCCTTTTTCACAATCTCTAAATTATTTTCCTCATGATTAATATAATCAAAGAATACAAATAAAGTAGAATAGATAGGATTTGTTCGGTCAAGCTTTAAAATTTTATCTGTAAATATCCTTCTTCTTTTTTTGCTGAGCAAATGGTAAAAAATGAAACACCAGCCTATGCTTACCAAAACCCATAAAGAGATAGCACTAATAATTAAAACAAGGTTAGGGGAGACTATGGCCCAGATCAATATACTGCTGGCTAGAATTGTTAAAATACTATTTAAAATTATACTGACCATACCCATCACTTCCTTTACTACCTATTTTACATTTATTTTAAATATTTTCAAGTTGATTTGAAATATTTATGCTTCCATTTTTTTCTTTTAAATTTTTCCATAGAATTTCCTTGCCTAATATAGCAAAAAGAGTAAACATCATTATAACTGCAACAATTAACATCCCTAGTATTATTTTATTCTTCCCTACATATACGGCCTCTAAAGCATTTGAGGTCTTTAAAAGAGAGTTGCCAATTAAGGCAAGATCTGGATTTTCTTTACATTCCTGAATCAAAATATCCACGATGTCATTTGCAATTACCCTGGCTTCCTCTGGATTCTTAGATGTATAAGTAACGATTAGAAAAAGGGAAGAGGCTGGTATAGAAACTGTAATATGCTCTACTAGCTCCACAATATCCACGTTATTTTTTTCTGCGACCTTCTTTAAAATTATTTCCTGTTTTGGCAGTTGGGAAACAGAATGCATTAAAATTAAAGAATTGTTATATTCATACTCCATCGTTTCTAAATCCTTTTTCATTACAATCATTAAAGACGCCTTTGATTCATATTGATTCGGAATACCAAATATACAAAAACAAACAGTTATAACAATACTAAAAATAAAGGTTCCCAAAATTAAAATTTTTTTCTTCCAAAGCACTTTCCATAAATCTAAAAAACTTATTCCCTCTTCCATCTTCTTCACTCCCAATTCACAATCCATATTCTACTTAACTTATAAGGAAAAATATGTAGAAATAACTACCCAAATTATATTTTTTTAAAAAAAGACCGTAAAGGTCAAAGCCTTTAAACGGTCTTAAAATATTAGACTAATTCCAAATTGTTGGAACATCATCTACATAATGCCAGTAGGTTCCTGACTCAGTAGGTTCTGTTTCACTATAATAATAACAAGTTGCAGAAGTTAAGGCTGTATTATACGAACTTATACTTATATTTTTCCAGTCTTCTAGTGTTCCCCCATAGTAAACATTATTTAATTTTCTACAATATTCGAGGGCAGACCTTTCTATACTCGTTACACTATTCGGTATAACAATACTTGTTAAACTACTACAACCAGAAAAGGTAGCTTCTCCTATACTCGTTACACTATTTGGTATTGTCACACTTGTTAGATTGCTACAGTCATAGAATGCATAACGACCTATGCTCGTTACACTATCTGATATTACTACACTTGTTAAACTACTACAACTAGAGAAGGTAGATTCTCCTATACTCGTTACACTATTTCCTATTGTCACACTTGTTAGATTGCTACAATAATAGAAGGCACTATCCCCTATGCTCTCGCACCCGGTAATTATTACTTCTTTTAAACTAGAAGGTACATACATTGAATCATAACTAGATGGCCTTGCACCAAAGATATATCCAAAATATGTATTCTCTGTCCCATTTAAACTTTCTCCAACAAATGGGATTGTAATACTTGTTAGGTTGCTACAACCAGTGAAAGCACCATTCCCTATGCTCGTTACATTATCTGGTATTACTACACTTGTTAAACTACTACAGCCACGGAAGGCAGAGGAATGTATAAATTTAGCATTCTCATTAATTTCACATTCTGTTATTGAGGTATTTTTTACACTTATTAACCATAAATATAGATTATCATTATTTCCTAAATATAATCCATTATCATACTCATTATATTGTAAACTGCTACATTCATAGAATGCGTTTGAACCTATGCTTATTACACTATTTGGTATATTTATACTTGTTAAACTGCTACAGCCACGGAAGGTATTACTACCTATGCTTATTACACTATTTGGTATCACTACACTTGTTAGATTGCTACAATAAAAGAAAGCACGATCCCCTATGCTATCACCCCCGGTAATTATTACTTCCTTTAAACTAGAAGGTACATACCTTGAATTATCATCATATGAACTTGCACCAAAGATATATCCAAAATGTGTATTCTCTGTCCCATTTAAACTAACTCCTACAAATGGTATTGTAATGTTTTCTAAGCTATTTAAATTTTTTAATGCTCTACGTTCTATGCAAGTAACTGTATTTGGAATCTCTATAGAAACAACTGATGAATTTATAAAAGCATTCTCGCTAATTTTATAAGCATTTCCCTCAACATATTCTGGTAATACCGCTATAGAGGAAGTACCTGCATATCTTACTAAAGAATATTCCTCTTCTTCCTTTAAAAATATATAGTCTTCTATTTTAAGGATCTTACTTTCCTCTTCTAAACTAGAATAGATTACGGCAGCATAATATCCAACATATCCATATGTCTCTGCTCCCTTTACTATAGGTAAAGAAGATAAGTTATATAATTCTACTAAGCAACTACATTCCTTGAAGGCCTGTGTAGAGACATTACTTAAATTAGAAGGTAATACAGCTGAAGTTATAGAATCAAAGCCATAGAACTGGTACTGACCTATCGTAGAAATAGAATCTGGAATCTCAAGGCTAGTAAGTTCATCTCCAAATTCTACCATTCCAGTTTGATTGGATACATTCATAAATATATGGGAAGCATACGCCATAGGGTTAGCATATTCATTTGCAAATTGAATACCACACCAATCCTCTATAGTTCCATAATAGTAAACATCCTTCAAGAACTTACAATCCTTAAAGACATCCTCACCGATTGTCTTAATATCCTTATCCAAATACAAACACTTTAAATTCAAAATATGGGAGCAAGTTTTTTCAATTGTCTCATCTAATATAGTTAAATATTGGATTGTATATGGCAGTGCGGATAAAGCATTTTGTGGGACAGTGGCAGTAACTAAATTAAAGCTTGAGCTAAAAGGACTTGTTCCTATTTCTTTTAGGGAGGATGGTAAAGTTACTTCCTCTAAATCCTCACATTCAGCAAAAGCGCCATCTCCGAGATAGGTTAAAGATTTGCCAAAAGATACTCCTCTAAAATTGGTTCTTCTAAAGGCATTTCTTCCAATGCTGATAATATCCCTTAAGGTATATTCTGCTTGAACGCCTTCAAAAGCACACTCTCCTATTATTGCATTAGAAATCGTAATTCTCTTAATATTTTTCAATCCTACAAAGGCATAATCTTCAATCTTGGTAGGACTAGAAAAGACAAGATTAATTTCCTCAGGCGCTCCAAAGCCAAGGATGGATGGTTGCCAGGTCTGGAAGGATTGAGCCAAGTAAATTGGATTTGACTCCATAGTACCAAACTTTATTTTTATCCAATCATTAGCACGATCTGATTTGTAGAAAACATTTTTAAGATTTGTACATTGTGCAAAAGCGGTATTACCGATTTTAGTAATACTTTTAGGCAGATATATATCCTCTAAAGCTGTACAGCCCTCAAAAGCGGATCTACCAATCTCAGTCAATTCACAATTTTCTAAGATATGTGTATCATGACCAATGACAACTCTTCGCAAATTACTGCAGTTCTTAAAGGAATTTTCTGAAAGAATGCCTATCGTCTCTGGAATGTAAATCTCTTCAATACTATCCACATCCATAAAGGCACTAAAGCCAATCGCTTTAACCTTTTTTCCTCTGTAATAGGATGGAATGGTAAGGATGGAATCCTCACACCTACCAATACCTACTATGATATAAGTCTCATCAGATGGAATATAGTCATATTCTAATCCTTGGGAGAAATAATCCACTGAATTACAAACCGTACATTTTCCGGAATGATTTAAGAATGTGTGATCTGTATAGTCTATTTCCTCTGTGTAGATATGAGATGCATCACGGGTACAAGTAAACTTCATTACTCCTTTTGTCGTACAGGTGGAAGATACAATAACTTCTCCTTCATCCCAACTATGCTCTAAAGGAGGTAAATTGTAATTTGGTTCACTTTCTCTATAGTCACATCTACTACAAGTCGTCTCTTTACATCCATAGGATGTACAGGTGGCAGGCACATCTTCCGTATGGAGGTCATGCCCTAGCATTGGAACAATCTCCTCACGAGTATGTGTCTTGTTCGTTTGACAGGTATAAATTTTTATTCCATTTGAAGTACAGGTAGCAGGAATTTCATCTGTTTTATAGTCGTGTCCTAAGGCTTTAGTCTCCTTATCCCTATAATGGTCTCCACATTCACAGCGATATTCTGTATATCCACCCTCCATACAGGTGGCAGGAACTACCCTTTCGCTATAAACGTGCTGATGGCTTTCTTGACATGAAGCAAGCAAAGTCCATAAGGCTATTACTAAGGTTCCTAAAGAAATACATTTTACTATCTTTCTCATCTCTTATCCTTCTCCTTCTTAGTACAAAATAAGTATGCCTTTGCTGACTTTTTCTTTTTTTGGGGTACAATAAGAAAAAGAAAGGGGAAAAATTTATGAACGTTTATGCCTACGCAAGAGTTTCCACAAAAGATCAAAATTTAGATCGTCAATTAGAAGCCTTTACAGCATTTAAGGATAGTCTTAAAAAAATATACTGCGATAAAGAAAGTGGAAAGGATTTTAATCGTTTAAATTATCAAAAAATGATAAAAAAAAATGAGAGCGGGAGATTTATTAATTATTACATCTATTGATCGCCTTGGGAGAAACTACGATATGATTATCGAGGAATGGCATAAAATTACTAAAAAAATTGGAGCTGATATTAAAGTATTAGATATGCCCTTATTAGATACTAGAGATCAAAATAATTCCTTAACAGGAAAGGTCATATCCGATATTGTCCTTCAGCTTCTTTCCTATGTTGCTGAAACAGAAAGAAAAAATATAAAACAAAGACAAAGAGAAGGAATTCAATTGGCTAAAGATAACGGGGTTATTTTTGGAAGACCATCCAAAAAATATTCCACTGAGTTCTTATCAATCCTTCAGAGCTATTTGAAAAAGGAACTGAGCTTAAAGGAATCTTTGTTACAAACTGGTCTAAATAAAAGCAATTTTTTTTACCATTTAAATAAAATTAAGCAAATAAATTTATATAAATAAAAAAACGCTCCTTTGAGCGTTATAGGATTCATGGCGTCCCTAAATGGATTCGAACCATCGACTGATCACTTCGGAGGCGATTCCTCTATCCAACTGAGGTATAGGGACATTATAAAATGATATGACGTTTTTCTGGATGCTTTTCAAACCACACCTTGGCATATTCACACTCTGGGGTTGCCTTACGCTTAGTCTGGGAAATCTGCTCATAGGCAGCCTCCATCAGCATAGATGCAATTCCTAAACCACGTAAACTTTCACTCACAAAGGTATGATCTATCAAAACCGTATTTTCATCAATATTAGGAAATGTGATATAAGCCACTTCTTCCTTCTTATCGTTTAAAACATACACCTTATTATACTCTCTAATAATTTCCACAATATTCTTCCCATCTCTTGATTTTCATATAAGTATATGAAAGTTATACTTAATTTAGTAGTTCAATAAAACTCCATTACCTATTATACTATATTTTTTGAAAAAGTCTAGAAAATAAAAAGAAAAAGTCCTCCAACGGAGAACTTATCCAATTGTTTAAGCGATTGTCTTTGTTGAAAATTCAATCTCATATAATACGGTAGTACTAGCACTAGAAATTAAATGATAGGTTCCTGGTTCTAGCTTAGCATACAGCATGGAGGTATAATTATTTATATTTCCAAACATAGTAAAGGCTCCTGAAGCTCCTTGAAGCTCCACTTTAGACCCATACTGGTTTCCAGCAACAATAAATACCTCTGTTGTTTCTGTTAGGGTAATCTCTAAACCATAGCTAGTAGGAATTGTCATATAGGCACTATATTCCTTCGTATTATAGTTATGATGAATTGGATTACCTTGGGCATCCTTGGTATGAAGAGATACACCAGAAGCCTGCATTGTAACCGTATCAGATTCATAGATGGTGGCAGCCGTTTTATAGGTGTATTTTCCAGAATCATCTAGGGAAAGGTCAGGAACTAAGGAATCCACCTTCAAACCAAAATGACTAGCAGAAAGTGGCTCGTATACTAAAATTTCATATTCCTCCTGAACCGTACCAGCTGTAACTCGTACCTTATAGGAGCCAAGAGAGGATAGTGGTGTTGCAAGAGACTGCCATGGCATGCCATTATAAATTAAGGATAAAGTATATTCAGTAATAGGCTTGAAGGTTCCATCAGAAAATTCGGCCTTCACAACTAAACCAGCAGAATCAAACAAGGAATCCTTTTCAAATAATCTTTTACAATTTAATGTTCCAAGAGTGATAGTTTTAACTTTATTTTCGAGAATATCTAAACTATATTCCGTCTTCTTCTCCTCATAGGTGACAGTGACCTTCACTAATCCAGCTTTCGTCAAATCCACCTCAGAGAACTCAGCATCCTTTGTCACATCCTTATGGGTATCATTAGAGTAAAATGCCCAAACAAAGACACCCTCATGCTTATACTCAGTTTCTACGGCAGCTTGGTATAAGGAAACCTTAGAAAGCTCTTCACCTTCCTTATCTACCACCTGTATTTTTTCTAGCGTTATCTCTACTGGTGGTTCCTTCGGACCAGGATTATCCGTAGATTCCTGACAGCCTGAAACTAAGAATATAAATATTAAACAAAGAAAAATTCCTATTTTTTTCATCTTATCCCTCTTTTCTATAGAACCACAATTCTATACTCTGCTTGAAGTCCTTCAAACTCTACAATCACGGTATAGGTTCCTGCCTCATCTAAAGACTCCTTATACATTCCATGATATGTAAATTTAAACTGACAATTGGTTGGACTAACAAGACGCTTTAATACATCATCCTCATAATAACGAATCTCTAGTCCTGAGGATGTATAGGCTTCTCCTAACTGATACTGAATTTTAGCATTTTCATAATTCAATTCTAAAACTCGAACTGGCTCACGAGTTCCTACCTCTATGAAATAGGAACAGAGCTGATCAGAAAAGACAATCTTCACCTCATAGATGCCATCTACATCTAGTGCTGTTTTCTCTATTCCACCATACCATAAGGTAATGGTACAAAGATCTAGGGAAATTACTGTAAAATTCTTTCCATCGCTTAAGCCTACAGTAAGTCCTGATGTGTCCAATTCATCTCCTATATTATAGGAAAGCTTAGAAGCCTGATGATAAATGATAAATTCCTCGTCATGAGAAATAGTTTGTTGGATTACCTCAATGAAATAGCTAACGGAAAGCGGCACTTCATAGAAGTCTGTCGATAGGATTACCTCGTAATCCCCAATAACATCTAAATATCTTACCGTTCTGCCGCCTCGCTTTAAGGTAACTTTACTAGAATTCAAATCTAAATTACTAAAGAATAAACCATTCAAGTATACCTTAAGACTCAGTCCTTCTAGCTCTAAGGTCTCATTCAGCTGATAAACCAGTTTATTCGGCATTGTGCCAATCTTTAGCTCATAATTCTTTTGAGGAGGCTGCTCAACCACCTGAATTTTATAGCTTTCTAAAAAGGATTCATAGGTTACCCTGATTTCCTTTTCCCCTAAGGATGAGGTATCTGGATTACTGAAGCTAGAAAACCGAGTGACATCACTTTTTGTTTCATTGTCATAGATAGCCATAACTTTAACGTCCTTAGGATTATAGACAGAATTCAAATAAATCTCTATATTTTCTGTATTCAGCAATTCTATTCCTAAAAGCTCTGGCGCTGGCTCGTTTTTTTCCGTACAGGAGACGAAAAGGCATAGAAAGGCTACAATTATGAAAATAAATGTTTTTTTCAATTTCATCATCTCCTACTTCTGCTTAGCTTCTAAATGAAAGAAATATCTCTCTTTCACTTAAAACCTAAGACTATCCCTTGAAAGGATAGTCCTTTAGTTTTCTTATTGTTCCTTTTTATAGAATTTATATTTTGTTACATAGTCTACTGGCTTATAGCCTGGATCTACAGAGATACCAGCCTCTTCCATCACATCTGCAATTACTTTATTAATTCTACGAACAGAAAGCTGTGATTTTACCATCGTATAATAAGGAGTTTTTGCATGAGATTTCTTCTCAGAAACATCCTTATGTGGGAATTGACGCTCTGGGTAGTTTGCAGGATTTGCAGCCAAATATACCTTTACCTTCTTAGAGGTCAAGGATAGCTTGCATACCTGTTTACGTCCAAGATAGAAGCAATCATAGAAGTTTGTCAAACGGTTTGTCACACCCTTATACTTCATCAGTTCATTCTTCAAAATGTTGAACAGCTGTTTTAGTTCTGGGGATGCATTCTTAATCTTATCGATAAAGGTTCGACGGGCATTCTTGTAATACTTCAGACCATCAATAATCTCCCAGTATCCATCCTGAAGCTCTTCCTTGGCATGCTGATTCCATTCATCCTCGTATTTATCACGATAGGACTGGATAATTGCCTCCAACTCTTCAAGGGATAAGGTAGGTTTCACAAGCTTTTCAGACTCATCGTCATCCTCATCATCGTCATCTGCCACATCGGTTTTAGATAGGGTAGATAAATCTAAGTTCAGATTACGGTCAGCCTCCTCCTGCTCACGCTCCTGTTCAACTAAGGAAATCTCCTCAGGCTCATTTACAGGCTCGTTTTGCTGATTTTGAAGGTCATTCAATAAATCCTCTAGCTCTTCACGCTCTCTACGTTCTTGTTCTAAACGCTCTCTTAAGCTCTTAGCCTCAGCCTGAGCCTTTTCAATTTGATATCGTGTATCATTTTGAGTTTTAGAAAGCTTTTCAATCAATTCGTCAATATTAAAAATCGGTTGATTTTTCTGAGTTTCCTTCAAATCATCAATTTGTTTTTGAAGAATTTCAAACTCTCTATCTCTACTACGATCCGTAACATTGATTTGATAACGATCATAATCATAGTATCTGCGGTCTCTTCCAGAGTATCGTAAATCATCCACCTCACGTCTTAAGCGTGAAATCTCATCATCACGGTAATCATAATGATCCCGATAATCTCTTTGAATATAAGTCGTTGTATTCGTTGAATTCTGTTGTTGAAGCTTTAACCGGTCAATTTCATAACGTAACGCATCAATTTCAGCATTGTTTGGATTCTTTTGATTTTTCAATCTTTCAATCTCTAAACGTAAAGAATCAATCTCTGAATTATCCTTGCGTTCCTTTGGCTGATTTTGAAGATGCTCCATATGCTCCTTCATTCGCTTCATTTCCTGCTCCTGCGCAAGACGCTTTTGTTCCTCTAGAGAAATCTGGAATTGATGACGCATTTCATCCATCTGACGACGCATTTCCTCTAATTCCTTATCATGCTCTGGAACGACAGTTGTACCACCTAAACCAGAAATATTGATAGAGGTTCCTCCATTCGGATTGGAAGAAACACTCGCCTCAACGGTGTCTGTAACAACCTTCTTTTCAACCTCTTCCTCCTCTTCTTCCTTATTATCTGGATCAGGAAGGTAAGAGAAATCAAATACAGTATTTGCAAAGGCCTCAAATTGAGGAACTGGGATAGGCTGAGAAATACAGAATCCCTGTACAATTACATCACGGCTAATAGCTGCAAGCTCCTCTAACGTTTGACGGTCAGAAACACCCTCACAAACCTTGATATAATTTAGCTTAGTAAACATTTCTAATAGATTATGTACAATCGTACGATCCTTATCTGTAGCTAGACGATTCTTAAAGAATAGGATATCTAGCTTGACAACATCAAATGGATTGGTAGAAAGGGAATCCATGGAGGAGTGATCCTTACCAAAATCATCCATCGCTACACTAAATCCAAGCTGACGAAGCTTCATAAGACAATTAGAAATATACTGATAATTTTCCATCATTGTGCTTTCAGAAACCTCAAGCTCAATGTTTTTAGGATTGATTTGATACTCCCGTACAACATCCATAATTCTAGTTTCTAGATTTGGAGTCATAAACTGAATACGGGATAAATTCACAGAAATGACAATGTCACTTCTGCCTCTTTGAATCATAAGCTGAGCAAGCTCACAGGCTGCCCGAAGCATAGCCTCATCAATGTACTTGACAAAGCCTGTCTTTTCAAATAGAGGAATAAACTCACCTGGACCAAATTTGAAGTTGTTCGTATCATCCGTCCAACGACAAAGAATCTCTCCACCAACAACACGTCCTGTCTTTAAATCAACCTTAGGCTGAATATAAGGAACAAAACGATTTTGTTCAAAGTCTGGATCCTTTTCTGTATTCATTCTTCTAATTTTTTCTAAGGCAATTCCTACCTCAGCAGTGTAATAATAAAGATTCAAATCTACCAAATTAGAAAATGTCGTAATCGCAGAAGCCACATAGATGACTTCCTTATCTGCTAGAGGAGCATTTTCATAAATACCAAAGGATAGATAGAAATCATACATTCCATATCCCTCAATTGGCATCTTATCTAAATTGGCTTCAATCTTTTGACAGAAGGCTTTAATGTCCTCCTTAGAACGATTCTCAAAAACAATGATAAATTTCTCAAAATCGGTTCTAGCAATGACCTCACGCTTAGTAAGACCCTTGGTCATACAATTGGAAATATTGTAAAGCAATTTACTTCTTTTGTCATAGTTCATATACAAGTAGCCTAGGTTTTCAATCTCAGCTACCACAAGGGTAGGGTTAGAAAACTTTTTGTTTTTTCTTTGTAGAAATTTTTCTAACCCTTTCTTATTGTAGATTAAGCACTCACTATCCATCAGCATAGCAGCCTTAGCTTGCTTTCTGTGGTTAAAACGATAGGCTATAATAGCTACTATCAAAACAAGGATAAGGATAGCAGCAACTAGTATACCAACTGTAACCTCAAAACTACCTATTTTAAATAAGTAATCTGATGCTAAAAATGTCATAAAATCTCTCCTTAATCTTCTTGTTTCTTTCTTCTCTTGTTGATAGAACCATACTTATCTCTATTTACACAAATTAGGATTAAAATTAGGATAATTACAGCAAGACCTAACAATATCCATGGGAATATCGTCTGTAGGAATTCTGGAACAGAAAGTCCACCATTCGCTGTTGTCTTAAGCTTGAAGGTTACAAGTTGTTCTTCTGAGCCATCAGAAATGCGTACTACAACCTCGTTGCACTTAGCATCATTGATGTCAGATAAAATTGTAATCTCTAAATTATCCTCTGGATCTGAAACAATATACTTAGTATAGTCTTCAATTGCAGCGGCTGTCTTGTCGCCTAAATCAATTTCATACTTGTTCGTATCTAGCTTATTCGTTGCAAAGCCTTCATAAGCATTTTCGTCAATCTCAAAGCTCATAGGCTCTCTAGTTACTTCTACTAATATTGCACGAGTAGAAATACCATCCTCGGCAAAGATTAAAATAACTACAGTATTTTTGCCCACCTCAAGGTTGTTGGCATTGATGATTTGGTAAGTTGCACCATCTCCATTTGCATCTGCAACCTTTTCACACTGAACATGAACATTCAAGTCTCTAATCTTATTAGGAACTGTATAAACATAGTCTCTAATTAGATTAGAATATTCCTTTTCAAATTGATCAATTTCATCAATCCAAATTCTTGCTACATTTGTATTCATAGAAGATTTTGGACGACGCTGAATAACCAAAATATATTCTACAGACTTACCTTCATCTGAAGTAACAGTTAAGGTAAAGTTATAGGTTCCCTCTTCAGGTAATGCTACATTGAAGGTTCTAGTTAAACCATCATTTGTAACAACGGTTGAATTGCTACAAGCAACCTTATAATTTGTATTATCTACAGAAGCATTAATGGTTGCAGCTAAAGATGTATATGGAACAATTGCATGGTAGGTATAAACCTCTTTATCAAAGGTTGTTGCCTTATCCTGCTCATTTAATAGCTGTTCACCAACTACACTTAAATCTGTCAAATATGGAAGTGGATAATCTCTTTGAACCTGAATACGATAGGTACTTGCAGGACCACTTTCTGGTGTAACGACAACGACAAAGGTATTTAAGCCTTCCTTAAGATTTAAGGTACCAACATCTCCACTTACAGTAGACTTAGGATCAGCCTTAACAAAATCAATCTTGATGGTATCTGTTGTATTTGGTCTTGCTGGTAGGATGTATTCTCCACCCTTATCAGAAGGACTAAAGCCTGGTACAGTAACACCATCTGCCTTTAAATCACTTAGCTGAGAGTTGTTGCTTGGAGCATCAAACTCAAGCTCAATGATATATTCTTGACCCTTTGTACCATCCTTAGCAACGACTTGAACAGGAATTCTCTTCGTCTGACCGCGATCTGTATCAATAATCGTCTGATTTACTGTATTAGAAGCAATCGTCTTATTATCAATAAGAACCGTAGATTCAGCATATCCTGGCTTAACAACTGTAATTGTATAGCTTTGAGCTGCATAAGGGATAGTGAATGGACCATAAGCTGTAGTTCCTGCCTGGAAGGTAGCCTGGCCTAAATGCTGAGTACCTGTACTATCAGATACTTCAATATAGGTCAATTGGTTATCCTTAGAAGGATCAATTGGACCACGAGCAATCTTAATAGGATATTTCGTCTTTGTTACACCATCTTCTGCTGTACACTCAATTGTATAATTTTCTACAGCGGAATCTGGATCAAATACGGCCTGTGGACCATTACCAGATACACTTGCCTGTGGATCGGTAGGTACAGCCTCGATATGAATGTCAGAAATGTTTTCTCCTACATTTGGAATAGCTAATAAACTATTTGCAGGTAAACCATCATGCTCAATAGTATGCTCTACACCATCTTTATCCTTATAGGTTACAACTAGCTTCTTCAAGGTAGAATCTGTATTTACCTTTTCACGAATAATGGTAACTGTAACAGATGGAGATTGAGCATCCGTTGCGCTTGGATTCTTAACACCATATTCACTCTTAATATAAATGACAAAGGTATTGGTTCCCTCTTTTAGGGTTACAATCTTATTTGTATATTTATTACCATTGACATAGATTTCAGAATTCTCTCCACCACCTAATACTTCTAAGTAAGTTTGACTTACCTTATTTGGTACAGTGATAGATAGAACTTGATTTTCATAGTCAATGAAGGTTGAACCATCCTTATCTAGGATGTCAGCCTGATTTTCATTCTCTAAGGCATTGATATCATCAATGTCAAAGTCGGTATCACAAGGATAAACAGTGAAGGTATAGATTCTTTCCTTACCTGTCTGACTTCTTACGATTACCTGAACATTGTTTGCCTGACCAGCAGTTAAATTCTCGTTGGTTGGCCATACAAGCTCTGCATTTGGATTACTTAACGTAATATCTACAAAATCCTTATTGAACTTTAATACATCTCTACCAACTACGTAGGTATAATTATCCTTACCTGCTGTAATAGGTAAATTTGTCTTATCTGTATCTGTAGATTTTGCAAGATAATCAAACTTAGCAATGGTATTATCATCATTACCAGCTTTTCTAGTAATAGATACAGAGTAGTCTACGGTTGCACCACTAATTGCCTTAACACGTACCTTATACACATTTGTTCCAACTGGAATATCTGTGATTAATACCATATTGCTAGGGCTTGTGTGCTCCTGATTCTTATCATCAAATACGGAAAGACGGTTTGCATAAGGATCACCATCTACTGCATACTGAGAACTGAATACAAAGGTTGCATTCTTTTGGTCATACTCTAAAGTAACAGTATAGCCAGCAAAGATAGTAGATGAGAAGCCTGGTGTTAATAAATTTGTAGGAACACCATCCACATCAACGTTAACCTGTAAATCATCGAGCGTCTTCGGATAATCTCTAACTACTACTACCGTATATTCTAGCTCAGTTTTTCCATCCTGTGCCTGAGTTCTTAAGACAAAGGTGTTATTACCATAATTTAAAACAGCTTTATTGTTAGAATCGCAAGGATTGGAAAGAATCTTGGAAGTAGTCTTAGTTGTAGTACCACCTAACCAACATTCATTTGCATCACCAATATGAACGGTATAAGAACCACCATTGTCTCCGGCAGTAAAGCCAGTTACTGGTTTTCCATTTACCGTAAATGTCTTTAAGGTTGCATCTGTATCAGCAGCATCTCTAGTAATAACAACCTCATAATAATCTGAGTTTTCTGTTGATGAACCATCCTGAGCAGTTAACCAAATCTTATAGGTTACGGAAGCACCTGGATCAACTGGAACAATCAAATCAAATGGAATATCTGTTGAAGATCCATTCAATGCACCACATTCATAATAAATCGTAGATAAAGCATGATCCTTAGTAAAGGTCAGCTTAACCTCTTCTTCTGTAGAAGAAAGATTTACATTATATAAATGGGTTCCCTGGTTAAAGGCTGGTGTCAGTTTGTTCGTTGTTAAATTGGTTGTCGTAGTTGCAACCAGCTTATTTAAAGCCTTATTATCACTCGCATTTGCAGCCGTTGTCCAAATCTGAATGGTATATTCTTTTGTTGTAGCCTCATCCTCTGCGGTTACCTTTATCTTAAACACTTGAGATGTAGTACCATTAGATAAAGTAATCGTTTGCTGACCAGCTCCTTCTACTTTTGCATTTGGATCCTGAGGTACTGCTGTAATGGAGCCACTGCTTGCAGATGTGCTTACATTTTCAACAAAGTAAGGTCCAGCATTGGTAGGGGCAAAGGTTTGAGGAGTTCCCTGATTAGTAAATTGCTGAAGTATTCCACCAATATACATCTCTAACTGATCAAGGTTGGCATTTTTAGCACCCGCTTTACGGATGATAGTCAACGTATAAGTAAAGGTCTTATCCTTCTTTACCTTAGCATCAGATGCTGCTAAATCTCCTAATTCAGAAGTAACCTTAACCTGAATAGAGTAGGTTGATGGATTTGTCAATGGTCGGTTATAACCATCAGATAAGGAGGATAAAGTATTTGAATTGAAAGCAACTTTACCATTAAATCCATCCTTTTGAGGTAATAAGAATACATTCTTTGTCTTAAATGGAACCTCAAAGGTTGTTTGAGTTGCTGAAGATGGATTAAACATAAACATATTACCACTAGTGTCTAATAGGTCAGTGTAATCATCCTCTGCTGCATAAAACTTTATATCATCTAAGGTCTTATCCATATCAGCAACATATACTTTAATTTTATATGTTCTACCAGCACCTGAACCTGTTACGGTTTCTGTTTCTGACTTAACTACGATAGTAAGTTCAACCATAGAACCATCTGTTGCGTTAAACAGGAATGGTGTGGAAGATTGTCCTGCACCACCAGCATTTGAAGCACTAATCGTATAGGTAGCTCCTGGAGATACAGTAAACATTGCTGTTAAATTATTTGTTCCACGTGGGAAGAAAATAGAGAAATCTGAGGATGTATTGACAAACTTATAATCAAAATACGTATTTAAATTTCCGTCGTCCATACAATCCACACCATTGATGGATAGGGATTCAATCAACTTATTTGTTCCACCAACCTTACGCTCAATCTTAAAGCTATAAAGTGTACCCTTTAAATCGGTATTTTCAGCCACACCCTGAACAAAGTAGGTTGTAGTACCAGCAGTCAAGTTGACAGTTTGAGTGGATTTAAGGTTAGTTCCTGGAGCTGTAGAAATATAGTTAAGTCCTGCAGCTAAGGTCTCCTTAGCATTCTTTACAGTTACCTCAAATTCAACACTCGTTACAGAGAACGGAACAGAAATTGTTCCTGAGGTTGGATAAGAAGCCTGGGAATCATTAAAAGAGTTAAAAATCTCAGTTCCATCAGGATCACGAATAATTACATTGGCAATTCCACATTCTGTAGATCTTTCATCCTCAAATTGAACATTCAAGGTATATTTAGAATGATTTCCATCCTGCGATTTTAAATATAAATATAATGGTTTTCCAATATCATAGGTGGTATTGGTGTTATACACATTAGCGGCCGTCATCTGGGTTTTGTAATCATCTACTGCAGATAAATATGCCTCTGTTGTAGCAGATTCCCACTCTAGGTCTACTCTATACTTATTACCAACTACAGATTGCTTTAAAACAAATGTATAGCTTAATCCACTAGTTGTAGTATTTTGAGAATTATTGATAGCTGCGCCTGTAGTCGTATGTAACAAATCTAACTTAGTAATATTTCTTGTGCTATCAGGTGCTTGACCTTGAATATCAATATCAAATTCAGTACCACCTGAATTTCCACCTGGATAAACTGTCAAATCATACTCTGTTTTAACTCGAATATGAACACGAACCGTTTGAGAAGAAGCTGAGAATGTAACAGGATCAACCGTATATGGTTTTCCAGTAAAATCCTGTCCACCAATAAATACCTTAGTTGTACTTACCTTTGGTGTAATCGTGAAACTTGCCGTCTTAGTTAAATACGGAAGCAAATTATCAGAATTAGAGTAGGTTGAACCAGAAAGACCAAGTGTATACGTTCCATTCTTTAATGTTCCACTCGCATCCTCATAAGTGTAAGTTAAACCAGAAAAATCAATACCATCATTTTGGTTTGCACCTGCACGTTTTACATTACATGTATACGTTGTACTTGAACCATCCTCTGCTGTTACCTTTACTGATACTGGAATCGTAAGGGCCGTTGCTCCCGAGAAGGTATGAGTAGACGTCACATTATTATTAATTTTTATTTCTACAGTAGCCAAGCTACTTGCAGGAGTTGCAGATACCTTAAAGCTACCATAGGCCATAGGTAATTCAGCTGCACCACCTGGATAATTTACAGTTAAGGTTGTACCTGTAAAGCTATTACAAATCACATTATCTGAACCATTATTAGCTGTAATGGAAATATTTCCTAAGGTTTTATTTGTATCTGCAGCTTTACGATTTACTTTAATTGTATAGGTTTGAGTTATACCACTTGTAGAGGTCACCTCTAACCTAAACGTCTCTGTAACTGCTAAATTCCCATTAGCTGTAACCATAAAGGAGCAGCTAGAGCTACCTAAAATATCTTGATTAGATAATACATTTCCTTGATATAATTTAACACTAGCGATAACTCCTGGATTAGGGAAATTAACACTCATGCCAAACTGATTACTCTTAAATGGTAAATCATTAATTACGAATTCACCATTTGTATCACTATCATTATCTGTTTTAGTAAAGGACCCAGAAGTCACCGTTACATCAATTGGCTTCAATGCAACTTCTTTTAAGGTGAATGTATAATCCTTGTAGTGTGTTCCACCAGCTTGAGCTGTTACTCTCACTTTTACCTTCATATCATTTGTCCATGAAACAATAGACATTGCAGTTCCTGATGGATTAACTGCAGTTCCTGATGAAGCACTTGCTGGGTTAAAGAAAGAACAAGTCTTTAATGTATCATCAAAGGTAGGAGTAATCTTTAGATTTGTTGTTCCCTTTGGAATGTAAACATTATAAGATGTAGTATTCGCAGAGAAGCTAGGACTTAAGGATATCGTTGCTGCTGAAGCGCCATCTGTTCCACTAAAGGTTACACCTGATAAATCACAGTTTGTATCCTGAGCCTTATTTAATTTCAAAGCATACCACTTTGTAGCTGCTCCTGAAGAAGACTGAACCTGGAAAACTGCATAATAGCTTTGACCAGGAGATAAAGCACTCATATTTACTGTAAAGCCATTATCACTAGTTGAGGTAGCTGCAGTAGTTGCATTTGCAATACTAGAGCCATATTTTACACTAGATGGAAGGAGTTTTCCACCACCCTTTACAGTCAATGTTACATTTGCTGTACCATCAGATACATCCTTACCAGTATACTGGTATGTACTATCTCCATTGACAGTTACACTTGTAGGAGCTGGATTCGTTAAGCAAGAATCTCCTTCTACTGTTAATGCTGTCAAATCAACATCATCAGATAATCCCTCAACAGTAAGAGTTAATTTATCTTCGTTAAACTTCTCTGGGTTTGCTGTTGGAGCTGCACTAGCTGAAGTTGAAGTACCAAGGCCTTCACAGAAGTTATTCTCTCCAGCACTACCTGTTGTTTTTAAATATTCAATTGTTAAACTACTAACCCCACTTTTTACTGTAAAACCAACGGCACCAATAAAAGCTGGAGATGGTGTATTTTGGCTAGTTGCAGGAGATGTGAATCCTAAGACCTTACCAACCCCTGAAACAGATTGATTTGGAATCGTATAACCAGCATCTTTAAGCATTTGGTTAGGATATGTTGTTAGCCCATCTTTCGCATATTGTTCAACATTTAAAAGAACACTTGCAGAACGGAAGGAATTTGTTGAACTTCCTTGCAATTCACCTGTTACCGCAACAACTATTTGCTGGTCTGCTTGAACAGAATTTAAAGTAGGATAATCAGATAAAGTTTTAGAAGGGTATTCACTTTTTAAAAGTTGATATAAATCAGCAACACTTCCTGTATGAAGAGAAGCTCCTGAGACCAAAGAATATTTTTTATTTGTTCCTAATCCTGTTGTTTTATAGTCATCTCCATCTTTTACCAAATCGGAGCCAACATAAAATCCATCAGTTAATCCACAATCCTCAAATATACTAGTGTTCCCATTTTCATATTCCTCTAGCAACATGTATACATCATCACCAGTCATTGCGTTATTGACCTTTAAATCAGACAATACAATGACAGGATTTGCAGATAAAGCTCTTTGATATTGATCCCAATCGGCTTTAGTATATACACTATAATGATACATAATATTACCAGAAGTTACAGCTGCATTAGCATTCAAGCTGCTAAAAGTAACCAAAGATAAAATGGTGATTAGTAATAGTAATATTCCTCTTTTTATTTTCGTTGTAATTTTCATATATTAGTTACCTCTCCTTAATCCTCAGGTTTATATATGGTAGGTACAGCATCTATGCTTGATGCTGTACCTCCATAAATCTGTGGATATTTTCCATCAAATGCATTGAAATCAACACTAGAATCTGTTGAAGCATATTCTGTAAATGTTTGAATTGCGACTATGGTTGTAGGGTTAAATGTTGGTGTTTTACGATCAACTACACCTGTGTAATAGTAATACTCTTCTACATCATCAAATGTCATATATTCAATAAATGTTTGAGCTTCGACTATGTCGGCAGAGTTTATCATTCCATCACCATTTAAGTCTCCATACAAAATGCCTTGGATTTTATCTATCTCTTGATCATTATCATCTAATAGAGAAATAGTAAATCCTGAACCAAAGAAAAATTCATCATAGGTTTCTTCTTCCATTACGTTGCCCTTGCTATCTTTAACGACAAGTTTTGTAGGGTCATTCTTAAATTGTGCTAAAACATTTCTAATTGGTGTTCTTTGATAAAGATGTCCTAAGAATAAGTGTTCTTCATCCGCTTTGATATGCTCTACAGTTCCATCCTCAACAATTTGAGCTCCATCTACAGGGTCGTATGATGCAGTTATGAACTGAATTAAAGCATCATCCTTTAATTCCAATACATCTGGTTTTGAAGCTGTAATCGTAAAGTATTGGATATCATCAATTACATAATTTCCATTAGCTTTAATTATGATTTCAGCTTTATTATCTTCGGTTGTGACCTCGATATTATTATTGTAACTTAATGTGTAATCTTCAGGGTCTATTAGCTTCATCTCTTTTGTATTAACATCACGAATATAAACGTTAAATGGAGATGGTTCAATTGGATTACCTGTATAAACCCATAATTCTTCGTATTCATATACCAATTCATATTGGTCGTTAGGTAATTTAATTGGGTCGACAGTGAAGATTTCAACTATATCATCAGTACCATGGTTCTCCCAAGCATTGTCCAATGGATTCTTAAGAGAAATTGTTACCTTATGCTCATTAGCATCCTCGTTTGGCTCTATTGTCATAGTATAAGGAAGATCGGCATCTACCCATTCTCCTTTGTCCTTGTCATATTTTAATAGATTGCCATCAGGATCAATAAGCAATGTATGATCAGGATCTGTTACAATTGTTGGATCCTTATCATAGTCCTCCTTACGAATGTAAATATTGCCATCCACATCCTCAATGATAATTGGCTTGCCAAATTCAATATGCTGATCTGGTTTTAAGACAACATCCTTAATCAAGTTTGCAGCAATTGTAAACTTCGTAGAAGGGTTTTGTAATGAATAATTTGTGTCTGTTGTTGATGCGACTGCATCGAAGGTACCCTTAGACTCCTGTGGATCCTTAACCGTACAAGTAATTACCTGATCGTGTACATCCTTATAGGTTGCGGTCGGAACATGGGTTACTCCTTCCTGATAGGTAAATGAGGTATTTCCCCACTCTACCTGAACAGGTCTAGGATAGATTCTAAATGCCTGCTGATAAACCTTACCCGGATTAATCTGAGAGGTTGAATCAACTGTGAATACAAACACATACCGTGCTGCATCAATTGGATTAGTTATTGCATGGGCAGGATCTAGATTATCTCTATTTTTAATGTAATAATCCCATTCATAATACTTCACATCATGATTTCCATTTAGAAGTGGAGTAAATTTAGGGTCTTCAAAAGGAATACCATCATAAATTTTATTATTATCATATGTCAAATATGGATCGTTATCCGCATCAGATGGACCTGGATAATCTGGATTATCCGGATTGTTTGGATCATTAGGATCATCTGGATCATAGCCTGGATTATCAGGATCTATATCTGGTGGTAAAATCGGATTATTTGGGTCAAGAATAGCAAGTCTTGCTTCTTTGACAATCGTCTCATAATTTGGAGCAGATATTCTTACACGAACTGGGTATGTACCGATTCCAGCCTTTTGAACAAACTGAGCTGGAGAATAATTCCATGAACCATTTTCGTATAAGGCATATTCAATGAGAACCTCATTTTCAAAATCTGCATAAATTCTTGGATCGACAGTTCCATCATCCATCTTTGTACCATTAATCTTTGCCGCCATTGTCTTCATTTGACCATCATATAAAACCGTTTGATTCTTGAAGTCAACATCAAAATTACGAGGCACAATATTTACTTCTGCACTCAAATTAACTACATAGTTTTCCTGGTTAGGACTGTTCACTTCATTTCCAGCAGCATCATAGATTCTTAAGAAGCTATTCTGCCAATGAAGACCTGCATCTCCTAATGTCGTATATTCACCAACATCTGGGGTTGCAGACATTAGGATACCATTGTTAGAGGTATCATCTAGACGAAGCTTATGTCCTAAAACAAGTCGTTCTACCTCAGATTCTAATACCTTATGTGTCCATGAAAGACTATCATAAGATTTTGTCTCAGGTGAGATATGTATGTTAATCTGGCGCTTAGTAATTTCAAAGTCAGTTGTTTCATAAACAACCTTATTATAATTTTCAGTAGCTGGAATTTCAGCACCTAAACGATATTTACCAGCATTGACTGGTCTAGAGTAAATTTGAGTGGTTGTACCATCCTCATTTACCTTGTAGTAAGTATAGATTACATTGGTTGCGGTTGTACCATTGTAGGTAAACTTAGGATTTTGGATAGGAGTACCATCGTATTCTTTTCCTAATCTAAGGTTTACATCCTCAAGCTGAACTACTGGATCGGCCTTACGGATAATGATACCTGCAGTTCCTTCAAAGACTACTTCTCCCTTTGGATCCTTAATTCTTACTGAAATTTGATCCTGTCCAACATCCTTACGTCTTGGCTTTTGAGTAGACCAAGAAGTACTTCTTCCAATTACCCAATATTCAAAGGTAAAGTTCTCAGGATTATCTGCAAGAAGTTCAACATCAAAGGTATGATAATTGCCATCATAGGTTCCGTCATAATTATTGATACTTACTGAATTCTCTGTAATTGCCTCATCTAAAACGAATAGGTAAGAACAGGAGATTAAATAGTTGGAGGTTACATCCACACTATTCTCATTATAGATTCTTGGAGTTTGTGGACTGATTGGAGCATTAGAAATACTATCTAACCAAGTAAAATCACTTGCCTGATTGTAAACTCTTGCGCCATCAAAGTTCAACTTAAGATAATCCTTAATAGTATGAGTATCCACTAAATTGGATGCCTTAAAGGAGTACCCAGGCTTACCAAGCTTGTTATAATGCATTACATAATCCACATTACCAATATACGCTGCCTGTGGATAGTTTAACGTAATCTGGGTAGGTCTAGCCTGGATAACAAAGGTTACATTCTTTGATGCCTCATCAATCACATAGTTCGCTGCCTTAAGATCACTTGCAGCAGTGTTGATTGAAGCTGTTGCTGTATAGGTACCCTTGTTCGTATGCTCCATATTTCCTGTTCCTGGATTAGGAGTTACGCTAATATCCATCACAATCTTAATGGCATTACCATTCAATTTATCAAGTGGTACAAGCTGTAGGTAAGCATTTGGCTGCTTTGGCGTTCCATCATAAACGAACTCTACATTTTCCCATGTGATACTTGTCACACAGCCTGAAATAACGAAGTCTTGACTATAGGATGCAGCAGCAAAGTTTTTGCTTTCTGGAATCTCAATCACAATTCGATACTCGCCAACATTCACTGGTCGGTCTCCACTACCAATAACTTGACCCTTGTCCTCATCATAGTATTGAGTATACATAGGCTGTGGTAGGAAGTTTCCTTGATCATCCTTGCCATAATACTTATAGGTATATCTATCCTTAATATTTCCTTCTCCTGCTTGATCACGATTTGTCTTGATGATTTCAGGCATTGTTACCTCATTACCATCGTAAACACGATTCAAGCTAGATACATACTCAATTACAGTTTGAGCACGCACGATAGTCATTGGAAGCTCTAATTCAACAGACTTATAGTTAGAAGAACTCAATCTTATCGTAACCTTGTACTCGCCAACATCACGCTTCTTAATTGGTGTAGTTGTCCATTGTCCTGTAAAGTCATCAAACCATTCTACTGTCACTAAGGACATATCAGAAGGATTTGAAACTAAGAAAGAGAACTCATGGAATTGATTATCATAGATATGCTCTGGATGATTAATCTTATACTGAATATCAATTGGATCAATCGTAATGGTTGCTCCCTTAATATCCACTAAGTAGTTTACAGATACATCTTCCCCAGTTAAATCTACAACTGTAAATTCATAATTTAATAGTGTTAAGGTATCATCAATACCCTTATAGGTACCAATGTGATTTCCTCTGGTAACTAATGTTGCATTAAAGGTTAAGCCTTGATTTGCTAATAGGTCAAGAGGAGCATCCTTATCCGTTCTTGTACCAATCTGGTATCTAGTTGTATTTTCTGTAACAGGAACGTTCTTTACCCAACCATCATAAGCATAAACTGGACCACCAATAGCGGCATCCTCAATATAAATCTTCACTTTAGAAATAACGAAATTTTCCTGTACAACAGATTCCTTATAGTACTTCGTCTGAGGAATGCGCATTGTATATACATAGGCACCAGACCTGATACAGCCCTCCTCAGAAGAGATAGCTGTGGTTGAGCCTGCCTGTTTATAGACGATTTCTATTTGATCAATTGTATAATCATCAGGAATATTTTCATCTGCATGGGTGACTGTAAAATCAGGGAAATACCGGTCAATCGTTCCACCCTTAATCACACCGGCTGGTAAGGTATCATATTCCTTACCCATCGGCTCTGTTGTGACTGTTCTTTCCAAACGATCAATTTGGATGACATAAGATCCAATATAAGGTTCAAACTTAATATCAGCTACACCAGGACCAACCATAATCTTGTAGTAGATGGTATAAGAACCTGGATCAGCAAATTTGAAATCGTTAATATCGCTGTAAACATCTATACCATTGTCAATATTCTGCTGACTTCTAGCATACATCTGGGTTGCGTTAGTTCTAAACCAATCTGCACTAAAGGAATACTTGTTATCAGCACTCGTATAATCACTAAATTCAATCGTACCTGAATGCTCTTCACCATCATATACACCCTCATAGCCTTCAATTTCTACAGGGATATATGGATAGTGAACCTTCATCTTAAAGGTAAGATTAATTAAATAGTTCTTAGACTGATCTACAACCATCTGAATGGTTTCATCTCCTGTAGAAGAGTCAGTTGGATTATAATCTGGGTTGATAACCTCATTATAAATGATATTACCCTTATCATCTGTTTGAACAAAGCGCCAAGCAATGGTAAACTGCTTTCCACTTTCCGTTGTAAAGGTCTTTACAGAAGAACCATTATGCTTATCACTACCCTCAATATACTTTAAGATCTGAGAAGCTGTAAACTCTCCTCTTTCAAAGGAATCCGTGGTAATCTGATATTGCAATAGGTCACCTGAAGAGATTCCTGGATTCTTACCAGAATTCAACTGGATAAGACCACTATCCCATGGCTTACCTAAAGATTCATCATTCATTATTTCCTTATCTTCATCAATCACTAGGTTTACCTGCTTAGCTGTAATACTAAATTCCTGAGTTACATCTAGTGTTGTATAGTTTAGGTTTGTAGCATCTGGCTCATCCTTACTAGATACGATATGTACCTTATAACGACCAACATCTGTAGGTGCAGAATCTAACTGTACCTCATTGTAGGTACCATTATCATAAACAAATTCTGTATAAGTGAAAACTAGGTCACTCACTGAACCATTAAATCCAGAAGCACTAGTAGCAATCAGCTTAGAAACGTCAACTGGAGAACCATCATATACCTTGCCTAAATTTCTATTGAAGGTCATATAGGCTGGGAATTGAGTGATTGTTACATTGACATGTCCACGTACTGCTGTATATCCAGGAGCAATGACATCAAAATCAATTTCATATTCTCCTGCCTGTGAAAGGTTAGGGAATTGAGCACCATAGGATACACCATTGACCTCAAAGCCACTTACAGTGTAGCCAGATTTAGGATTCTTGACAGTCAAGCACTGAAGCTCGTTGAAGGTATAACCGATAACAGAGCTATTCTTAACTTCCTTATATGGAAGTGTTACATCCTTAACTTCAAAATCAATTTCATCTGACTTTACAATGACAGTACCAATAATTTCAAAGTTGATAGAATCTGTAATTTCAACGCCATCCTTATTTCGAATGACACAGCTGATATCGAACTGGTCGCCCTTATAAGTACCTGGACGATAATCCTTAGCCACAACATAAGCTGGCTGAGATTCATCTGCCAAAGAGCTTATTGTAATTGTTGGTATCCAGTTCTTAATGAAATCAGTATCGGATAATATTTCAGCAGCTCCAGCAGTATTCGTCTTAAATAGATTTGTACGCCATGGAGTTTGTGTATTGTAGTATGTAATGGTATTTGAAGCACCACCATCACCTAACTGGATTCTTAGTTCTAGCATTAAAATGGTGAACAAAGAATCTGTGTTGGTAAGGGTATAGTTACGATCATAGGTTTGACCAGCAAGAGTCGTTGTATCAAATCCTGCAAGAGTTAAATAGTTTCCTGCATTGATAACTGTATCTACCCAATCAAAGTTTACATTATCCCAATATTTAGGTAATAAATCAACGCGAGTTGCATTCTCATGATCTGTTTCATTATCTATTATATATGGTTTAATATCTAGCTTACTACCAGTGAAGGTTTGTTCTTCTGCCTCCCACTGTACTTCCACCTCTAGCTTATGGCATAAAATCTTAGCCTCTAGGAATTCCTTAGAGAAATACCTATTGCCATCTGCATCAAAGGTAGAGTAGGAGTCAAATAGGGAGTGATAGTTTTTACCCTCTCCAACAGAAACCTCTAGCAAGTATAAGCCTGCATTCTTTTGATCCCCTAGCAATGGGGTCTTATTACCAGTTTCACCATCATAATCATAATACTTAATGATGAGTTCACCATCAGAAATACAAGTATAGTCTGGTTCATGACGATATCCGTCATATACCTTTTCCTTATAATCCTCTACCGTGAAATCGCCATCACGTAAGTAAGCCTTTAGAATCTCCACATGGAAATTACCTAAAATGACTGGATGATAGTTCTTACTATTTACCATCTTACCAGAAGAGGTTCTAATATCAATAGCACCAAACTCAAATTGAGTCTTTAAATCATATACACCAGCATCTGCACTATTCGTTTGAACTGTATAGAACTTCTTTGCATTTGCACTTGTATCTAACGTATGCCCTAAAACAAGACCTGAGGTAGCCGTATTTGTAGTATCAATCTCAGCGTTTGTCAATGGAATAGAAATTTTAGTTCCATCGTAGGTCTTAACATAATCATTCGTCTCATGGATGGTAATGAAAATGTCTCTTGGCTTAAGCTCTACATTCACAATAGCGTAGGAGGTCTTCCATCTTAAAACGTCTTCTGCATAATAAACAACGCAGAAATAATTACCAGCTTCAACTAACCGATCTAAGCCATCTGCATAAATTTCACTTTCAGCATCAAAGGCCTGATATAGCTTTAATATCTCATCATAGGTATACACAGATGCATCATAATATTTCATATGTGTAGCCTTAGGCATTGGGCTAGAAAGGATATTCTTTAGCTCATAAGGATTGATGTGTGGTGTATCATCATAGATATCATGCTTTGTCTTTGTCTCATCGCCAACCTTATACATATCTCCTACTAGAATAGAAAGCTCTGCAGGACGAATCTTTAAGGTTGCAGTACCATAAGTATCTTCAAAGCCATTTGCACCTACCATATAGTTAATCTTATATTCACCAACGTTGATATATTTAGGAGGAACAGAACCATAATTTCCATTATTCTCATAACGAACAAATCCGCCATTCAAATAACCAGGAAGGGAAATCTGAATGGTATGAGCTAATCCATCATAGTCGTATTCATCAAGAATCAACACATCATCTAAATCAACATCAGGGTTAACTAAAGTAATCAATAGATCATAATCTACATCATAATATTCTAATACAGATATCTTTTCATCATTATCATCTAAAACGTAGTTGCCGTTGGCATCCCCCTGGTAAATGTTGAAATCCTTTACCTGTACACGGTTAATATAGAATTCATTACTGATGGTTGAGTAGAAATAAGAACCACGTACACCCTTATTTGTCTCAAGCTCTGCATATAAAATGTGATTGTTTGCAAGACCTGAATAGGTTACTGTCTTTTCTTCTCCATCAATATAAACCGTTCTTGTACCGCTTAAATCGCCTAAAAGATGCCACTTATTATCGCCACACTGAGCAGATTTATCATAGTATTCAGAATCAGTTTCTACCCAAGGCTCATAAGCATCCTTTAATAGATGTTCTTCTTCTAAGGCAAATAATACATTACGTTTTCTAATTTCCATCTCTATCGTATTAGAAGCTAATACATAGTTAGGATTATTTTCCACCATAAATACATCAAAGATATAGGTTCCAACCTCAATTGGCTGACGATTTCCTTGAACAGAGGTGATAACATGAATGATATCACTTGTTCCTGTTTCGACATATGCCTCAGGCGTCTTCAATGTACCGTCGTAATATTGTGGGTTCGTATATTGGATTTCTAATACTCTTGGAACAATTTCAATATAGCCTGTTACAGAGCATGGACCACAGTTCTTAGAAGCTGCAACACGTATCTCAACATAGTATACGCCTAACTCCTGTGGTGGGTTAATTCTGTTCATAGGCTCATCATACTTATACTCAGCACCTACCTTGTAAGCAGAGTAATAATAGTATGCTCTTGCACCATCAGCAACTGTATCAATTACAATCTTACTTCCATCTAGTGGAGCCTTAGAGTACATAAATAACTGAGGGCTATCCATAGAAATAGCTGGATTTAATAGCTTTGTAATCGTAAGAGTTGTATATTCATCAAAGATTTCTGTTTCGAAATTCTCTGCTTCTAACATGACATAAACGGCATAGGTACCTACATCCTTAAAGCCACGTACCTGAGCTACTCCATCTACAACAGCAACTGTAGGAAGCCAGCCTGAGGTACCATTGGTTAAATTAGGATTTGTAGTATAGGAGAACTTAAGAGCAACCTCGCCAGTTCCACGTCCGTTATCATAATAGTAAATCTTTGCATCTGCATCATATCGTAGAGTTCCCGTTTTAGCTCGCAAGCCAACCATATGGTACTCTCCATCAAAAACTCCTTCATAAGGAACTGGTTCAACATCCAGCAGCATACCTGTAATTTCGATATAGCCCTGAATTACAAGATCCTTATACCCAGCAGCAGCAAATTTGACACTTACTAAGTATTTGCCAAGCTCTGTATAAGAAGGCTTTTCCTTAGTCCAGGTTTTACGATTATCTACAGAATATAGGATATTTGTCCAATCAAAGGCATCTGGATTAGTGAAGGCTGCCTCTAAGGAGTGTGGTTGACCATCATATTCGCCTCTAAAGAAGCTGATAGTATAGTCTGTATCCTCAAATTCCTTACCTGTTCCTTCTGGATCCTCATCGTCTAAGTTTATCTTAATTCTTACAATTCGATGAACAGGACCAACTGTCTCATGATATGGAGCTTCAATCCGGTAATAAACATCATACTCACCATAATCAATAAATAATGGTGCTTCTGTAGTCCAATTAGAGCCATCTAGACTATAATATACTACAGCGCTAAATTTTGGTGATAGGACATTAATTTCATAGGTATGACTCATACTTGTGTATTGTACAGTCCAGTAATCATCCTGACCATCTGTATCTAATGTCGCTGGATCTTCGTAAACAATAATTAAAGGATTAATCTTAATGGTAACATAATCTATTACAGTTTTGAAGTATTCTGCACGAATCATATAGTAGAGCTTATACTCCCCTGGATCTGCAAAAACAGGAGCCTTTTCTAACCAACCTGAAGAATTTGCAGAAAGGGAGGAGGTACTATAGAATACCTCGTAATCAGGGGTAAAGGCTGGATAATAATCAGCACCAGATGGATATAGAACGTCTACTGTTCCTGTATGGAAGTTTCCATCGTAATCCCCTTCATAGCCTGTCGCATTATAGCGGAATTCAAGTGGTAATATCTCGTATTCTGCTGTAAATACTAATAAGTAATTATCAGAAACTATAGAATTATCCACATCGTAATAAATTGTCCACTTTGGTGACCAAATAAAGCTAAAGGTTCCAGTACGATCAGAAGAATAAATTCCTGGAATGAAATCAGAGGTTTGAACCATACCAGTAAATTCATCACCCGGCAATAATCCCTCATCTGGATTTTCGTCAGTTCGAACTAAATCTGTGGTCAGAGGTGTAAAGGTATACGGATCACGGTCAAAGACCTTACTACCTGAAATCGTAATATTTAATCTTCTCTTACTAATTTCAAAGTAATGTAACTCGTTATACTCATTAAAATACTGACCCTCTGGGGCATAAATTCTTACAGAATAGTTTCCTACATTGGCAGGAGCCTCTGATAATTCATTACCTCTTGCATCATAGTATGTGAACGTCAAATTCAAAAGTTGATCTTGACCAATCTTTAAAATCTTTCCATCCTCTACAGGATTTACAGGTTCACGGTCATAAACCTTAGAAAGGTCACCAACCCTAACATTACTCTTGACAGTTTTAATTCGAATATTCTTAAGTTCTGTATCAAAGTGGCGTCCAGAGATTTGAACTGCAAATACATACTCATTAATCTCCTGGAAGGTTGGATAGTCATCTCCAAAGGAGGAACCATCATCCTTATAATACCTTACCTTATATTCTGGATAGTTGTTCATATAAGCCGTCCAGTCTTCTACGCTCAGCTTATACCACTGACCATCAACCTCATACTGTACAAACTCATAATAACGAATATTTCCATCATTTACCTCTTCCATAGTAGTAGGATGAACAATATAATCTGGATTTCTTAAGGAATCATAATCCTGATCATCTACACCTATAAAGTAGGTTAAATTAAATTTGTTGTATTCAATTTGGATACGTCCATTAACGACAACATCGTAGTATTCTGTTTCATCGGAAAGCCCTAACGTCGGGTTATAAATACAGAATGGCTTTGCCGCACTAGCTGTATAATTCACTACAAAAGAACCATTTTGGTAATAGAAGGATACATCCTTCCAAGTAAGATAGGACTCAGCTGTCTCATTAAAGAGATGCCCACTCGTCTTGGAATCTAAAGTATATGGCAATTTTGCATCTCCTGAGGTAGCCAATGTACCAACAAATCTTGAGTTAGCACCTAAGCCTACCATATAAGTTCTATCATTATTTGGATGATCTGGATCTGTAGGCTTTGCCTTTGGATCTACACCCCAAGTATGTGCCCAGTAATCCTCCTTAGGACCAATGGTATAAGTCGTATCAAATGTAATATTGATACGTCCCTTGGTAACACGATATGCCGCTCTTACACCCTCAATTACATTGCTTGGGCCTAATACGACAGTTGGTGTATAAAGAGAACCATCCTCATTCCGAGCCTTTAACTTGTAGTTATTAGCTTGGGATGGAGAAATATAAGCATAAATCAAGTAGGTTCCATAGGTTCCATTAGCTCCATATGGGTAAGTACCAACCTGGGATGGATCCTGATGAGCTGTTACGATTGTACAGTTAGGTACATAGGTTCCACCATTTATTTTTTTAGCAACAGCATAAGGCTGAATATTGCCACCAATGTAAGGATAGTACACTAACGGAAGCTTTGTTCCATTATCATCTGTATATGGATTTGGATCGACATCTACTAGCTGATATACTCCATTGATTGGTTGGTTATATTTCGTCCATACGATTTCTACATCCATTGGAGTAATCTTAACCATATAGGTTACAACCAATTCAAAGTTATTAGATATGTCTGCTCCACGCAAGGTTACCTTCCATGGGGTTGACCAAATTAAAGTATTTGAGGCATAAAGACCTGCGTTTGCAGAAGGGGTACGAAGTGTACCAGTAAATACCGCATTCGTAAAGCCTTCTAAGCCTAAAATCTGAGAAGATAGCCATGTATTATAGGAATATACCTCACCATCATATTCTTTTTCTACTAAGAAGCCACTTACAGCATGAACCTCAATCAAGCTCTTGGCAATTGTATAATGTAATACAGTTGTTCCTGTAAATAATAATGGATGCTCCGTATCAAAAGTCTCTTCTGCTAACTGACGATTATATTCACGTAAGGCATCATTATCAACACCAACATTGATAGTTGCAGTACCTACATTGACATTATTGCTATAGGCGGTTGTAAATACAGTCGTATAGAAATCCTCAATAAACATGATGTTAGATTCTATACCTAAGCCTTCATTCTCAAATAATTCACCTGGCAGTTGAACTCTTACAAGGTTCTGAATGATAGGACCACTTGTATAGTGATTGTCATGCTGAGATAATGTGTACTTAAAGGTATTAATCTTTAAATATGGAACATTATAGGTTACACCTGTACCATACTGCCAGTAATCCTTATAATATAGTACACCACCAGAAGTCCAATATCTCTGATCCCAAGAATTTTCACCATCGACTGCATAGCAAACTCCATCTATTGGATTTGCCTCAAATGGCTTCCAGCCCTTGACTTTACTGAAAATATTGACTCTTCTATTTTCTTTTTCAGTATCTGTTGCTAAAGGATTCTTCTTTAGCCATTCAATATATTCAGCCTCTAAAGTAGCTGAGCTATTATTATAAATTGCAGTCACTTCTGCTCTAGTTAGCTCAGTATAAATATCTACACGTGCTCCAGTAGCAAATGGGTCTCCAACAATCTTTGTAACGGATCTTGGTAAAATAACCTTAGAGATTCCAACCTGACTCTTAATCGGCTTAGCACCAGCGTCTGCATCCTCTTGGGTTACTCTTGATTCATCAATACCAACAACCTGAATACCATTATGAGTCGTAGGAATGGTAATAATACCACTTAAATTAGCATTTGGAGTCAAACCAGTAATATAGAATTTTCTTTCTGTCTGATCATATACATAAGTATAAACATCATCATCAATAGAGCCCAATACATATACTGGATAATCACAGTTCCAGTTATTTACCCAGCCCTTTGACCAGTTCTCTTCTGGCTCATATACATAGAAGAAGAAATTATCATTACAGCCAATCCATCCTTCTGGATTGATGGTTGTCGTTTCTCTTGGTATTGTCATATATTCAATACCTGTACAACCTTGGAATGCTCCCTTATCAATCGTCTTTAAGGTTTGAGTAAACTTAAAGTCCTCTAATGAGCGACAATTTTTAAAGGCATAAGGTCCAATATAGCTTGTAGATTCATCATAGACAAAACCATGATTTGCTTCTGTATCCCATAAAAGATTTACGCAACCTGAGAAAATTCCTTCTGGAATAGAGAAAATTCCTGTAAAATCAATTCCCTCTAGACTAGTACAATTTTGGAACATGTACTTTGTAACGTGCTTGTTCGCTTCAAGATTTACATCACTCAAATATTGACAACCACTAAAGATACCATCGCCAATATTAGAACCCAATCTCGCAGGAAGGGATACCTTTTCAATTTGTAAACAATTTGCAAAGGCATAAGAACCAATACTATCAAAATTTTCTAAGTGAATTTCATGCTTTGGATCCTTAAAGCCAATAGAGGTTCCTGCAAAGGAGTAAGCCCCTAGAGTGCGAAGTGTATCTGGTGTAAAATCCTCAATAGCTTGAACCTTCTGACAATTGTAGAAGGCATAATTTCCAGCATGCGTAAAGCTTGCATTTGGATAATTTACACGTGATAGGTTCACACAGTTTGCAAACGCATTATTACCTAAAATATTAATATATGCATCGTAGAAGTCTACGGAGGTTAAGCTTGAGCATCCTGCAAAGGCATGATCGAATACCTTATTTGACATGTTTGCTTCTGCTCTTCCTGGAGCTCCTACCTTCACTGATTTTAAATTATTAGGTATATAGAAAGTTGTATTATATTGATATGCTCCATAAGAACCACCATAGGCGTCATGACCAAAAATATAGCCTAAAACATGGGAACTTCCAGCATTACCATTTTTATTTAAATCATGGCCAATATAAGGAATCGTCAATTCCTGTAAGCCAGAACAACCATAGAAGGAATATTCCTCTATACTACTAGGTAGATTTGTAATTGATATACTTTCTAAGCTTCTAAAGTTTCTAAAAGAATATGTACCAATGATTGTTTCATCAGTAACGGTTAAGCTCTTTAAGGTTTGAGGGATATATCTAATATAGCTATCATAATATCTAAACGTATTATTTTCATAGGTTCCTGTATGAGGGGTACTAGAGAATAACCATTGTACAGAGTTTCTCCAAGCCTTATCTCTCCACCACCACCATGGACGATAGAACTCTCCACGCTCACATCCCGTAAACGGAATAGTTAAGCTGGTTAGGTTTTGATTGTTATAGAAGATGGAGGAACCCATATAAAGGGTATTCTTACCAATCTCAACATTCTCTAGCTTAGTACAGTTATGGAATACTGCACCTGAGACATCAGGCTGGTTTGTAATAGATACCGTCGTCAAAGTTCCAGGAACACGAGCTGATCCACTCGTTGCTAAGCTTCCATCAAACTCTGCACCATAGAATAGATTACCTAAATGGGATCCTACAGACGAAATCTGTAAGCTCTGAAGATTAGCCATACCATTCATACAGCCAGTTGCTATATTTGAACCAACCTCAGGATTGATAGTCAAGTTCACAACAGATTTTAATCCCTGTAAACAGCCTGTAGATAATACAGTCTCCTTACGAACGGTAACATCTGTTAATGTATTTGGGATTTGGAAAGTGAAGCTTCCACCACTATAGGATTGTTCTGCTGAGTAGAAATCCTCCTTACCACCCTGCTGGCCAAACAGCCAACCAAATAGACCATGATATTCTGTTCTGGCACCCATATTGTCTGTCTGACATTTGTCTGTACAATTTCCACTATGAGCACCAACAAATGGAATAACCATTTTTTTCAATTTTGTACATCCACCAAAAGCGGAATACCCAATAGATGTAACACTCTCTGGAATAGATAAATCGTATAAATTCTGACAATTCTCAAAGGCATTCTTACCAATCTTAGTTAAGGCAGCTGGGAAGTTAAAATCATAAGAGCTTCTTAATACCTGACCTGCAGCTAAATCTGCCTCATAATCGCCTGTTATTCCAGCACTACTATTACCACTATATAAAACTATTTTTTCTAAAGACTGACAATCCTTGAAGGCGCCATCATTAATTTCTTTAATACTTGCAGGCATATATAATTCTTTTAAGTTGATTGCCTGATATAAGAATGAAGTTGGAATACTCTCTAAAGCTGGAGGTAAAATCAACTTCTCAAGAGACTGACATGTATTAAAGGTTCCTTCTCCGAAAGAAACATTCATCTTAGTAGGTAATATAACTTCCTTTAATTCTTGACACTCTGAAAATGCCATCTTACCAAAAGCAAAAGAGGAGCTCTTAAAATCAGGAATCTCAATATGACGGGCCGTACATCCTGTAAAAGCATTATTTCCTATCTTAGTATCATCTGTTACAATAATCCACTGTAGACTTCTTGGAATCAAATATTGGAAGGTAGGAGATTGATTTGATATTTCAGCCCATAATACCTCATACAGCTTGGCATTTGCCTTTTCTGTAGGAGTTAAATCTGAGATATCTCTCTGTTGGTAATGATCAAAGGCTTCAATAGAACTTACGTTACCAGCATTATAAGCTCCTACACCATCCCACTTTAACCAGAAGTTGGTTGATTTGTCAGTGCTCCATGCACCAGTTAAAGCCACATTAATATCAAATGGCTCACCAAACATAGATGCAAAGCAATCACTGGTTGGCTTTGTTTTTCCGCCATTCTGCATAACCTGAGCAAGAGAATAATTCATACCTGTTCCTGAGGAACCACGAGAGGTTCCAACAAAAGGCATCTTTAAATATTCAAGGTTCGCGAAACTATTTAAGGAACCTGTCGTCACATATTTTACGGAATCAGGAATTACAATCGCTTTAATAAAATGATAGATTGTATAATTCTTCATTGGTTGATTACGTAAATCTACACCAACAACCTTATCTCCAGTCGCATAGCTTTCAGGAATAACCAAGGATGGATGCTGGGTTAGATATTGAGCAAAGGAAACACTATTCCAATAAGAACTGGTCATATCAATACCTGTAAACCAACGTCCTGCAGTTTTCCCATCTGGCGCATCTGCTGCCGTATTATAAACCGTATACTTGAACAAGGTAGTATCGATTTGCTTATTCGTCTCTAGCAAAGCATCAAAATAAGCCTGGTCATACGTAGTTGTCGTACTATCCAAATTGGATTTGTTATCATCCTTATTTGGACTTACAGTCAAACTTAAAACTGTAATGACTAAAATCGAAGCCAATGCAATTGACCCAAATATAACCGATAGTAGTCGCCATTTTCCTTTCTGATTTAAATTTTTAAGCATAAGAAATCATCCTTTCTTATTATTTTTGTCCGTCAAAAAATATATATAAAATGTTCATTGTTTTTCAAATACTAGATTTTTGGCACACTAGTCCATCGTCATTATACCTCTATTTGTAAATAAATTCAACAAAATAAGTCCTTTTTTTTATACATTTCTTGCTTTTTTCGCCTATTTTTAAGGTTTTTTCTAAAAAATATGATGAAAAAAATTTATCTTGTAAAAACGCTTGCAGATAGGGGATATTTTATTAGATTTAGGATTTAAAGAAAAACTCCCTACTTCTTCTGTCGAGGATGCAGGCGATTTAATAATTATATCTTTAGAATCAATATTTGGAAATAATTGGGAAATGCATTATCTTTTTTATTGATCAACTTTTTTTATAAGCCTTCTATGCTCAATTAGATATTTTGTAGTATACAAAAAAAACAGCCCTATTCTTTACGAATAGGACTATTTCTTTTTAGATACGATTTAGCATTTCAACTAGATCGCTGTTTGTAACAAGACCATCATTATCCATATCTGCAGCTGCATAATACTCATAAGATAGGTTACCCATTCCAGAAACGAAGTTCTGTAATTGCATGAAGTCTGGCGTGATTACCATACCATCACCATCTAAGTCACCATTTACAGCAACATAGATGATATCCTTCGTTGCAGCACCTTCCTTAAGTAGGATGCGGTAGCCTGTTCCAATATAGGTTGTAGCAAATGCATTGGCATTAACCTTTGCATTTCTATTGTTGTATACTAGTACAGACTGACCTTCCTGAAGATTGAAATTATTCAAGAAGTCTTGGATTGTAGTTTGTTCTTCTACATTTCTTACAACAACTCTCTGAGAAGACTTATAAACCTTATGTGGATCCTTAACTAAGGTTGTTGCATTCTTTGCAACTAGGAATTCATAATTAGAATCCTCCTTGATTGTGAATACGGTAAGCTTAATCTTGAAGGTAATCTCAAGTTCGCCTGTATAGTTTCCACAACCTGTTACACGAATGATGGCATTAGAACTTGCTTCTACGTTATTTTCATAAGTAACAGTGTAGTCCTTACCTAATACAAGTGTCTTTCCAAAGAAGGAAATTGTTGGAGTAGGTGTAATTGCCTTACCTGTGTAATTTTGATCCTTAATCTCACTAACCTTTGCAGAAGATATATCTGCTGCAGTAACTCTAACTGTAACATGAGCATCCTCTGTGCTGGTTGTGGTTGAGCCATCCTCTAATACGATTCTCCACTTATAGTTATCCTTGTCATTTAATACAAGAGTTACATCATAAGTACCTACATTTAAGACAGTAGACTGACTAGGTGTATAGAAGTCATTGTAATCAAGGGAGATTTCACGACCAGTAAATTCTCTTACGATTTCCTCTGGTACATCTATTACACGATAATCAATAGAATAAGCGAAGGTTGGGTTCACAAGTTTATAGTTCGTATTTGTTGTTGTTGCTGTAGCTGTATAAAGACCACGGTTGATAGATTCATCATTTGCAGTTACGACTACATCGATTGGATCCTTTAAGGATACTAATACATATGCCTTAGGCATTTGAACTAAGCCATTATAGAAGAATAAATTAGAAGACCATGTTAGAGTGATTTCTCTTACGGATATTTCAAATTCAAATTCCTTAGAAATAGCTAAGTAGTTTGTACCTTCTGCAATCTCTATTAGAACCTTATACTTACCAACTGTAATTGCACCTTCTACTTCTTCATATTCACCTGAAGCATTTTGCTTGAACCAGTGATATGCGGCAACACCATCAGTATTAGAACTATATAGAGGCTCTTTTACTGCGAAACCATCATAATCCTTAGATAAATCTTCAGAAACAACGATTTCATTAGCATCAATCTTATGGATTGTAACCTCAGCTGAACCTTCTACCTCTTCAAAGTTAGCAAAGACAACCTTATAGTAAATTGTATATGTTCCACAATCGCTATAGCGAATTGGACTCAATTGATAATTCTTACCATCAGCACTATATAGAACCTGATACTGAACAGAAACGCCCTCTTCTAATACAGGTCTTGGATTGATTGTATAGGCCTGACCAGTATAATCAACCTCATAGCTGTTGCAAGTAACCTCAATCTTAGCTGGCTTAATGTATACATTCATAAATACATCTACGATGTAATTCTTAGTGATATCCTGACCATGTTCATCTCTAACAATCAAATCAGAAATATCAAAATGATTGTTATTGATATAGGTACCCTGGTTACCAGTAATTGTATGAATCATACCCTCAACTGTTAAGCCTGGTCTTGGATCCTGTACTAAGCTTACACCATTGACATTGTAGAATGCAAATTCACCTTCGCCAATCCACTCCTTGATGATTTCTGCCTTTAGAATTGAGAAGTTACTTGCATCAATACTGAAGCGTTCACCATCATAATTCTTCATGAATTCAGCAGATAAATCACCGAAGAAGATATGCTTCTTTAATACTTGAATTGTATAATGCTTAGAATCATATGCTTTGTAATTATCACTTTCAGAAACATGGAATTGAACTGTATACTCACCAGAATCTATGATGGATGAAACTGCACCATCTGCATTATAGAAGGAGTAGCTTACTGCCCCATTTCCAATTACCTCATAAAGGATGTCGGCAAAGACCTTAGAATCGGTTTGCTTAGCAGCGATGGTCAACGCTGTACCATCATATACCTTAGTAAAGTCATACTGGGCATCAGCCATATTATTTACCTTGATATCACTTTCAGCCTTTTCTATCTCAAAGTCAAATGTCTTATGAGTTTCTGCATAGTTTGCAGATTGACATACGACAACCTCTATCTGATATCTACCAGCATTCACTGGTGCATATCCTAAGTAAGAGCCATCCTGATAATAGTTGATAAATACAGTTAGACCAAGCTCATCAAACTCTGGTGTATTATATTGTGTACCGAAGATGGAAAGCTCTGGGAAGATTTGAACTCCGTCATAGATCTTATCCAGTTCATTTATCAACTCAATTTCATAATTCTTTCTCTTGATGGTAATGGTTAAGGTATCCCTTACCGTTTCATGTCCCTCTAGGATAATTTCATAGTCAAGCTTGTATACTCCTGCCTCAACATATTCTAACACTTCCATCAAAACAATACAGTTATCAGGATCTGTCAATACAATTAATTCAGGAACTAAAGCCTCACCATCATATTCTTTTTCATATTGGTAATGGTTATTGACTAAGGTAGCATCCTTAAATTCATACTCAATTCTTGGAAGGTGAACCTCAAGATACATACTATAGTTAATGTTGAAGCAAGAAGTAACATCCTCACCATCCATAAGGATAGCAAGATTTGTAACAACTACATCACCAATACTATCATAAATCATACCACGAATACGCTTTTCAGCTGGCAGATAGAATTCAAATAAAATCGTATGATTTTCAAGTAAATCTTCTACCTCATCTACCACTACCTCATAGTTATGCTCTGTATCAGCTAATACATCAACATCAGCATAGCTTAGGTTGAAGGTATAAGGCTTAATTGTATAGGTGTAGGTGTCATTTAAGGTTCCGAAATTTGGATATCCCTCTGGAAGCTTAGCAGTAGCTGTATAGGTTCCTGCTAAAATAGAACCATCTTCAACCTCAACAATTAATTCAATCCGATTGCCATCTAAATCTGTAGTGAATGCACTTGGCGTTTGAACAGTACCATTATAGATGTACTGATCTTCTACCTCCCACTCAACATATAATTCAGTAGCTGCAATCTCAAATTCAAATTCTTTTTCTGTCGTTAAATAGTATTCATTTCCTTCAACACAGATTACAACCAAATATTTACCAACCTCTGATGGATTAGAAATTGGAGTATCTAAATCATCTAGACTATAGAAAGTAAATGTCGTATTTTCTGCGGTTGAAGCTACAGAAGAAATCACAATTGGATTTAATACTGCATCACCTGTATACTGTTGCTTTAAGTAGCTAGATAGAATCTCAATATTCATATAGTTTCTTTCAATTTCATATTCAAATGTCTCGATGAAGCCATAATAATTTTGAGTATCTTCTACTGTTATTTCAACTGTATAAACACCAATTTCAAACGTAGATAATGTCTGAACACCATTCTTGTAGAACTTAATCTTAGAAGGTGCAGAAATAGGAGAAATACTATACTCAATCGCAATATCCTTACCATCAAACTTCTTACCATGCATTGCATCTGGATTTGTAAACTCAATGGATAATTGAATTGGACGAATCACAAAATGAATGGTTCCGGTAGTCATTTCATAGTTAGGAGCTGTAATGATATATGTAATCTCTAAATCTACTGCGGAACGATAATCAAATGGAGTTACAGAGGTTGCATTATTTGCACGATAGGATACTTGAGCACCAGGAACGTCTGTTAAAACGACTGCCTTATGCATTAATGCATCGTAATCGTAAGAAACCTCCCATACACCATCAACTAACGTACCATCTAAAACCGTATGCTCAATTAGTGGGTTGGTAATAACAATATTAAACTGATATGTTAAATCAAAGTTGCTTAATACACTTTGACCTTCTGCATTTAGAATATCAACACCCTCCGCAACTAGATGTGTACCAAATCTATTGTATACACCAACGGTAGCTGCAGTTGTTGTCACATATCCAACAAAATACATACCCTCTGGTAGAAGCTCGTTAAAGTCGCTTAACTCCTTGCGGTAGTTTTCGCCTGTTATAGCCATACGCTCAGAATGTGCAAGCTTTATCTTTCTATTGATGATTCTATAGGACTTAGAAGTAATGTTTAGACTATAGTTGCCAGACTCATCATCTAAGGACAGATTAACCATCTGATTACCTACAGAACTGCCATCATATCCCTCTGCAGGGGTTGTAATAATTCGATAGATTCCTTCATTGTCTCCAGTTACAGAGAAGCTTGGAGCTACAAAGGAGCCAGTATACTCAAGAGTAGATGAACCACTTTCCACATTTAATACCTTAGTTTCAATTGTGAATTCAAACATACCCTCAAAGCTTAAGGAATTGCTGTTCTCCTCTAAGAATACACGTACCTTATATTCACCAGCATTGGTAGGAGCTGTTGGCAGCTCTACGCCAGCCTTAGTAAAGTAAGTAAATTCAGGAAGAGAATCAGAGGTTGTAAGTACCTTTGGATCAGCATAAGGAATACCATCGTATACCTTATCCTTTGCCTCTACAGTTACCTGAGGAGTCGTCTTTAGAATCTTCACTGTCATATCATAGGTGATATTGAAGTTCGCTAAACTAATTTCCTTACTCTCTAGGTAGATATGGAAGGCCTCCTTAGACATTACAATATTTCCTGCAGCGTAAGTATAGGTTGCATCTGCAACATTTGGAACTACACCAAACTTGAATTCTACATCAAGCTGCTGGTCAGCAAACATCGTAGAATATTCACCCTCATAGATATTTACCTTGTTGTAAATTCTTTCCTCATTGAACTCAATCGTAAAGTCGAATTTAGAAATAGTAAATTCAACATAGGATACAACTTCTCTATAGTTGTCATCACTATCTAATACAACCTTCAATAGCCAATTGCCGGCATTGACAGCTGTACTATATCCTAAAATACTATAACGGTCTAGGAATGGTAGCTGTGCTAATTCTTCAGCCGTCAAATCTGTACGTTCAGGATGGAAGCTGATTCTTGGTTCAGCTGTACTACCTGTAACCGTAACCTCAGGCAGAACTGGTAAAGCATCATAAATCTTGCTTAAGGAATCGCGATTTACAACGGTAATCGTTGAGGAAGCCTTAGCAATCTTCACAGTCATCGTACCATGAACTGGCTTATAATAATCACAAGTTACAATGTAATATAGCATGTAGGTTCCTGCTTCTGTCCAATTGCTTGGAACATTACATAAACCACCATGTACTCCAATCCAGGTTTCACCATCATAGCTATACTGGATGAAGGCATCCGCACGCTTTGCATCAATAACGAAGTTGTGGATATCGCCTGGAGTATAAACAGCTGTAAACTCACCTTCAAAGTAATTTGTACCCTCAATTAACTCCTTACGAGTCAAGTTGAATTCAGATGGTGCTGTGTCCTCAATCGTAACATCTAAGTTCGGATAAATTACTTCAATAGCCTCGCTCAATACTAAGCGATAGTTATTTGTAGTATAAATCTTCGTCGTCTGATTTTGGAACAAGTCCTCACCATCGATTGTACCCACTAGCTTTAATAATGCACTTGTATAGTCATAGAAGCCCTTTACATTAGGTACTGTGAAGAATAAATCTAAGTAATGTGTTGCATAAACAATATTATTCTTTGTTACATCCACATTACCACGGAAGCGATAGGATAGCTCTGTGATGCCATGCTTGTATTCAAGAACGATACTGCTTAAATCAAAGAATATATCCTCATTATCAATAATAATTGGTAATGCAAATACATCTTCTCTATAAAGTGGATTACGATAATCACGCCACTGATAGCTATCAGAGTTTCTCAGCTTAGCATAAATCTTATATTCCTGAGCCAAAAGCTTACCATTAGTACATAAGCGTTCATAAATCTGATTTACAAAGGCTTCAACCATATGGGCAGGATCTGTTCCATAAGGAACATAAGCAATCTTATCGGTACACTCCTTATCAAAGTAATAATCATATAAATCACTGATTGTTACATCGATATATCTTTGATAATTGATCTTATCATACGTTAATTCTCCATAAACGAATGGTGTATCTACGGTAATCTTTTCAATTACAAATACATTAACCTCATTCAACAAGATGTAGTTGTTAGAAGTTGTTCTTGCCTGAACAAGAAGTAAGCCTGCCATCTCAATACTTAAGGATCCGATGGTGTAATCCTGATTACATTCATAGCTTTCAACTAATGTGTTGTCATTGAATACATCCACCCAAATTGGACATGCCGTATATGGATCAAAGCCTTCCTTGACATTTACATAAGCTCTAGGCAAGATAAATCTCTTATTCTCATTAAATTCTGTCGTCATATTAGACCAGTATACCATGATTTCCTTCTTATTTACCTTAACACTTAAAGTAAATTGAACTTCATAGTTCTTTGTCAAATCCACAGAACCACGAGTAATCGTATAATTGCTTGCCCAATTGAACTGAGTTGCAAGATCAGTATAAGAGATTACATTTCCAGCTTCATCTACTAATACATCTGGTGTATTTAATCTTAATGTACCATTGAGCTGTTCACCAGCAGTTGCAAAATTGTTTACGGAAACGATTGGATTAGAAGCTGACCAATCGCTGTTCTCCCAAATGTCGCCTTCCTCGAAGGTCTTCTCGTCACTCAACTCTACCGTTAAGATACGACGAACAATCTTGAAGGAAATCTTACGAGCATCTGGAACAAGACCAACCTCGGTATAGCCCCATCCGTAATCTACAATCTCATCGCACCATAAGGATTCATCTACCTTTAATCCAGAAACTGGACGGTTTGTAAAGACTGCAGTATTGTTTGTAAATACATATACCCATGCATCAGAAATTACATTTCCTTCTGCATCATAGGATACATTTTCATTATTCCAGTAGTTCGCCTGATATTCTCCCTGACCGAACGTATTTGCTAAGTCATATTTTGGAAGCTTAGCATTTCCAACACGTACCGTATTTTCATTGGATTCATCAAAACGAATGACTGGCTTAGGTAAGAATTCTTGACCAGAGTAGGTGATATAGTATCCAGTTTCTGGATCATACTCTAAGCCCTCTAAGCTATCTAGGTCAAGGCTGATATCTGTACCACTCAGCATAATCTGATAGATACTCTGATCAGCAGATAGAGTCCAAGTTACTCCATCGCCATAGTAAACTAAAGCGTCGCCACCTGAAATCCATTCCTCTTCAGGGATATAGTTTGTTTCACCCTTAACTCTAGAGACAAAGGCTACAAAGTTTTCACCACCAAGGATAATCTCTTGTCCTAAGCGTTCAATATTCTTAGAGATTGCAATACCACTAATCTCTAGCTGACTTCTATTGGTCAAATGACTATACTGAGGACTAAGCTCTGCAAAGAACTCATCTACCTTATCCGCATAATCTAATAACGCACGATCAGTGATTTCAACCACGTCATGTAAGCTTCTCTGCTCAGGGATACGTAAGATGTATCTACCAAGGCTATCTCTATGGTTCATAATATGAATTGGTAATAATTCAGTATAACCAATAATCTTGAAGGTGCCTGTCTCATAATCATAATCATAAATGAAGATATCTGCATCCTCTTCATAGATTACAAGATACTTCGTATGCCATCTCTTAGCTACAGGAACATCTAAACCAGTTACCCAGCCATCTGGATAGCCGCCATCTCCTGTTACATCATAGCTTGCTGTGATGAAGAATTGTTCATTCTTTTCAGGATTTTCATACATATCCTCAAATACCGCTTCATGCAGAATCTCTGCAGGCTTAGGTACATTGATGTATCTTAAATTTGTTTCACCACTGAAGGCAGCAGTTTCTATTTCTTCAATATGATATGGAAGTTTAACGTCATATAGCGTTGTAACACCTGACATCTGACCATTAGTAATTCTTGTGAAGACATCTAAGAACTCTACCTTTGCTAAATTACTTGGTACCCAGAAAGCCTCACCAAATACAGAAGGCGTTCCAGAAATTTCTCCATCTTCATTGATATATTGGCCAAATCCGTTCTTATCATATGCGATAGCGCCTGTTTCATCTCTAAAGGACTTCTTAACCGTTCTTCCTAAGGCTTCGTTGTAATCCTTCATAAATTGATGGATTAAGGTTGCACCCTCATAGAAGTCACGACCAAAGATAAATCCAAATAGAGACTCTGAACCAGACTGTGTAGCATAGGCATCTGTATCTGCCGCATTAGAACCAATGAATGGTAATGTCATCTTCAATAGACCTGAACAGCCATTAAATGCAGAATAGCCAATATGCTTAACATTCTCTGGAATATATAATTCTCTAATCTTATCATTATTACGATAAGCATAAGCCCCAATAGAGGTAACCAAAGCAGGAATTGCTAAATCACTTAAATTGGTTCCATCGAATGCATAATCCTCAATGGTAGTAATGGTTTGTGGAAGGTCAAATTCAGGTAATGCACTTGCATTCTGGAAGGTTCCTTCCTTGATTACAGCAATTTCGCTACTTGTAAACTGAGCATCTACTAAAGCCGTACAGGAAGCAAACATATATTTACCTTCTGCAACATCCTTCATAGAAGCATGCATTTGCACCTCTTGTAGCTTCGTTGCCTCAGCAAATATATAATTTCCAAAGGAAGTTACATAAGCTGGAACAACCAAATTCATCTTATGCTGTGCCTGTTGAGTTGATCTGTAGAACATATGATCACTTAAAATGGTATTGTTGATTGCAATACTTTCTAAGGCATAGGTATCAGCAAACGCATAAGCACCAACATAATCCTCAAGTGTATTCGGTAATAGGATATTTACCAATGCTTCAGCATGAGCAAATGCGTAATTACCTAAGTAGGTAATCTCTTTTAGATCTACCTTCTTCATATGGTTTGCATTATAGAAGGCATAATGGCCAATATGAGTGGTAAGGTCGGCTAAAATCACACTTTCCATACCAACACATTCTGCAAACGCATAATCACCAATACTTGTGATACACTCAGGAATCACAATCGTATATTCTGTGTTCTTATTGAAATCATTTAACACATCACAGCCATAGAAGGTATATTCCTTAATCTCAGAAATTGCATCGCCAGCATATTCTACCTTAGTTAAGCTGTCATTCTCATAGAATGCATAGCTTCCTAGATAGTCTGTAGGAGTAGGAATAACCATCTCCTCAAGCTTGCGGCAACCATAGAATGCATAATCATTAATCTGGAAGGTATCCTGAGGATTTTCTCCATATTGTAAATATACATTGGTTAGACCTGCAAAGTTCATGAATGCACCATAGCCTACTACATGATCTACATTCGTTACATAAACGGTCTTTAAAGCCTCAGGAATGTAGTATGTTTCGCTCTTGGCAGCATCGGAATACTTCTGTGGTGCTGCATAGATATTCGGGTTCTTAGAGGAAACCTTACCGAAGATGTATCCGAATAAGGATTCAGAAGAAGCCTCTGTATATTTATGACCACCAACAAATGGAACTGTAATATTGGTAAGACCTGTACATCCACCGAAGGCTGCATAGCCAATGGTTGTAACCTTATCTGGAACTACTACATTATTTAAGGAAGGATCATTAAAGAACATGTAGTTACCAATCTTGACATTGTCAATCGTAATCTCTGCTAGCTTCTCACATTCAGCAAATACATAGTCTCCTACGTTTTCACCAACTACAGAAGGAACATATAGATTCACAATGGCATCACAGTTGTAGAATGCACGATCCATCAGGTGAGTTACCTTTGCTGGTAAGTAAACCATATAGGTATCATTTGCGTTAAAGTCTGCCATCTTAACACAACCATTGAATGCAGATACACCGATATGACTTAACATGATTTCAGTTTCTGCAGTTGTATTTTCAAAGCCAACTCTAACAATTTCCTGTGCACCATAGAAGGCACTATCCTCTATCTTATATAAGCAGTAAGGTAAGGTGACATTTACTAAGGTATCACACTCATAGAATGTACCCGTATGTAGAACCTCCTGTAACCGAACCTTCACATCTGTCAATGAAATAGGGGTATCCACGATTGCCTTAGCACCAGCTAATCTCTGGTCTAACGCAACTAATAGAGATGGACTATAGTAAGTATCTGTGCTGTCTTTACCAAAGAAATAGCCAAAGATAACACTTTCCTTATGCTGCTCAGCAGATTCACATTCTGCATATTGCTGACGTCCTACGAATGGAACATCTAAGGATACTAAGCTACCACAGCCACCGAATACATGCTCACCAATCTCTTCTACAGCATCTGGTAAGGTTATATCTGTCATCGCAACACAGTTGAAGAACACCTTGTCGCCTAAGGTATGGATCTTAGAGCCAAAGTTAACCTTGCCCTCTTCCTGATGATCAACAGCTAAAACAGTCTTTAGCTTATAACAATCATAGAATAGACCTGTTGCTAGTTCTTCAATCACATCGCCCTCAAACTCTACCTTCTTCAGTTCATGACAACCCTTGAACGCATATTCTCCTATGCTTTCTGTCGTTGCAGGAACAGCGAAGTATTCAAGCTCAATATAGCTGTCATCTAATAGCTTATTACCTAAATTCATACAGCCAGCGAAAGCGTAAGCACCAATAGAGGTGAATGGTGTTTCTACTCCATCCATCACACGCTTATCACTTAAGGTGATTGTAGTTAAGCCATCACAGTTATGGAATGCACCATAACCAACAGCACTATCATTTGTCACATGAACAATTCTTAAAGAGGTTGGAATATAGTAGGTTTCTGCTAGATTCTCTCCATAGCTTTGAGTTGTTGCCTTGACATATGCATTTTGTGCTAAAACGGCATCACTATATTTAGATGTAGTACCAAAGATATATCCTAGTAAGGAATCTCGGCCATCTGTACTATATGCATGACCACCAACAAATGGAATCCAAATTTCAACTAAGCTGATACAGTCTCCAAATGCGCCCTCACCAATCTCTGTTACATCTTGTGGGATTTCAATACGATTTAATCTAGGACAGTTATAGAACTGGTGATCTCCTAGAACCTTATTTTGAATATTAACGATTCTTAATTCTGAGTTATTTGCAAAGGCATACTCATCAATTCTTGTAACATTTGCAGGAATTGTAACCTCTCTTAACGCAGGAATATCATAATCCTCCTTCGTGATATCAAAATCAACAGGGAAGTTATCTGCATTGTCGAACATATGAGCGCCAATCCAATGGTTCAAAATTTGGATATTTGCTAGAACATCACAGCCAGCAAATACATATGCACCTACTAAACCATCTTCTGTTGTTCCAACAGATTCTGGAATTGTAACTGCTTGAATAGAATTACAGTTTTCAAATGCGGAATCCTGTAATGCTACTACCTTAGAAGGAACAATTACACCCTCTGCATCACTATTTGAATTGAAGCGTACTAGGCTTACAGCATCCTTAAAGGCGCTGTTTCCAATATGAGTCAATTCACTTGTTGTATTGTCAGTACCAAAGTATACCGTCTTAAGGTTCTTTGTATTATAGAATGCATAATCCTCAATTACCTGTAAGGCTTCTGGTAAGACTACATTCTCTACAGAAGAAACATTAGAGAAGGTACCATAATGGATTACAATCGTATCCGTGATAGTAATATCCTTTAAGGCTTTTGGAACATAATAGCTTACAGTCTCAGATTCTAATGCACCATACGTCTGTTTTACAAGCTCAAAGCCACTCTTAGATTCATCTAAATATTTTGTATATTCAGCTTCTGAACCAAAGTAGTATCCATAAACTGTATTCTCACTATCATAGGTTGGTTCATAGCCACAAATATCATGACGAGCCTCACCAATGAATGGTGTTGTGAGCTTAGCCACACTGCTAGCACCACCTAAGATAGCCTTGCCTACAGTCTCAAGACTATCAGGTAAAATTACCTCAGTTGCAGATGCTGCATTAAAGAACACATAATCTCCTAAGGTCTTTACAGACTCTGGAACTGTAACGATATTTTCATCCTTCTGAGCAGAAGTAATTACGGTCTTTAGGCTAGTTGCATTGTAGAATGTACCCGTTGCAATCTCCTCAATTTGGATCAAGTCCTCAAAGGTTACCTTGCTTAAGGATTTACAATCTGCAAATGCGTATTCCCCTATCGTTCCTACACTGTTTGGTATGAATAACTCTGTAAATGCTTCATCTGGACAATTGTGGAATGCATACTCTCCAATCGTTGTTGTCGTTGCTGGGAAGCTGATTCCCTCTAGCTCTGTACAATTCTCAAATGCGTATGCTCCTACCTCGGTGAAGTTCTTCTCTTCATTATAGCCCTCTGGTAGGCTTACTTCCTTAAGCATTGTACTGTTGGCAAAGCCGTATTCCTTTATCTTTGTATCATCTGTTACATGTACGGTTGCTAGACTCTTTGGTATGTAGTAGGTATTGCCATTCTGCTCTACCTCTGCTAATCCTTCCTTGTTTTCCTCAAGGATATCCTCTAACGTTGTACTGAAGATATAACCAAATGTCGTTGTATCCTCTTTGTTCGTTTCATAGCGATGATTTCCGATAAATGGTAAGGTTAACTCCGTTAGACCGCTACAGCCTCCGAATGCCTTTTCCTCTATCGTTGTTACATGCTTTGATACGACAAAGTCATTTAAGCCTGAACAGTTCAATAGAGCTCCTTCTCCTATCGTGATTACACTATCTGGTAAGGTATTCTCTAAGCCTGTTAAGTCTGCACTTAGACTTGCTGCTACCTTCATTGCAGTGATAGACTTGTCATTTGCAAATGTATATGCGGACAGCTCCTTCAATACGGTATTGCCTGTCTCAAATACTACGGTTGCTAGACTTGTACAATCTGCAAATGCGTATTCTCCTATCGTTCCTACACTGTTTGGTATGAACAAATCCTTTAATGCGGAAGCACCCTCAAAGGCACAATCCAGGATTTCAGTTAATTTTTTATTTGTATTTACGAATACAATATGTTCCATATTTAAAACATTTGTAAACGCATGCTCACCTATAGTTTCTACATTATTTAATGTGACATGGGTAAGCTTCTTTGGAATATAGAAATGGTAGCCAATTTGATGAGCTATACTATATTCCTCATATCTTTGTTCTGAAGCTAATGGATAAGCTGTGTATAGAGCATCCTCAAATACGCCCTGTTCATAGCCTGGAATTAGCTCGCCAAAGATATAACCATATAAGGTCTTCTTCTTTGCAATCGTCTTTTCCTCTGTCGTCTTTGTCGTATCCTCAACGATTGCCTTATAAGCATCATATGGAATACCACCAACAAATGGAAGCTCAATAGAGGTTAAGCCAACGCAACCACCAAAGGCCGCATAGCCAAGCTCTGCAACATCCTTATGAACTACGGCAGTGGTTAAAGCGATACAATTGTAGAATGCATAATCCTCAATTGTACGAATGCTTGGAAGAATTTCTGCAGTACTTAAATTGTAGCAGTTATAGAAGGTTCCCTCACTAATCTTTGTCAGCTTATTGTTAGAGTTGTATTCAACATCACTTAAATGATAGCAATTCTTAAATGCATACTCCTCAATACTTGAAATCGTATTAGGTAAAGAGATTTCTGTAAAGCTACTTGACTTACAATTCTCAAACGCATGAGACTTAATTGCTGTAAAGTCGGCGTCTAAATTGAAGCTTGCAACCATATGCATATCCATAAATGCGCTATAGCCTACAACTGTATCCGTATGGATTGAGATTGTCACTAAACGCTTTGGAACTAAGAAATGGTATCCCTCTGTACCTGGATCAAGATCCTTAGAGGTATAAACTGTATCTAAAACAGAAACATTTTGCTTAGCGGTGATATCCTCATGAACAGATTGAATTTCATTCCCCTCATAGGTTTGGATAATCTCCTCCATTGCAGCATCACTTTCTGTCTTATGACCAAAGATATAACCGAATAGACCTTCAAACTTTGAAGAAGTTTCTTCAAATTGATGCATACCAATGAATGGTAAACTCATAGACGTAATATTTGCACAGGCACCGAATGCACCATAGCCAATTTCTTTTACATTAGCTGGAACACGTACTGTCTTTAATCCTAAATCATGGTAGAACATATATTCTCCAATGATACCATTCTCCATCTCAAAGGAGGTTAGGCTAGGGTTGTTTGCAAATACGTGCGTACCAACATACTGAATTTGAGCAGGTACAGTTACGGAGGCAAGACTTAAACAGCCATCAAACATATGGTCACCCAACTCGTAGTTGTTGAGTACTATATTCGTCAAGGCTCTATTGCTTGCAAATACATAGTCTCCTAAATAGCCCTCCTGAGCACCTCTAGAAACCTGCTTACCAATCGTATGGTTCACAACGACACTACGAATCTTATCTACTCCCGCAAATGCATAGGAGCCAATAGATTTCATATTATCATTGAAGCTGATTTCAAAGGTATTTAATGAGGAGGTAGCATTCACATCTATCAAAGACTTGTTGTTATAAACAGCATAATCTCTGATTTCTTCAATGGTGTCAAATAGGATACTTTCAATCTTAGTATTCATGAAAGCTCCATAAGGTATTACAGTTTCTTCTAGTAAAGTTACCTTTCTTAGAGAGGTTGGAATATAGAAGCTACTGTCTACCGTGAAGTTTCTTTCCTCATAGCTACCATTGTTATAAATCTTAACCTTTTGAGTTTCAAACTCATCGGCATAGGTTTGTTGAGCAGCATAGGTTACATTTTCAACACGAGTATGACCAAAGATATAACCAAATAATGAATCAAATGTATTACCATTTTCCTCCTTACGGCTACCAATAAAGGTTAAGGTCATCTGCTGAAGACTTGTACATGCACCAAAGGCTGCATAGCCAATGTTAGATAAAACATCTACCTGGTATAGAATTACATTGCTTGTATTTTCATTCAGTCCTTCTGGAGCGAATTCAAATATCTTCGTATTATTGTAGAACATATAATCTCCAATAACACTATTCTTTAGTTCTACCTCAGTCAAATTATTGTTGGCAAAGGCATACTCATTCACAGTGGTTACTGTATCTGGAATTGTCACAGTTGTTAGACTCTGACAGCTTTCAAACATATGAGCACCAAGAATGTGATATCCTGGATCTAAGATGATATCCGTCAAGCTATCACAATCATAGAAGGCATGAGTACCAACCGTTTCAATGCTTGCAGGAAGTTTAACATTTACTAATGCATCACAATCTGCAAACGCATAAGCACCAATGGTATCAAAGCTTGAATCAAGGATTAAACCACCCTTGTCATTGATTACACCACTTGTATTTTCATACCAGAAGAAGTTCAGCTTTGAACAACCATTAAATGCATAGGCAGAAATGGAATTTAGGTTCGTTGCCGTACAATATGGTTTAACATAGGCATCATAGTCTGCATCGCTGATTACATGATATACAAAATCATTCTTGATGGTTCTGTAATACTCAAAGAATGAACCAGTCAAATCCTCCTGATAAGTAAATCTTACCTTTTCCATGGCAGAGCAATTCTGGAAAGCATACTCTCCAATGTAGGTAACACTCGCAGGGATTCGCATATAGCGATCTGTCTTTGTTGTATCATTTAATAATGGGTTATCATAGCGCTCACCCTCATCCGTATATAGCTTATGAGATACGTAATGGGAGCTTTCAATATCGTAATGAGCACCAATTAAACCACTACAATTCATAAATGCACAATCTGCAATTGTAGTAAACGGAGAAATAGTATCCTCATATTTCCGATATTCTGGTAAAGAGATACACTCCATATATCTACAGTTCATAAATGCACCATAGCTAAACTGGGTATCATTCGTTACTACAATTCTCTTTAAGGACTTAGGTAGATAGTAGGTAACCATAGGACTAGTACTGCTACTACGCTGCTGAACAGCATAGCATAGATCTGGTCTTGTCTTACTAATTTCTGTACCGAATAAGTAGCCAATTACCTTTTCATCTCCATAGAGATCACGCTCTTCCTTGGTAATCTTATCTGTTACCTGCTTATCATTATAGAAACGACCAACATATGGAATAATCAATTCCTCTAAGCTTACGCAGGCACCAAAGGCAGACTTACCAATCTCAACAACCTCAGAAAGGATAGTAACCTTCTTCAGGTATTCACAGCCATAGAACTGAGAATCACCAACGATACCATTCTTTATGATAATTTCAGAAATATCACACTCCTGGAATGCACCTTGTTCAATCTCAATTGTACCCTCAGGAATCGTGGCAGTATCCAAACCAGTATTATAGAATGCATACTTACCAATATAAGCTAAGGTATTAGGGAATTCAAAGGTTAATAGATTTTCCATATTCATACAAGCACCATGACCAATAACCACCGCGTCTGCTTCTTCGCTATCTGCTAAATAGATAGAAACAAGAGATTTTGGTATATAGAAGTCATAGAACTTATTGGTATGTCCATCTACTGAATTTTCGTGTAGTGGAATAGGAGGTGTATTTTCCTCAACATTTGTTACACTGTTATACGCCTGCTGAACAAGCATTTCTAGTTCTTCTGTATTATACTCATTGTCAGATTCACCAAAGATGTATCCAAATAAGAAAATCTTAGCCTGAGCATTCTTAACATCTGGAACCTCTTTGCCCTCACTATTCGTCATCGTAGGATAACGTCTACCACCAATAAATGGTACATAGATAGCCGTCATAGATGTACATTCATCGAAAGCTGCATAACCAATTCTTTCGATATAATCTGGAACATACATTACTTCGATTCCTGTACAGCCTAAGAACATAGATTCTCCAATGTAATTATTATTAAATTGGATGACTTTATGCATTCTTTCATACTGAGCCTTAGCATCAAATACTAGGTCATAGCCATCATAAACATCCTGAAGTACATTATAGGTGTAAACCTCTTTATCCTCGCCATCGCCACCAATCTCTTTTGTGATTTGAGTATATTGGAAGACAAGTGGGTTATTTGCCTCATCCTTTGTACCTAAAGATGTACAGAATTCAAAGGCATTTGTTCCGATACGATCCTCTACAGATGCAGGAATTTCAATCTTATAAAGACTTGTATTATGACTAAATTGATAATCTCCAATTCTGTTATTTAGAATATTCAAATCCACAAGTGCCGTCAAATATTCAAAGGCATTTGTTCCGATAAGCACACCTGAAATAGATTCTAGGGTACCAGCGGTTGTTGGAATCTCTAAAGACTGAATTGCAAAATCATGACTGAACGCAAATTCGTCAATGGAGTATAGATTATCTAAAAGCTGAACTCCATACTCACTATTCATATATTGAAGGTTCTTTGCATAGGCAAAGGCATATTTACCAATACCAGATACTGAGCCCTTCTGTGTATCCCCTTGTTCTGCTAAAGGAGAATCAAAGGTTACAAGAGTTGAAACATTATAGAAGGCATAGTCAGCAATCAACTGAGCATCCTTATTATTTAATACAACATGTACTAAATTGGTAGGAATTAAGAAATGTGTACCTACATAATGTGGGTTGAATTTCTTATCAAAGCCAACAGATACCCTCGTTAGACCACTATTGCTTGTAGGAATCTTCTCTCCATGTGGAGCGACAGTTCCTGCAGCATAGGTTTCATGATCCTCTGCAATATCGGTTCCAAAGATATAACCAAATACCGTGATTGGATTATAAGAAGCATCTGCGCTTTCCATTCCTCCAATGAATGGAGCGGTGAACTTTGTTAAACCGATACATCTACCAAAGGCTGCATAGCCAATGGATACTGTATTTTGATATGGAACTGTAAATTCAGTTAAGCTGCTACAATTGTAGAACGCATAAGCTTCAATCTCTTCTATACTTTCAGAAATTACAAACGGATTTGTTCCATCACTCGTAAAGGATAGAGAGGTACAGCTTTCAAATGCAGAGCTGCCAATTCTTACAACCGTCTTAGGAAGTAATAAATTATTCAGCTTATAGCAGTTTCTGAAGGTTCCCTTATTGATGATTTGAATTAAACCATCCTCTACTTCGACATTCTCAAAGACAGCACGCTCAAGAACATGGTTATCCTGGAATGCATAAGCACCAATCTCATAAACTGGGAAAGGAATGATGATTTCTCTTAAGGATATACATCCATCGAAGGCATAATCATGAATTTCCTTTAAACCAGAGTATAAAATGATCTCTTCTAGAGAAGCAACATCCTGGAATGCACCATGACCAATGACATCTCCACCTGTCATTACAATTCTCTTTAAGGAAAGTGGTAGATAATACTCCATCACAGTAGTACCATCGTAGGTTTGATGTGTCAATCGTAATGCCTCATCTAGAGTTCCCTTCGTAACAGCCTCCTCCGCTCTTCTTCTTAGTTCTGCTTCATAGCTTTGAATTAAGGCTACAATCTGAGCAGGAGACAGATTAGGATTTTGTTGTTCTAGATAGATCCATGCTTCATTATAATACTCATCATATTTCTTATTTACTGCTTCCTGATACTCTTGTTCAATCTTATCCTTAGAAGTCTTTTCATCACCAAAGATGTAACCAAATAAGGTCTTTTCGCTTTCCATCTCACCAACAGCTAAGGCCTTTCCTCCTGCAAATGGAATTGTCATTTGCTCTAGAGAGGTACAGCTACCAAAGGAAGCATAGCCGATGGATTCCATACCATTGAAATCTACGCCACCCTCCTTATGGGATAGGTCAATAGAAACAAGATTCTTACAGCCATAGAACATATACTCTCCGACAAGCTTATTGTTGAAGATAATCCATTCATCATAGGTGATAGAATCATCTGCATTGACAACCTTATTCACTAGGCTTGGAGAATATGCAAAGGCATAGGTATCAATCTTTGTGATAGATTCAGGTACTAATAATCTTGATAAAGAATTGGAATAAGCGAACATGTAATCCCCGATTACATTATTTCTAAATTCAATATTTTCAATTCTTTCGTTATCTGCAAAGATATAATCCCCAACAACAGAATTATTTGCTGAAACCGTATCATAATGTAAAGATTCTGGAATTACAACACTGACAATGTAATCACAATCATAGAACGCATAATCCTCAATATTCTTTACACCTTCACCAAGATAGATTACAGTGCTAGAAGCATAGCTCTTACCATTCATATGGAAGATATAGGAGCCATTTTGATTCTTAGAAGCGTTAGTATAGGTTTCACCCTGATAGGTCAAGCTATACTCGCTATTATTGATATTGAACAAATTACTGCTTTCAAATGCACGCTTGCTGATGGTCTCAATTCTGTCAAAGTTAACATTTCTAATATCCTTTGTATTCATGAAAGCACCATAACCAATTACGGTATCCTCATATATATTTACAGTTAGTAAAGACATAGGGATATAGAATTGGGTTGCTACCTTGGCATCGCTATAATATTGGCTTGTAGCACGAATTCCATAGGTAGTAAACTCAACGTCTGTTACCTCTGGATGTGTTGCAAGATAGTGAGCCTTCGCAAGGTTGAACTCTTCGCCAGATTCCTTATTTTCACCAAAGATATAGCCAAATAAGGTTTCCTTAGAGTCACCATTCCATGTATGAGCGCCAACATAAGGAATCGTCAATTCCTCTAAGGCAATACATCTACCGAAGGCAGCATAACCAATTTCTGTAGTGCATGGCTTAACTACTACGTTTCTTAAGGAATAATCAAAGTAGAACATATGATCAGAAATCTCTGCATTGTTGATGTCTACCTCTACCAATGCATTATCATAAGCGAACGCATAAGCACCAACTGTTTGAATAGATTCAGGAATATGAAGTTCATAAATTGAAATACATCTAGCAAATGCATATTCACCGATATTCGTCAATGGAGCCTTCAAGTCAAGCACTCCAGTAGCGTCAGGATCATTGGTTGGGTTGTTGATATTCTTTAAGGAAATACAGTTATAGAAACCATAATCCTGAACTGTTACAACCTGCTCAAACTCAACATTCTCAATTTGACGTAAATCCATCATACCACCAAAGCCGATGATATCCTCATTCTTAATTACAACAGTTCTTAAGCTTGCAGGAACATAGAAGGTATAGGTATACTCATCTGTTCCAAGCTCAGAGCTAATGTAATCCTCACTATCAACCTCATCACCAACAATTGGAATACCTTGATATCTTTGAACAACTGCGATAGATAAATCATCCTGACTCAAGGTCTGTTCTGTTTCATCTAAAGTATAGAAATCATTCATAAAGGCTGACTTCTTATCCATAGTTTCACCGAAGATATATCCAAATAGAGTTTGCTTAGAAGGAGTTTCTCCACTTGCAAAATCATGGTGACCAACAAATGGAACTGTAATCTTTTCTAAGGAATCACAAGAACCAAAGGCTGCATAGCCAATTGTCTTTAATTGATTAGTATCCTGATTTGTCGTATCCATTTCTACTAGGCTAACACAATCAAAGAACATATAATCCGTTATGAATTCATTTTCGATAGTAATTGTATCTAATGCATGACAGGAAGCGAAGGCATAGATGCCATTTTCTGTATTTGTCACACAGGAAGGAATCGTTACCGCCTTTAGCTTAGAGCATCTTGCAAACATATAATCACCAAGTAAAGAGGATTCAATGGTAATATCCGTTAAGGAGTCACAATCTGCAAACGCATGTGTGCGAATCGTCTCTAGGCAACTTGGGATGGTTATATTTTCTAATCCATCACAATTATCAAACTGATGTTCACCTAATAAATTGTTCTTAATTAAAATATTCTTTAATCCATCAGACCAAGCAAATGCCCAAGGAAGAATTTCCTTTTCCGTTGCTGAAATCTCAAGGTTAACGATAGAATCATTGTTCATAAAGGCCATATAACCTATATGCTTTACATTAGAACCAATTAATACCTTATTCTGACCATCTGAGTTCATGCTTGAAAGACCATTTAAGGTCACTGTATGAACAATCTCATCAGAGCCTGCATCAGAGGAATTCTCTGTCCAAGTCCAGGTTCTTTCATTCATATCATAGAAGGCATAGTCATTGATATATTCAACCGTATCATTTGTAAAGTTGATTTCCTCTATCATATCAGCATTCATAAAGGCACCATAGCCGATACGAGTCTCTAATGTAATATTTACTTTTCTTAAACGAATAGGAAGATATACTGAAATGCACTCCTCATCAGATGGGATAGAGTAAGCTGTACTCATCTTGCCATAGCGTTCATCGATTTGTGAAGGCTCTGGCTCATTACCACTTGGCTTAATCTTCTGCTGAGCCTTAAAGAAGTTCTTATAGGTATCATAATCAGAAGCTAATGCCCAGTAATATAAATCCGTATCTGGGGTGACAAAATCCGGGTTAGCTGGAGAGAAGGAACGATGGTATCTTTGAGTGTTTAGTTCATATAACTGCATAGAGGCTAAAGAATCCTCTTCTGCTGTAACACCAAGATAATAGGTTCCTGTAGGTAAGCTGAATCTAAAGGTTTGCTTATCGCTAGAAAGAACAATTTCTTCTACATTTGTAGTTCCAAGCTTCATGCCCTTTGGCTCAACAACTTCTCCTTCAGCGTTGTATACCACAAGCTTACCAGAGCCCGTTGCCGTCATAACAAACAACATATTAGAATCTAAAGCAACCTCAACCTTTAAGGTGTTTTCTGTGATAGATGCTGGTGAACCAAATTCTACAACAGTTACTTCCTCTGTTCCCTCTGCCACAGAAGTTTTTCCAATGCCAGGTAACGCAGAGAAAATATTATGGATTGTGGTTTCTGCTTCATATTCTGGTAATACCTTAGAGATATCTAAGCTGATTTCATCAGAATCAACATATTTAATCTTTGCAAAGTTTTCAATTAATGCTGACCCAAATAGATAACCAAAGGTTGCCTCACCCTGATAATCCACACCATAGTCAAAGTAATCATTTCCAATTCTTTCTCCAACAAATGGGATTGTCAATTCTTCAAGGTTTTGCATACCATTAAAGATTGCATAGCTTATCTCCTGTAAAGAATCAGGAAGGGTAAAGCTTCGAATACCACGGCAATTCTTAAATGCATACGCACCAACCTTAATTAAGGAGCTATCACCATCAAAGATGATTTCCTCCATCTCGAAACAATTTTCAAAGGCATAGCTACCAATCTCTTCTACACTTGCAGGAATTAAAATGCCTGTTAATCCTGTACAGCCTGAGAACGCATAGGAATCAATTACCTTAAGAGTTTCCTTAGGAAGGTTAATCTCTTGAATGGAGACACAGTTGTTGAATGCGCCATAACCAATGACATCCTCAATCGTCAAATTGACAACCGTTAATCCCTTAGGTAAATACTTAGTTATTGTATTGGAGTTTGCAGAAATCTTTTGTTCAGCACGGTAACTGTTTAAATAACGATTAGAACCAAAGATATAGCCAAATAAAGCCTCTTCTGTATTCGTATTACCAACCTTATTACCAGCAAATGGTAAGGTTAATTCCTTTAGCATTGATGTACCTGCAAAGGCTGAATTTCCAATGAAGGTAACTGTATCAGGAATCACTAAATTTTCTACACGCTGTAAATCCTTAAATGCGTTAGAAGCGATGTAGTCTGTTCCATCAGCAATCGTCAAACCATGGTTTCCATCAACCTCATTAACATTGATACATCCTTCAAACGCAGAGTTTTCAATCGTTCTAACATTGCTTGGAATATTGATTTCTGTGAAGGATTCACAATGATAGAAGGAGGTTTGTTCAATGGTTGTAAATTGCTCACTGATTGGTAACGTGACATTTTCTAGTTCCTTACAGTTATAGAAGGCTGAATATCCAATCTTTGTGATTTCTGGATTTAGGATTGCGGTTACTAAGGAGGATTCTGTCTCATTGAAATAGAACATTTCAATACCAACAATCTCATTCTTAATTTCAACCTGATGTAGGCCTTGTGTTTCTGCAAATACTCTTGTGCCTACCATTCCAGAACCCTTAGCTATAGTTGTTGGAACGACAACCTCATATAAAGTATCATCGTGCTCAAACATACTATTTCCAAGAAGTACTAGACCTTCTTCTAGGTATAAGTGACCGCTATAGTTATTCTCATATGGATGACCACCTAATGCTGGATCTACTGTCTTATTTGGATTACCCAAATTATCACAGTCTGCAAATACATAGTCACCGATAATTTCCATATCCTTATTGACTTCAACATAAATCAGCTCATCATTATCATAGAACATATAATTACCGAACTTTGTGTTTCTAATATCATCTAAGTCAATGTAAATTAAACCATTATAAGCAAATGCATAATCACCAATGATAGAAACATTTTCTGGGATAATGATATGAGGAAGTGTGGACTTTAAGGTAGGAGCACCAGCAAAGCTGTATTCTCCTAATTCATAAAGCGCCCCCTGAGAAGCTAAATCAATCCACTGAAGCTTTGTGTTCAATTCAAATGCATGATTACCAATTCTTGTCAATATAGAAGTAACAGCATCATCCTTAGATAGAGTAGCTCTATCAGAGGTATCTCCTGGTAGATATACATTGACTAGGCTGCTATTGTTATAGAAGGCATAATCTGCAATAAACTCTAAATCCTTGGATTCTGATAAATCTAACATCTCTAAAGAAGAAATATTGATACAAGCCTTTTCCTGAATTCGATATGCATTATATACATATAAATTTTTCAAAGATTTAGGAATAGAGTAGCCACGAAGGTTTTCACCCTCTGGAGTGATTACTCCATATTCATCTACTTTTGCAATATGATGATTTGTTGCATCGTAGAAATAATTGAATTTGTTAAATTCATTATAGGCAGCCTCATCAAATACGAGCTCGCCCTTTGCATTATAGGTACTAAAATCCTTTACCGTCTTACTGATGAAACCAAAATAGTAGCCCAATTCCTCTATGGATGGATCTCTATAGGTATCACCAATAAATGGAACAGATAAGGTTTCTAAATGCTTAGCACCCTTCAAAATGAATTCACCAACAGTTGTAACCTTCTTAGGCATATACAATGACTTTATGGTAAACATATTCTTAAATGCATAATTACCGATTCTCTCTAAACTAGAAGGTAAGATCATATAAGGTAATGTATAACAATTCTCAAAAGCATAATCATCAATTAAGACAATTGCATCTGGTAATCTACCTGTAGATGCTTCTGCATCTGTAATACTGCTGTTGATATTTACATAGTCATTTGCAATGATTTGTCCTGGTAAATCGGTTGTAGCATTTTCAGCAGCCACAAACTCAGGATTTTCAATTCTATAACCATCTGGGTTATAGTGTGTCTTGAAGGATACAAGTCGAGAACAATTTCTAAATGCACGTTCATAAATATAACGAACATTTCCTGTGATCTCTATTCTTTCAATATAGCTACAGTTTTCAAAAGCACCTGCAGGAATATTGTTCATAGTTACAGCGTTAATCTTAACGCTCTTTAAGCTCTTAGGTAAGTGATACTGAAGAGCAGTCTTCTCTGTATCATAGCGCTGTTCTGCAATGTAATCCTTACCTGTACCATAGTCTACTGTACCAAAGATTACACCAAATAAGGATTCTGGACCATCCGCACTAGCAGATACACCAACAAATGGAATCTCCAAATACTCTAAGGAAGAGCATAGATTGAAGGTTTCTGGTAGTAAGGAACGAACCGCTACAGGAATAATCATTTCCTTAAGACTAGCACAATTGTAGAAGGCATAGTTTAGAACTTCCTTGATAGAGCTTTGTGGAATTGTAATGTGCTCTAAGTCCACACAATTAGAGAATGCACCACGCGCAATTACAGTTTCTTTTTCAATAAATAACTCTTTTAAAGCTCTTGGAATCCAGTTTGTATCTATAGTTGTATCTAAGCTTGCATAGCTTTGAGCAGATGGGAAGAACCAATCATACTCACCATCTTCATCCTTATGAGCCAAGATTGCCTCTGTTTCCTTAATGGCAACGGTAGCCTCAGAATCAGTAGCAAGAATCTCATAGCTATAGTTAGGATCTAATAGAGAATCCTGTGTACCAAAAATCCAACCGAATACGTCATCCTCATGGAAGAAATCACCTACACCAGATCCAACAAATGGAATAGTAGAGGTTAACAAGTACTGACAACCCTTAATTACGCCTTGACCTAAGAAGTCAATTGTAGTAGGGAAGATCAACTCACTAATGATGGTTTCCTGGAAGGCAAACGCGCCAATATACTTTAAGGTATTGTCCTCTGGATTAGGAGCGCATAAATTGATGTCAGAGATACCTGTACATTTTGCAAAGGCACCCTCATAAATGGTTTCATACTTAGCTAAATCTAAGGACTTAATCTTTCTATCCTGATAGAACATATATTTAGGTATATATGGTGTATTTACTTCAAATAGCGAAATACCATATTCATTCTTAGTTACGCTATCATCTGCATTTACAACATTTTGATAGGAGTAACAATATTCAAATATACCAGTCGTATCGCCATCCTCCATATAAACGGTTTGATCACTAACATATATCAAATCATTCAATGTACCAGCAGGCTTATTGTAATCTGCAAGCAGCTTATCATGTGAGAACATATAGCTACTTAAAATTAAGGAATCGTTAGTTACCTCAGTCAAGGAGGAATTGTAAGCAAACGCCCAAGAACCAATACTCTTTACAGAAGCAGGAATATATAGTGGATCTAAGGACTTCCAGTACTTAAAGGCAGCATCCCCAATCGTTTCAACTGACTGTAAATTTAAGCTTTCTAGCGTATTGATATTCTTCGTTACTCTAGGAGCATCTAAATCAAAGTCATATCCACCATAGTAGGTTGCATCCTCTGGACAGTTCAAGTTGAATGCATTGTTACCAATCACCCTGATACTTGCAGGCATAGTCGCTACATGCTGGGCAGCAGATGTACCATAAATAGAAATACTGTCAATGGAATAATCATTATAGAAGGCATAATCTCTTATCTCTGTAATTTCAGTATTCAAGACTACCTCTTCTAGAGTTGTGATATTCATCATTGCACCAAAACTGATGATTTGTTCATCATATACCACTAATTCTCTAATGTTCTTAGGAATCTGATAATCCTTACCAGCCTCATCAGAATGATTTTGACGAACTGTTTTTAAATCAGAGGATGGATAGAAGCTATATTGTTCGCTTGCTTTAGAGGCAGACTGAACTGTGTAAATTATTGTACCATCTTCTTGTACCTCAGATGTAAAGCTGTACACTACACCGTTCACATCGGTTAGACGATTGACATAGTTCGTCATATAAGCATCAATATCCTCAGGAACACAATAGATGAAGCTTGTCTTTTCCTCATTTAAGAAATACTTATAATATACCGTAGTACCAAATAACCAGCCAAGAACACCCTCTTCTTCTGTACTTAATCGAGAAGAGCCTAGGAATGGAACATTCAAGGAGGTAATATTTAAGCAACCAGCATAAGCACTTTCATCTACAAACTCAATCGTAATAGGAAGATCAATTACAGTTAAATTAGGATTCAAGGCAAAGGCATAGGAATCAATCGTTGTGATAGTTGACTTATAAAGGAAGTCATTTATGCCATCATCGGTTGTATCATTTAATTGTACCATGCTAGAACAGTTATAGAAGGCACCCTTAGAGATTTCGCTCACATCACCAATTAAATTTACAGATATTAGGCTATAGTTTCTAGCAAACATGTATTCTCCTAGAACTGAACCATAGATTTCTGCACTTGTAATCTTAGTAGCATCAGCGAAGGCATAGGTACCAATAGTCTCTAGACCAGCAGGTGTAATGACATTGCCTGTAATGCTTACACAATACCGGAAGGCATCTGCTCCAAGGGCAGTTACATTGGTTGGAAGTTCAACTAGACTACCGCTAAAGTCTAAGCCATTTTCATAAATAATTACATTTTCTAAGGCTTGATCATTATAGAAGGCTCTATCCTGAATTTCAGTAACACCCTTATGCTCATCACTCTTAGTATCCGTATTGTTTAAAGCAACATTCTTTAAGCTTAGGATATTGAGGAATGCACCATAGCTTACTAAGGTTTCATCAAAGATAACTACGGTTTCTAAATGCTCTGGCAGTTTATATAACGTCTTATTCGTAGAGGAATAGTAAGACATCACATCCGCATAATCAGATGCCAAGTAATAGATGAATTCTTTAGAAGATTCTACATCTGTAAAATCTGCTGTAATATCAGTATTGGTTATCGTCTGATGGTCTTCTCCTCTTACAGACTTAGTTGCTACAAAGGTAACAGTAATGGTAATAGCACCCGTTGTGACATCTGTTCTTTCCACAATGGTTGCAACAACAGTAACCCACTCCTCATAATTGTTTTCCTTATCATAAGTAGTAAGAGTTCTAGTTCTTGTTGCATTTCCTGTTACGTAGTTTGCAGGATTGCTGTAGGTGAAGGTCAACAAAGACTCACTAGTACCATATACATACTTTCTAGCATTCTCATCAACATATTGGTTGATGGTATCATAAATATCGTTGATCTTATTTGCATCCTTTTGGTTTACACCATAGAAGATAGTTTCTTCATCAGTCGTCAAACTATTGGTATAGAAGATTGTACCACCAAAAATCCAACCAAATAGACCTTCTTCTCCTGTACTACCACGAGAAGAACCGATGAATGGAAGTGTTGCATCCTTCATATTAGAACAACCAGTGAATGCACCCTTACCAATCGTTTCTACTGTCACAGGTAAAACAAGGTTTGTAAAGCTTCTACTTAAGGCAAACGCATAAGATTCAATGTTTTGAACAGTAGATGGAATGATGATTTCATCTACACCGTCCTCATTGGTATCATTCATGCTAACCAAATGGAAGCAACGATAGAACGCACCAACTGGAATCGTCTCTACTTCTCCTAGATTGACAGTCGTTAAATCGTAGTCGCTATAGAACATGTACTCGCCAAGCTGATTACCTAAGATGTTTGCATCTAATAGCGTTTCACAGTTTGCGAAAGCATAGCCACCAACACTTGTTAAAGAGGTTGGCGTAACTAAATGTTTAATACCACGACAATATCTAAAGGACTCAAAGCCAATCGTTGTTACACTATTAGGTAAGGTAACACGAATATCATTTTCATCCACATTAGTATCTGGAGCATCTCCAGGGTTTCTCATGGTAGAAAGACTCGTACAATAGTAGAAACAGCCATCTGGAATTACTTCTGTCTCGTTAGAGATTTCAATCGTCTTAAAGGATGTATCGAAGGCAAACATATATTTACCTAAAATATTACCAAGTACCTCAGCATACTCAAGCTTAGTATTATATGCAAATACGTATTCACCCATAATTTGTTCTGGGTCAACACCCTCTTGAGTACTGATGGCCGCTGGAAGCACGACATTGATTAAAGAGCTACAATAGTTGAATGCATAGGATTCTACTCTTGAAACGGTCTCTGGAATATAAAGATAATTATCCTGATCTACTCTCTTAACCTCTGTCTCACCCTCATATACGCTATAGCTCATCTTGACTAAACTTGAACAATGGTCAAAGGCACCCTGATTGATATAAGCTAAGGCACCATTAGAATGAACCTCTACTAATCCAGTATCCTTGAAGAACATATAGTTACCAATGGCAGGACCATTGATGATTACCTGTTCAATCTTAGGGTCGTTCGCAAATACATATACACCAACTCTACCAATACCATCCCCATGACGGTCCTCATATCCAGAACCAGCAGGGAATGCTGTACCTAAATACTTAGGAAGAACTAAAGGTCCGCCTGTACTACCTCTCAAATTAGGACAATCGGCAAACGCATAATCGCCAATCTCACGTAGCTGAGCAGGTAAATCAACAAGCTCTAAATCTAAACAGCCATAGAATGCTTTCTCATGAATGATATAAATGGAGGAAGCAAAATATGCATCAATCATTTCATCATTATCTAGGAAAGCATGAGCTCCAATCTCACGAATAGAGTCCGCACTATGATCAGGCTTAATATAGTTATGTAAATCTAAAATATTAAACTTACAATTGTAGAACGCATACTCATCGATTACCTCTAGATCCGCACAGCCTTTTACAGAGAAGCCACGGTCATAATAATCAAAATCATCAAAATCTGCTGGATCAATTTCAGCATCCACTAGGTCACCAGCCGTATGCTTAGTTGCTAGACCAACACAGTCATAGAACGCACCTACTGGGATAATGGTTGCCTCTAATGGAATTTGAACACCTAATAAGTTGATACAATCCTTAAACATATATACACCTAAGGATGCACAATTTAAAGAAACACTCTTTAATCCACTTTGATATGCAAATACACTTTGACCAAATGTATCTGTAAAATCACTTTCAATCACAACTCTAGAAACAGGAGTTGGATTTTCAATCGTTCTAACAAATGGATATGGTGTAAAGGAGAAGGCATAATCCTGTACTTCTCTTGTCGTAGATTTAATACGAATGATCGTCTTTTCCTTTGCAATTTCTTCTTCTGTTGCGTTAAAGTATTTCAGCTTATAGCAGTTATAGAACGCATAGGTGTTGATTGTATCAATTGCACTTGGATCCACCTGATCAAAGCGCTCTAATCTAGCACAGCTTCTAAAGATGTAATCATTTAACACACTAGATGCATAGGTTACATTCTTCAGATACTCTGTATCCTCAAACGCAAACTGACCTACGGAAGTAACACTGCTTGGAACAGTTAAATCAGAAATATAAGAGCCCTTTGTCAAGTATCTTCCTAAGGTAGTCACTGTGTCTGGAATGATTAGATGACTTTCTCCATTCAACTCCCCATCTGCATCTAAGCCTAAACCAAAGGTTGCTCTATAGAATGCAAAATCCTGGATAGTAGTTAAAGACTCAGATGTGTCTAAGGTTATTGTAGGAATATTAGTATATGCAAAGGCACCTGTATAAATTGTATCTGCATCCGTAACTGTTACAGAAATTAAACTCTTTGGAATCCAACGAGTTGCTGCCTTAGAAGGCTCCCAGTTTGGATTATTATAGTTCATTTCTATTTCATCATAGATATCCTGAGCTACATCCTCGCTATTAAAATGTGTGTATAGCTTAGAATGAACCTTAGCGGTCATAGCGTTATTTGCTAACGCAATAGGCTGCGCAATTGGATACTCACCACCATGAGATAATACTTCATAATTGCTTGCAGTAGTATAGTAATTGTAAGTGCCAGCAGCATGCTCATGTACATAGAATAAATAAGATAAAATATTATTAGAAGCTGTAGATGCTGCTCTACTATTTCCAACAAATGGAATAGATAGAGTTTGTAGATTATCACAGCCACCAAATGCATTTACACCAATGGTATCTACAGTATTAGGAACAATGAAGTCAAGCATTGTAAAGCATTCATAGAACGCATCAGCAGCAATTGTCTTCACAGTAGAAGGAATTATAAACATATAAGAATCCTCTGCTGCGGAAGAAATTAGATTGTAACAAGAATGGAATGCACCCTGTCCAATAAATTCAACGCCCTCATTGATTGTAATCTTCTTCACATTATATAAATATAGGAAGGCATAATTTGCAATCAAGGTTTCATTTGTGACATTGATTTCTCTTAAAGAGTATGGAATATAGCAGGAATGAACATGAGATGTACCAGCATTATAGTAAGTACGCTCATTAGAAGCAGTTCCATAGAAGTTGAATTGTAGAGTTGCATAAGCATAGGAAGTCGTTGGATATGCACCATTTGAATTAGCGTTGATACTATAAGGTAGAGAAATTCTTGCACTACCTACATTATCGCCTTGCTGATATCCTACATATGGAATCGTCAATACCTCAAGACTAAAGCAGTTACCAAAGGTTCCTGCTCCCATTGTCGTTAAGGAATCCTTTTCAATATAGATATTCTTGATAGATTCACAGCCAAAGAATGCATAGCTTCCAATAGTTTCAACCGTTGTAGGAACATAAATGGTTTCTAAATACTCATCCTGACCATAGTCATTGATAAGAGCCTTACAATTGTAGAATGCAAAGTCACCAATAGATGCAACACCTCTGGCCAAAATTGAAGCATTAGGCTTAGAGATATAGACATTTCTTAAGTTTGTACATTCTGCAAACATTTCATTTGCAATCATTGTTAAATGATGAATGATGATATCCTCACCCTGTGGATTGACTAGGCTTGTATTACCTCTAAACATACCTCTACCAGAAACCTCACCATACATCGTAATCTTCTGGTTATCTGTACAATTCTGGAATACGTAATCTCCTACAGTAGTTAAAGCTGCTGGAGTTGTAATTCCTGTAACATTGGTATCATTTTGGAAGGCATAGCTACCTACATTTGTCAAAGAAATAGGCAAGGCAATTGGTCCCTGAATTGCAGTATACACTGGATCACCAGTTTCTTCATCCGTAGAGATTGTTACACCACCTAAATACTTACAGTTTCTGAAAGCATAGCTTCCAATGGAGGTTGTCTTAGAATTAGCTCCTAATGGAGTTTTAAATGGGTATGTCAAAATCGTACAACCATCAAATGCATAATTACCAATTGCAGTAAGCAATGTATCAAATGAGGTCGTATTTGTATCTAATACACCATCAATAAAGGCACCTGGTTCAAATTCTACTAAAGAAGTATTTCGGTAGAAGGCATAATCGTCAATACGTGTAGCAGACTGAATCGTTGCCTGATTTAAACTAGAACAATTGTAGAAGGCATAGTCCTCAATTAGAATTACATAAGGTAAGTAAATAGTCTCAAGGTTAATGTCATTCATACACATTCTTTCCATCATTAATGTACTTAAATTAGATAAGGAGGTTAGATGTGTAACATTTTCAAACATACCTTTATAAGTCGTTGAGGTTGCAGAATATGCATGTTCATATGGCATTGTTACAATGTCACTATACATATAAGCTTCTGAAATATTAGGAGAATTATAGAAAGCTCCTTCTCCTATGCTCTGTAAATGAAGAGGTAAGTGTACAACGATATCATCTTCTCCTCCACCGATTTGAGCAATCGTAGAGAATGCGAAATAACCAATGGTATGAATTGGAGAGGTTAAATATTCTTTTCCATCCAATGGATAAATAAATTTTTCACAGCCATAGAACGCATAGTTACCGATAGACTCAATTTGCTTTTCAAAGATATTTCTATTACCATCTATTGTAGGCTGGAACCGTACTAAAGAATCGTTATTATAGAAGGCATAATCTGGAATCTCTGTTATGAAATCCATTTGAACAAAGGATAGACTCGTACAGCCATAGAACATATATGTATTTATAGCGGAACTATTAGATACAACTTTAGTCAATGTTGTATTGTTTTGGAATACATTGGTTCCTACTGTTTCTAAAGTTGAAGGCAGATAGATTTCCTTTAGACTACAGCCTTCAAAAGCATTATTGCCGATAGAAACTATAGAATTTGGTCCCCACTCAATATCATCTGCATACTGTGGTGGAATTCCAAGTGGATTCGCGTCTGCAGGGTCTATACCAAATGGTAGTACTACAGTTTCAATCATAGACATGTAGCGGAATGCCTGATGCGCGATTGTTTTACAATCCGTTACAATTACCGTCTTTAAATTAACAGGAACATAAGCTCTAGAGTCAGCACTATACCAATATTGACTTAAGGTTACATTATTTAATGGACAGCTTACCCAGGTTCCACCCCAACGGTTACTTGCAGCGTCTGCATTGTTGTTATCTGAAACGAAATACCAAGCAAGAGTTGCATTTAAGCCATTGCCACCTGTACCTGTTGTACTAGGAGTTCTACTTGCTCCAACAAATGGAATGGTAAGCTTTCTTACTCCTGTATTTAGGAAAGCATCAATGCCAATGTAAGTTACACTATTTGGAATTACAAAATCCGTGATGCTTCTTAAATCGGTAAAGGACATATCAGAAAGAGTTTTTAAATTATTTGAGAATCTTGCCTGGCCAGCCTCAACTGGGTTGATTCGGTGATTTTCAGAATCCCATACACCAATTCTACCTAGACCAAACGCTTGAGAGAATGGATGTCCCTCTACGTAAGCTAATTTGTCAGAATAATATAATTCTGTAATTGAACTTTGAACATTACGGAAGGCACAATAAGTAATTCTTGTATCTAGGGTAACAACCAGCTTAAAGCTCTTTGGAATATAGCGAGCTGCCGTCCAGCTTCCAGAAGTCGTTGTCGCTGAACCATCAGCATTATAACTAGAATTTTCCCATGTATAGTTAGAGGTACAATGACTAGATATATAGCTATTATAGTAAGACGTATCACTACCTCTATATAATTCTTGACCAGCAAAATGATATCCGATTGTCTGGTAATATCTAATCTTGTTATTATTACTAATAATACTATTTCCATCTCTTCCCAAATAAGGAACCTGGAAGTACTGAATATTTAGACACCAACGATAAGCTGCTTCACCTAAAACATTTATTGTATCAGGTACAATCACTCGCTCTAATCTCGTACAATATGCAAACATATTATTTGCCTGTGTACCTGTTGCATTTGGCATATAGCAGTATAGCAATCCAGTACAATCGTTGAAGGCATAATGTGCATCTGCAATATTGGTTACACCTAAATAGCCTCTTCTAATACCATTTGCATTAGAGAATGCATAGGTATAAATATGCTCAATATTTTCATCTACATATAAGCTGTAGAAGTTCATCATCACTTGAAGTAATTCAGTCTCTTCAAGTGGAGTAGTTTGGTCTGGCATCGTATACGTATTATCCTTATATATATACATACCATTTGCTACTGTACTATTCTGTTCAGGAAGTGTACAACCAGTAACCGTGTCATCTGCGTCATAGGAAATATCGAAAATTTGATCTGCATCATAGAAGGATAAATCCTGAGCAATCACAATATTCGTTAGCATTGTACAGTTAGAGAACGCACCATAGCCAATAACTGTTTCATCAGTAATAAATACCTGCTTTAATGTAGAAGGCATATAGACTGTTCTATAAGCATTGCTTCCATAAATCTGCTGTACGGAAACCGCATTTGTAAAGTTAGAATTAGTTTCACTAGTTAAACCGAAAATCCAACCAAATAAATCAGCTTGAGTGCCAGTTCCACCACGTTGCTTACCAATGAAAGGTAAAATCAAAATCTCTAAAGAAGCACACTGCTTGAATGCAGCTTCTTGAATTGTTTCTACTGTTTCAGGAATTGCTACATATCTTAAATTTGTACAGTTTTCAAAGGTTCCTGTCTCAATGATGGCAACACCCTCTGGAACAACAACAGATAGTAAGCTGATACAGTTACTGAACATCTTAACACCAAGTGCGTCATTCTCTAGGTTCAATGTATGTAGGCTAGTACAATAAGCAAATACATGAGTACCTATCTGATTTTTATCCACAGAAGATGGAACTGTAATTACTGGTAAGGACTCGCAATGGTAGAATGCATAGTTACCTAAGCCAGTTACACCCTGAGGAATTGCTAGGTTAACTACATTCTTACAATAAGCAAAGGAATAATTACCAATCGTTTCAATCTGACTTGGAATTAAAGCTGTATCAAGATTTAGACAGTTATAGAATGCATAATCTCCAATGTTAGTCAGCTGAGAAACATTACTCAAAATGGCATCCTCATCTAACACATCTGGTAATTTAATGTATTCTAATCCACAATTATAGAATGCTCCATAGCTTACTAGGGTTTCATCTGTAATTGTAATTCTTCGTATCGTTTCAGGAATATAGTTATCCTTGTATAAATCCTTAGCATAGTACTGTCTAGTTGGAGTAATGCCTTCGATAGGCTCACTACCAAAAATCCAACCAAACAAGCCTTCTTCTTCAGTGCTTCCGCGTTCACTACCAATAAATGGCAGAGTCAACTCTTCAATTCTTATACAGTTTGCAAAGGCACCCTCGGAAATGTAGAGAACGTCCTTAGGAATAATGACTGTCTCTAATGAAGTACAGTTCATAAATGCATAAGGTCCAATTGAGGTTACACCAGAAGGTAAAATCAATTTTGTTAAGCCTGTACAGTCAATGAACATCTGCTCTCCAAGACCCTCATTTTCAAAGACAATATCCTTTAACTTATCACAATGCGCAAATACATTTTTACCAATATTCTTCTGTTCAAGACTTGATGGAATTGTAATGCTTTCAATATCAGTATAAGCGAAGGCTGAATCTCCTAGTTTTGTCAAAGAATTTGTAAAGATAATCGTATGATATGTATCGGTATATGCACCATTCTTCATACCATTTAATGGACAGTTGTAGAAGGCAAACTGCTCTACCGTAGATACAGTTGTGGCAAATACATTCTTGGTTAAAGCGGCAACCGTACCACTAGTTACAAGGTTCTTTTTAAAGGTAACCTCGTATACACCCTCATTTGCTGTTGCAACTACATCCGTTTCATTTTCTGGATAATCATAGAATTGTAATTCAGATAGAGAAGTACAATTCTTAAACATGCTATCTCTAATGATTACAGTACCATAATCAAAGGTTGCAAGCTGTAAAGATGTTGCAGATTCAAATACATTCGTTCCTAAATGATCCTCTGTATCAACTCCCGTCAAGGATGCAGGAATCGTTATAAACTCTAATCCTGTCTTATAGAAAGCTTCGTTGGCAATATAATCAATATTTTTATTGAAGAAAATCTTCTTTAAGGCAGTAGTTCCTCTAAAGGCTTGTTCTTCAATTCTCTCAACAGTAGTTGCAAATTCATTTTCACCAAGCTTTACACCATCTTCATAGGTATAAAGAGTTGTCAAGTAAATACAATCGTCAAAAATACGTTTTGGGAATACACGAATATACTTAAATTCAATCCGCTCTAGTTTAGATTTTGCAAATACGTCATCACCAAAGGTGATTTGTTCTTCTGCCTCTAGGTTAACCCAAGTTGCATCAGAGCCATAGAATGCCTTATCTCCAATGGTCAATAAATTCTTAGATAGGATGATTTTTCCTATCACAGGATCATTAGCATCATCAGATACCCAGGTATTCATAAATGCTTCCTCACGAATTTCTGTTACAGAAGAGGAGAAGACATTCATATCTAGTGCCTCTAAAGAATCATGGAAGTATAATCCACTTAGAGAAGTACAGCCCTTGAACATACCCTTTGGAATAAAGGTTGTATGACTTAAGTAAGTCTCATTAAAGGTTGCCGTCTCTAAAGAGGTACAATTTTCAAAGATATATTCCCCATATCCAGTTCCATCTGCAGAGGTAAGCTTGTCGCCCTGAAGTGTATATGGAAGGATAATGGATTGTAGACTCGTACATCCTGCAAAGGCATAAGAGCCTAACGTTGTTAAATTCTGATAAGTATTAAAATCATCAGGAGAATATAGCTGGAATTCCTCTAAGGATTCACACTCAAAGAACGCATAATCATCAATCGTTATAAGCTCAAATGGAACCTTGTTATCCACTTCAACAATCGTTTCTGAAGGAACGCTATAGTAATCATCAGCAGTAAAGAATACATCATCACCATGATACTTCTTCCATTCCTTCACCTCATCAGAATCTCCTGGAGCAAACGGTGTCTGTCCTGGATGAACCTTACGATTGTAATTGTTATGAGAAATCCAGTAATAATCGTCATAGGTACCAAGCTTTGCATCCTCACCAACAAATACATGCTTGTCATCTGCTGTACCTAAAAGACCGTCAAAGCTCTTATTCAAATATTCTTTGTTTTCTACTACAGTTAAATACCAATCTCCATTATCTGCAAGAACTAAATTTCCAGAGCTTGCAGTAGTGTCATCTGCATCACCAGGTCTGCAGTTTGCACCACCACAGATATAATCTGCATATAGATTTGTGTAAGCAGACGCACTCATGGCATATCTTTGGTAAATATTGTTATATTTATGGAAGATATCATCTACCAAAGCATAGTATGCATATAAATCAGCACCAAGGATAGCGTTCAAATCGTCACCACCACCATAATACTTATCAGGTCCAACGAAGGTGGCCTTATAGCCAACACTATTTGGAAGATAACGAGTCACATTATAGTAGTCATCACTTGTACCAATTTCACCATCAGCACCTACAAACATTTGAATATCGTTATATCCTAAAATGTTTGCTGGAGAGGTGTAATAATTGCCAAATAACGTGTAGTAATAGTGGTTATTCACCTTAATAACAGTATCCACATCGTCTGAAGTACCAATCGTCCGGTCTGGACCTGCTGTAATCATTAGCTTTTCATTTTCGGCATTTAGTTTATAATTGCCTGTTGCTAAATCAAACTGGAAGTAAATATTCTTATCTACTGCAGCATCTGCATAAGCGTATGCACGCTTATCCTCTTGACCTAAGATGGCCGTGATATCATCTGCAGTACCAAGTTCTCCATCTGCACCAACAAATAAGGTATCCTTACTAGCCGTTGCATAGTTATAAATGGAGCCTAAGGTAGCCTTAGCACCCGCATCATCTAATCCTAAGTATAATAGGAATTGCTTAATAGAGCCTGTTGTATAGGTATAATAGCTATTTGAATCATTAGGTAGATAATAGTGAGTTGCGCCATTCTGCTGTAAAGCTGTCAAAGTGACATCCTCACGGTCACCAACTATATTGGAAGAATAAACAGCTACTCTTTGACCATCTACCATTTTTTCAATAAATTTAGTACCATTAAACTCAAATACATAATAGATATCCTTGACCGTATCATATGCATATGGCATTTCATCTGCACCTGCAACTACATCAGTCAAATCATCAGTTGAACCTAAAAGATGGTCTTCCTGAGCAAAGGTTGCAACACCATCTACTACCATATAATCATCGGCGGTATAGTATAAATTGTCCATACCCTTATGAACTTCAACATAAGTTGTAGTATCCGTGATATCTGTAGTATGTACCATCTGGCTTTCCTCAAGGCTAATAATACCATCTGCAGTGGCCAATAAGTAATTATGATACTTAAATTCCACATAGGTAGAGGTAATTGTAACAATATCCCCTTCGCCAGCGACTAAATCATTAGCGCTACCAACTACATAGGAGCCATTAGAATATCCTGCCGCAACATAGCTTGCCAATACTCCATTTTCAATTCTACGATAAATATTTCCAGATACATGTTGATAGTAGGATGTCGTAGTAGCACCAGGTACGACATTTATAATATCATCGCTACCTGTGTTAGTATAATCAATTTGATTGTTTCTACCAAGATGACATAATACATCATCCTCACCATAGCCAAGTAATCCATCTTCTCCGGCAGCAGTATAAACCTCACTGCCAGCCACATGTAAGAATCTTGTAGCTGTACCAGCAATTTCTACTTCAACTACATTGATATCATCTGTAGAATCCAACTGCTGATTTTCTCCTAGACAGACAATATATTCCACAGTATGGGTATTTCCATCTACTGGGCTATCCAATTCAATATATTTGGTATAGGTATTGTCACCATTGATATGATATAGGCCAATGGTTCCATCTAAATGAATTTCTGTAACATCTACATCTTTACCATTATATATTATATAGGTTGAGTCAGCATCACGATTAGAACCATACAGCATACCATCCTCACCATAGCCACGACGTGCACTAGTAGTATCGATACGATAGTAAGCCTTTAAGGTCTCGCTGTAGAATGCTTCTACATCCTTTACATCACCTGGCTTATTATCTCTATATGCGGCAATAAAGCCTAAATCCTCATACGTATAGCTGCCATAAGAGCCTAAAATTTGATATTTTCTGAATACATTATGTCCTAATGCCTCATAGTAGAACGTCTTAGGTGTAGGAGAGCCTTCAACTACATAGGAGCCTGCAACCACCTGTGGGTCGTTTGCATCAGCCTTTTGATTCTCCATTAATAAATGTAGAGTATCATCAGCCGTATTGAACTTACCATCTTCTCCAAGCATTGTAAAGGTTCCATTATGATGGTCAATATATACAAGGCCATTATCTATGGATACAACAATTCTAGGGGTTAAGGTTGGATCAACCTGACCATACTCATTTCCAACAAATCGATCACCAGATAAGGTTGAATTCCAGTATTGACCACTTGCAGCAAAGGAAATTTGCTGATAGGTGTTATCTCCATAATCTCTATAGAAATCATCTCCATATTTTGCAAGGGTATAATCTGAATCATTACCAATCTGGGTTGCACCTGCAGTAGCAACTAAAGTATCTGAATCAGTGCCTGTTAGAGTATTTCCTGTAACAGCATAATAGGTACCATCATGATTATTAATATAGAATTTACCATTATTACCAATTACAACATTTAGATTGTTGTCCTCTGTAGTGGTTGGGTCACCATCTGGACCAGCACATACATAAGTATAAGAATAGCTTTGTAAATCTAATTTATAATAGATATTGTAATTATGATAGTGATAGAATGCTCCATCCTCTTCACGACGAACAAATACTAATCCACCAATACTTTCAGAAGGTCTATCATCAATGATATAGGCATCATCTTCTGTACCTAAAATCTTGTCATCTCCAGGAACCTGATAAATACTATTGCTCAAATAGATAGCATAAGTACTATCACCTCTTAAATAGGTGGCATTCAGCTCCTGCTCATCCTTAATACAAATCAGGGTAGAAGCAAATTCGCCTGCACTATAGGTCCAACGATTATAGAAGTTTCCAGATAATAGCTGGTAGAAGGAACCATTTTCGTTAGCTTCTACCTCTATTAGTTCACTATCATGGAACACATAGATTGCTTCCTCTAGGGCACCATCTACAATCTTTTGGAGACTATGATCAAGATTGATATAGTAATATACATTTTGAATTACCATAATAGAATCCGTAAAGCCATCTGCTGTACGATAAACTAAGGTCTTCGTCAATGCATTCACATCGATGTGATAATATACGCCTGTTTCTAAATAGGAATAATATGCGCCGTCGATTTCCTCAACCACATACTCAACATCATCAATAGTAACCGTCTTCACATCATCAGCTGTACCTAGCTTACCATCAGCACCATAAGCATAAACGATGTTTCCAATTTGATAAGCATAGTTTCCACCTGCAAGCTCTAATACCTGAATGACTTGATTTTTATTTGCTAGAGAGAAGCTTCCTGTCTCATCACCTAAGAAATACTTGCCATAGGTAAAGCTATTGGTTGTAGAGTTATAAGTAACCTCTCTAAATAGGTTGATATCCTTATAGAGACTTCCATAGCCGATAACCTCATAATATGTATTCTCATGAACTAAAACAACGATATCATCAACCGTTTGAGCAACTAAATCTAAACCAATTAGCTTGAAGTGATTGCCAAAACGATAATAATCATCTGGAGTGCCTTCAATACCGTCTAAACCATTCTGTAATGTAATGGCACTACTTTGAGCTCTTTGAACTAAATAGGTTATATATTCGGGGTCTCCGGGCAGAGGGTCCGTGGAACCAGAATCAGTTCCATCGGCAGGTACATCGCCACCAGGATAATATCCGTTTGGTAACTCATAATGAATATCCTGAATGTAGTTAGAATGGAAGGTTACAGTTGTCAAATTTGTACACTTATTAAATGCACCCTTACTGATGACCTTGGTACTATAAGCGATAGAAACCTTCTTGAGCTTCTTATCCTCACTAAACATATATTCACCAAGAACTTCACATTTCAAAACAGCATTCACTAAATTGTTACTCTTTGCAAAAGAGTATTCACCAATCTCTGTAACAGAGCTTGGTACCACAATCTCAATCAATCCAGAATTATAGAAGGCTCTATCGCCGATATACTCTAGTTGAGAGGAAAGAGTAAGTTCTTCTAAGCTAACACAATTTAAGAAAGCTTCATGACCAATCCGCTGAACTGTATTAGCCATAACATTTGTATTGTATAGGGTATAATCATATTTCACATAGGTATCTGTCTTTACCTGAGGTACAACGGCTTCTTCTTTTGGCTGTTCTACTTCTGCCTTCAAAACATTGAAATCCGTTGTGATTCCTAAAATATCATCTAAAGTACCTAGCTTACCATCTTTACCATATCCAAGATAGGATGGTTCATTGATGAAAGAAGCCAGTGGTAGGTAAAGATAATGAGTACCATCTTCACCTGTAATGATTTGAATATAGGTGTAAACCTCACCCTTAAGGGTAAGCTTACCATAATTTAATAATTCTTTATTGGCCTGAATTTGAGAATAGGTCAGCGTTCCATACTTTGCAAGGTCATCCTCTGTACCAATGATTTCATCAGCACCAGCACAGAAAATATCACCTAGAGTAAATAAGGTAGAACCCTCTTCAGGATCTAGAATTTCCTGATAGGTATTATCATTATAGGATACATAGCATTTGCCATCACTTACAACTACATTCCGATAAAGAATAGAATCTGATATAGAGGTGATAGCTGAACTCTTAAAGCCTAGGAATATAATTTGATCATCCGTAGTTCCTAGTACTCCATCATTGCCAACTACTTGATATAAATGGTATTTAGCATTGCTGATTGGAAGATATACAATATCCTTTTCATCAACTACTACTTCTTTTAATGTACCATCAATTAAACCATAGCGAGTTGGACCAAATGCATAATTCCAGGTGCCATCTATACTAGATTGTATTGTCAAGGTAGAATATGTGTTATTTAAATAGTCTCTATAGAATCTTCCTTGAATCTTTGCAATCACAAAATCATCTGAGGTCTCAAAATTATTATCTGCACCGATACCGATTAAGATATCATCCTCTGTACCTAATAATCCATCTGGACCATACGCATAGAAGGTACCATCCTGATTGTCAATATAGAATTTATCACTGCGGATAACTCCAGAGGTAATATCATCTGCTGTACCAGCAGCCAAATCAGGTCCGCCACAAAGATAGTTTCCAGTCGCAATGAAGGTGCCACTATAGCCTACCTTTCTATATTCTGCAAAGACATTGTTAGATACATATCGATACTCATAGGTTGTCGTAGTAGCTTCAAAGATGAGTTCTCTTAGGTTTGCACAATCGGCAAACATACCCTCATAAATATCTGCAATACCTTCTCCAAAATAAGCTGTCACCAGACCAGAATTTTGGAATACATAAACACCGCAATCCTGTAAGGTGGAAGGAATACGAACCGTTTCTAAATTGGTAGTATCAATAAAGGCATAATCGCCAATGCTCGTCAATCCTTCAAGCATATAAAGACTAGATAAACTAGATAATCCAGCAAACGCATATGCAGGTAAGGAGGTACCCGTGAAGTACACTTCAATGCTTGCAGGCAAATACCGAGTAGAGAATGCTGTTTCAGAGGATTGCGCACGATTTTCAATCATAGAATCCTTAGCTACTGTACCAAACAAATAACCAAAGTTATTTGAACCAGCAACAAGTCCACTACTGCCATACTGGCCTAGCTTATTGATATATAGAGAATCTAAAGCGGTACAACCAGCAAATACGGCTTCGCCTACACTGATTACACTTCTTGCAAAATCCATCTGTCTTAAAGATGTACAATTTTCAAATGCGCTAGCCCCAATCGTTATATTTTGACCAAACAATTCAACATCAGATAAATTAGGACAATCCTTAAACATAGAATTAGAGATAATAGAACCAAAAATGGTGGCTTTCGTCAATCTTTGATTGCTGGAGAAAGCACCTGTTCCAATCTCAGAAACAAGGTTAGATACCTCAACAGAGGAAATTCCAGTATTATGGAAGGAATTTGCTCCTAAGCGTGTTACATAGGCATCTAGATTAATATTTTCAATGTCAACACAGTTGTAGAAAGCACCTTCTGTAATACCGACAGCTGTATTCTGACGTGTGTTCAAAATATTTACAGTTTTTAAAGTCGAAGGAATTTGATAAGCAATGCTTCTTCCGTTTGCCACAAAGGTTCTAGAAGGAGAAACTGTATCAAAAGCATTAGATCTAACATAGCGGTAGCTACCATTATGCCAGCCACCCTCATATTGGAAGAACCATGCACCTAATACACCTGTATGATATGCCGCTCCATTGGTCAATAATAAATGACTGGATGCAACAGAGCTAGCACCATTGCTAGTACCAATAAATGGCACCGTCAAGGTTTGTAGATTTCTACAGTTATACATAGTACTTTCACGAATGGTCGTAACTGTACTTCCAATATTAATATCTGTCAATGAGGTTGCAGACCAGAAAGCAAGATAAGGAATGATGCTTGCGTTAGTAACAGAAACCTTCTTCAAGGATTTAGGTAAATACCAATACTCAATCTTACATTCACCATCAACTGTAGAACCACCCCAGCCCATATAACAGTAATAATTTACCTGAACTCGATAGGATTTAGAAGCATCAGAATAGGCCTGACCTGAGGCGATTGTTATACTTCTACCATAGCTTGAATAGTTTGGATAGGCATCCGTAGCTCCAAAGAACCAGCCAATGGTATATCTAGAATAGAAATATTGATGATAGTTGCCATAACCATTATAGTAGGAAGGAGATGCATTGTAGCCAACAAATGGCACTGATAAATCTTCAATATCTACATCCCAGAATATATTTCTACCTATCGTAGTAACTGTATTTGGTATTACAACAGAGGTTAGGCTAGAACACTTTGCAAAGGCATAGGTTCCAATACTAGTAATGTTAGATGGGAACTCAGGGAATTGCAGACTTGAACAGCCATAGAAGGCATAGCTAGGAATACCATATGCAGCTAAACTTGTAGAGGCAGCAAAATATACATTTCGTAAATTCACACAATCCTTAAACATATAGCTTCCCATCACTCTTGTGTAAACTGTTGCGTAAAGAAGACCACTACAAGCCTCAAATGCTCTAGGGGCTATGCTGGTTACACTTTCAGGAATTAGCAATTCCTCCACACTAGCACAATTATAGAAGGCATATTCTCCTATGGTCTTAAGGGTTTTAGGTAAGATTAAGTTTGTCAAAGAGGTACAGCCATTAAATGCATTAGCAGCAATATCAGTAACCTCCTGGAAATCTATAGTTGTAATTGCGGTACAGCCCATAAACATACTTGCACCAACTTTTTTATTGGTAAATAAGATGGATTCAAGCTGATCACAGCCTACAAATACCTCACTATCAATCGTAACAAGATTTTCAGGAATAACGATAGAAATCAAGCTATCACAGTTATAGAAGGCTCTAGAATTTAACGTTGTCAAATTGTTAGGCATCGTTATGAAGGCCAAACTAGAACAATTCTCAAAGGCAGAGGTACCAATTTCTACAATGCTATCTGGTAAAACGATATCTGATAGATTGTAGCAATTATAGAACGCCTTTTGATTGATGGTTGTACAAATGGTACCCTCGCTACCATTTCCTTGATTTAAATCTACAGTAACTAATGCAACACATCCCTCAAAGGCAGAGGTTGAAACATACTTTACATTTTTCAAATGTACAATCTCTAAATTCGTACAATTTAGGAACATGTTTCTTCCCATTTCCTTACATTCTACTGTTGCGGTAGTTAAGCCTGTACAGTTTGCCAAAACATCACTACCGATTTCTGTAATCGTCTTAGGCACAGTGAAATTTCTTAAGCCTGTACAACCATAGAATGCATAATTTCCAAGAGTTGTTGCAGTAGTAGGAATATTGATAGATTGTAGCATTGTACAATTATAAAATGAGCCGTATAAAATATTATTTTCTTGCGTTACAATAACATTATTTAAGCTATTTGGAATGTAAGATACATAAGAACCAGAAGCTGAAAATTTGCTTGTAACTTGCGTAGAATTATCTGCCTGAGCACGCCCAAAGATATAGCCAAATACAGTTGTAGCAGATGGAGCTTCTGGATTTGTTGTAGGGTCATAAAGCTTATTTCCTACAAATGGAATCGTCAGGGTATTCAAGCTAGTACAGCCATTAAATATACCCTCATTCATTAACTTAACTGTATCAGGAACCTTAAAGGAATCCAAGCTAGAACAATTTGCAAAGGCATAGGTATCAATTGTCTCTAAATTTACTAGGGCACTCGTATCCACATTAGAAAGACTAGAGCAATTAGAAAAAGCATATTGACCGATATAGGTGATAGGACTACCCAAAGTTAAATTTGTCAATCTTGTACAATCTGCAAACATATAATTTCCAACACGTACAAGGTTCAAGGTCACTGTATTTAAATAGTCACAGCCCTCAAAGGAATGCTCTCCTATTGTGGTTGGATATTGTGCAGTTCCATCCTCGGCAACCGTTCCGATGGTAAGCTCATGTAGATTCTTGCAATCCTTGAACATATAATCGCTAATTTCAGAGGAACTAACCTCTACAGAATAAACACCAGTTTTAGAGAAAGCATACTCTCCAACTGAGGTTACATTCGCACCAACATACAAAGTGCTTGTATTTGTAGATGGACCGCAAAGCAGTTCATCATTGTAGAACATGTAAGGACTAATTTTACTATTATGGATAGTAGCATTTTGTAACCCAATACAGTTAGCAAAAGCATACTCTCCAACATTATCTCCAACTTCAGCAGGAATTGTTACCTCCTGTAGAACAATACAGTTAAAGAACATATATGGAGCAATCTTCTTACATGCATTCAAATCCACTTCTCTTAAAGCAAGAGAATAGGCAAAAGCTAGGTTTCCTACTTCTTCGACACTAGAAGGAATAGAAATAGATACCAAGCTAGATCTATAGAACGCATGAGTAGGGATTTCTACGGTCGTAGGATTCAATACTAGCTGAGTAAGCTTGCTATCATTGGCAAACATAAATTCGCCTAAGGCATTCGTCAAAAGATTTACATTTGTAAGCTCTGTACAGTTAGCAAAAGCATGAGTTTCCACTTTACGAATTGTACTCTTAAGCTCAATATTTACTAAGGCTGTACAGCCGTCAAACATATAGGCACCAAGAGTAGGACAATCTAAAGTTATATTCTTCAGCATTACACAATTTGCAAAGGCAGAGTTCTTCTCTACCGTCTTATTTACAATTTTTTCTGTATTTGCCGTATAGTCAAATTCATAGGTACTAATATTTTCTTCCGTACGCTTTATGACGTTAGAAGCATTTGAACCAATATAAATCCCTTCCAAATATGGGCAGTTATAGAACATTCTATAGCTTATATCCTTAGAATTGACACTCGCAAAGGTCAATTCCTGCATATTTGCAAAGGCATAATCGCCAACCGTATTAACTGCATTGGTAAGTCTTATCTCTGGGAATGCAGTATTATAGAATGCATAAGAGCCAATAGACTGGACAGAACTTACAAATTCACCCTCATGGTTTGGCTCATAAGATAGAATTGACAAGGTTGAAAGCTTCACACAATCTCTGAAGTACTCATCTGGAATTTGAGTCACAGGATCCTCTGGTGCAAAGTTGATGGTCGTCAAACTACTACAGCCAGCAAAGAAACCAGGAGTTAAGACATTCTTCCTTAAGAAATTAACAGTAGACAATAAGGTTGCATCTCTTAAGAAATCAATTCCACAGGATTCAAAAAGGTCACCAGGAATTGTAATCACTTCAATGTTTGAACAGCCCTTTAAAATGCCATCCCCTAAAGTGATCTGTTCTGTTGCCAAAGAAAAATCAAAGGATACCATACCTCTACAATCGTTAAAGGCATAGGAATCAATGGTTGTTACATTTTTCGGAAGAATAAACGTAGCAAGGTTTGTATTACTAAATGCACGTTCTCCGATTCTCGTAATTGTCAAGCTAGTAGAAATATCTTCATAGCTTGGATATAAGGTTACAAAGCTTAATGCGTTACAGCTTTGGAAAGCAAAATCAGGGATTTCAGGAGTATTATCACTGATTCTTGCAGAAACCAAAGAGGCACAATCTTTGAAGATTCCAACACTTAAATTGTCAGCACGTACCGTAGCTGTAATTAAATTCTGACAGCTTAGGAAGGTGTACTCTCCAATCGTTGCACAGGTCTTAGGTACATCTACTGATTCAAGACCATCACAATTGTAGAAAGCATATCTACCTAAAGATTCTAGGCTATCTCCTAAAGACACACCTCTTAAAGCTGTATAAGAGTATCCATTCGCTAAGGTTACATCATTTGCAAAAGCATAATCACCAATTGTTTTTACATTCTGCATACGTAGATTATCATTGGTATCATAATCCACGCGGAAAGCATTTCTAAAGGCATTCGCTCCTACATAGGTTAAATCATTCATATATTCAGCTATTTGAACAATTTGTCTGCCATTATTTGCTGAACTAGTATAGAACGCATTTGCTCCTATGTACTGAAGATTTGAACATAAGGATAAGTCAAACTTTGTATACTCAAAAGCGGAATATGTCCGGTTTGCATTCCATGCCCAAAAGGTTGTAATACCTTGTGAAAAAGCATTCGCTTCTATTCTCAATAATGTTTTTGGAAGTTTTATTACAGATGGAGAGATGATGTTATAATGACGGCATCCATCAGAATAAAGCTGTGGAGAATAATGAGATGCAATACTACTTCCGATTCTCGTTACTGTATAACCTGCATAAGTTGATGGGATTTCAATTGCTGGAGAACCATTATCGGTATATTCTGAACCCCAACCATTATGACAGGATGTATTTCTAGAAGGAATTAAGCCTGTGATGGTAATTGTTCGTTCACCATCATTATTTCCAGTATAAGAATACTGAATGCTTCTATAAGAAGGCTCCTCATATGGAATGCTTTCTGTAGCATTAGAAGCTAACTTTACCCTTCCTTCTTTTTCGAGTTCTGACATTTGGTCAGTCTCTAAGATATTTTCATTCGTCCTTGAGCCAGGACTACCTAAAAGGAGTCCTATCATAGCCACCAAGAGCGATATGCTCAAAATTATTGTTCCTTTTTTAATTGTATTCATGAAAATCTTTTTCATAAACATACCTCCTGTTAAAGAATCAATTTTATTCTTCTGATGAGAAAGCTTTTCCCTTCCCAACAAGTATATTTTCTTTTTCTTTTTTGTCTCTCCCACATACGCGCGTATACACGCGCACAACGCACTCACGTATGATAATTATATCATATTTTGATTTATGGTTCAACAAAATATATATAAAAATATATATATTTTAACCTTTTTCGACCTATTTTTCGACAAAAAAATAACATTTCACTGTCATTATATGTTTTTTCTAGAATATTTTTTGAAAATCAGTAATCCTTTAAATTTGTTATTTTTGTGATAATTTTTCCAAAAATTTCACAAAGAAAAACCCTTATGAAAAGGGTTTCATCAATTGATTTTTTAAGGGATTAATTCCAAATTTCTATAGAATTATCCGCTCCATAATGCCAATAATTTCCTTCCTTTTTTGTCTCGCTATACCAGAATACATTGTCCCCTCCAGGATACCAATTATTGTTCCAGCCAGTCGGCTTTTCGGTTGCTTCTGCATAAATGATTAGATTAGAATTATTGATAAATGCGTTAGAATCAATCTTAGTAACACTAGCAGGAATAATCAAAGATGTAAGCTTTGTACAGCCCATAAAGGCAGCATATCGAATCTGAGAAATCGGTCCAGAAAGAGTAACTTTTTCTAATCCATAGCAATTGGCAAAGGTGCTTTGTTCTAAGACTTTTAAGTTGTTTAGTTGAATCTCAACTAGCAATCTGCACCCTGAAAAAGCATTAGATCCTAGCTTAGTAATCGCTGATAAATCGATCTCAGATAACCCACTACAGCCAGCAAAGGCATAGGATTCTATGGTTTTAACCTTAGGAATAGAAATCGTCCTTAAGGCACTGCAGCCCCTAAAACAGGAGGATGGAATGGTTACAACAGCGGTTAAAACAATAGTTTCTAGGCTGCTATCCTCTTCAAAACAGCTGGCTCCCAAGGAGGAAATAGTAGAGGAAATCGCCACCTCAGCAAGCGCCTTACATTTGGCAAACGCATATTTTTCTATGCTTGATACATTCTCCGTGAACTGGACTTTTTTCAAATTTTTAATTCCATAGAACTGATATGCCTGCGGATTTTGATCTATGGTTGCCTCTTCTATTAGGACATCATCCACCCATAGTTCTCCTGTTGCATTTAAAGGGGTGGAGCTAAGGGAGGCAAATCTAAGATCAAGCCAATTCTCTAAGCCACCAAAATAATGAACCTGTTTTAAGGATGAACAGCCAAAGAACGCACTATCCCCAATTCCAATGCTTCCTAAAGAGCCAAAGGCCAATTGCTCAAGCTCCTTACACTTGGCAAACGCATAGCCACCAATTTCCTGCAAGGTATTTGAAAGCGTAACAGATTGAATGGTTTTAAAGCCGTAGAACTGATAATTTCCGATAGAGGAGCTTGTAGTTAAATCAAGGTTCAAAAGGCTGATAGTCTCATCTGTAAAATGTATGTCAGCGTCATTTTGAACTGGTGTAGAATATTGGTCCTTAAACTCTATATTCATCCAATCCTCCAAGGTTCCCGAATAGGATACCATTGTTATTCCTAAGGAAGAAAATGCACCTTCTTCTACTACCCTTAATTGGCTAGATAGCTCTATGCCCTGAAGTGCATCACAGCCCGAAAAGGCAGAAACGCCAATCCTTTCAACACTGGCAAGCTTTAAATTTTTTAGCTGTTTAAAGCCATAAAATTGATAATTTCCAATCTCAGGGGTATTGCTCAAAGAAAGCATAATAGGCTGCTCCCAAGCCCCTTCTAGCGTTTTAGAGCTAAAGGTAGCCCCAGACCACATAGGTGTAGCATATTGATTGGAGAAATTAATCGTTGCCCAGTCCTCCATAGAACCATCAAAATAAATTTCATTTAAGGCTATACACCTTGCAAACGCGTCAGCAAAGACAGTTTGAAGCTTGCCACCTATATCTAACCTGCTAAGCCCTGTACAGTCCGTAAATGCCTGATTTCCAATTTCTTTAGCATTGGGAAGAGATAATCTTTCCATCTGACTGAAGCCATAGAACTGATAATCCCCAATTTCCTCTAGATCTATGGTAAAATCTGTCAAGCGGATATAGCCATCATTTAGAACATAGAAGCCCTCTGCATAACTCATTGGAGTAGAATATTCATTTTCAAAGGAAATCGCTGTCCAAGCAGCAAGAGAATCACAATAGACCTCATTCAATGATGTACAGCCAGTAAAGGCATTCTCACTAATAGATTGAACTTCCCCAGTAAGCCAAAGCTTTTCTAAGCCTGTACAGCTATGGAAGGCCCCACCCTCAATCAGTGGAACATTATTCAAGTGGATTTCCTTCAGCATGGTACAATTATAGAAGGCAAAGGCTGGAATTGTAGAAGCTTGAAGCTCTAGTTCCTCAAGAGATGCTGGGATATAATAAATTCCCTCCCTTTGGGCAACAGAAACACTGTTTTCATAAGGCTCTGTTCCAAATAAGGCCCCAAAGGAAACCTCTGGCAATAAAGCTGGTAAAGAAAGCTTTCTAAGGTTAGAACATCCCTGGAATAATCCTGAGCTTAAGGCTCCTACTGGATAAAGGTCCTCAATCTTGTCCATAAAGTTATAAGAGGATTTCGTCTGATCCGTAATGGATAAAATTTCAGCTTCCTCATTTTCTAAAATCTGATATGTATAATCATATTCATATTTCGCATATAGGATTTGGTTGGTTAGAACTGGAAGGCTTAAATCAAACTCCTGCTCAAAGCCAGTATCCAAATACCAGCCAGCCAAATAGCTGCTATATGTCTTTTTAGGAACTGCACAGGCATTGCTGTCTAAAATCAATTCCTCATAAATAGTACCATTAACATTTTGGAAGGTTACCATACACTGCCATACAGCATAAAGCGTAATGGAGGTCGTCCAGGTATAAACTCCAGAGGATACGTCATTTCCCTGGGCATCTACCCATTTTTTAAAGGTATACCCTTCCTTGGAAGGAATAGGTAAAACAAATTCATTTAAAAATACAACCGGAACCTCTTCTACTGTATCCGTATCAAAATAGATCACATAGGAGGCAGGCTCGTAGACTGGTCTACATATCGTCTTTTCTGTAATTGAGCTTAAATCCTCTGTATACCTGCCTGTATATCCAGGGCGATTCGTTGGAACAGGAATATCTTCTACACCTGCTCCATCAGCCACAACTCGCGATTCTGTTGTAGTATCATCTAAGTAAAAAATCACCATATGATAGCTGCCATCACTATAAATCCGTAGGGTTGCCGTCAACTCTTTAGGGAAAATATAATTCTGGGTATCCCCTTTGAGCGTCATCCTTACTGTATACTCCCCCTCAAAGATTTGATCGTTATTCTCGTATTCTGCATAGACGCCATCAGGAAGGGTGGTAGATATGGAAAGAGAATGAGTTTTACCATCCAAAATAAAGCTAGCATCCTCAAAAATGATTTCACCTATAGAAATAGGATCTATTGTCAAAGTGGCACTCATTTCTTCTATTGGATTATAATTTTCATTTTGAAGAAGGAAGGTTGCAGTAACGGTATAGCTACCCGCATTGATTTGTTCATTGTTATAATAGATCACCTGAACAGGCATATCTTCCTGTAAGCCTTCTACAAAAATGCTATGAACAAGACCATCATATGCAAATTGCTGATCCTTAAAGCTAAGCCCAGAAATCGATATTTTATTTATGGTTAAGACCGCCGTTTTATAAGGAATTTCCTCATGGTTCTTATCTCCTGCAAAAATGGCAGTTACGATCAGACTTCCCGCATTGGTTAAGCGATTCGCCGTATAACGTACTACAATTCCCTCTGGTAAAATGCCTCGAACCTCCAATACATGTTCTAAGCCGTCATAGTCATAGGTCTCATCCTCAAAGGTGATTCCACTTAAATCATAAACCGCTTTTAGGATGGTCAGGGTTGCCGTCAAGGAATTGTAATAGCCTTCATCATCATAGAAATCAGCAGTTACTTTATAAACTCCTGCATCCATCTGCTCATTGTTTGTATACTCTACTACAACACCAGCTGGAAGGTTTCCTTTAACCTCAAGGTAGTGAGCATTACCATCATAAGTGACAGTTCTATCCTCTAAGACTACATCCTCTAAATCCCCCTTTGTAATTGTTAAATAGGCTGTTTTTGCGGGAATTGGATAGTAATTCTTTTCATCTACAATAAAGGTTGCTGTAACCTCTATTCTTCCAAGTTTGGTTAAACTATTTGGAGAATATTCTACTCTTACCTCTTCTGGAAGCTCTCCATGAATCTCCAGAGTATGCAAAAATCCATCATATTCATAATATTCGTTTTCAAAGATGATGTGATCTAAATTGATTCTAGCTCGCTCTATCGTTAAAACGGCTTCCACAGGAGCTACGGGATTATAATTCCCATTCTTATCAATGAAGGAGGCTGTAACAATATAAATACCTGCGTTGACTTGAAAATTGTTTTCATATTTTACCTCAATTTCGGAAGGTAAATCATCACAATAAATCAGGATAGAATGCTCCATTTTATCATAGACATAGGTGGCATCCTTAAATATAATGCCGTTTTGGGCAAAGGAAGCCTTCTCTATTGTAAGAATAGCCTTCATATCCTCTAAGGAGCTATAATTGTCAGTTGTATCCTCAAAGTGGGCAATTATCGTATAGATGCCTGCATGAATCTGTCCATTATTTTTATAGGTGACAGTGACCCCTTCTGGCAATTCTCCCTGAATAAAGATGGAATGAGGCTGCCCATTATAAACTACCGTTTTATCTCGGAAGCTAATACCAATAAGCCCACTTTCGATTACAGTAATTTCTGCATACAGATTTGGTATAGGATTATAGTGCTTTGTATCTAGCACCTCAAACTTAGCTACTGCCAAAAGACTACCAACATCTTTAAGGGAATTATTCTCATAGGATACTTTAACTCCCTCTGGTAAAACTCCAGTAATCTCAATCGTATGGACCGTTCCATCATAAATAAAGGTTTCTCCGTAAAAATGAACGGAGGACATATCAATATCTGCCTTAGTAATGGTAAGGGTTGCCGTTAAATTTTTATAATTCGGAACATTAAACCTTACAGTAACCAGATATTCTCCTACCTCGATTTGATAATTATTAATAAACTCATAGGTTACTCCTGCTGGCAATTCTCCTTCAAGGACAACTCCATGAACCTTACCATCATATGGTACAATAACATCCTCAAAAACCAAATGATCTAGCTCGGCAGGAACGATAGTTAAAATAGCAGTACGACTAGGAATTGGGTGATAATTCTTAGAATCGTCAATATCAAAGAAAGCCGTCACCTCTAGTTGTCCTACCTCAGTCAATGTCTCAGTCGTGGAATAACGAACTCTTACTCCCTTTGGTAATTCTCCTGTAATCTGAAGTCTATGTTCTAATCCATCATAGACAATGAGCATATCCTCAAATAAAACCTTAGACATATCATAGGTAGCCTTAGAAATCGTCAATTGAACCGTCAGAGTAAGGTCTTCATATCTCTCCAATGCATCATGAAAGCTTACTAAAACCTCATAGGCTCCAGCATCTATATGGTGATTATTTGTATAGGTGACCTCAATTCCTTCTGGAAGTTCTTTAGAATAGGTAATTTTCTTAGGTGTTCCATCATAAACATACGTTTGATTGGATAGCTCGATGAAGGTCATTGTTCCCTTTATAATAGTGAGGGTAGCCTCCATATCTGCAATAGGATGATAGTTTTCATAGTCTCCTAAAAAGCTAACCTTGGCCACTGAGGAGCCAAGCTCTGTTCTTTTATTATTTTCATAGGCTAAAACTGTAACTCCAGCTGGAAGCTCTCCTGTAATCAAAAGAGTATGCTCCTTCCCATCATAAGGAATTTCTATCGATTCAAAGGTCACATTCTCCATATCATAGGTTCCCTTTTCAATGGTCAGCACAGCCAGCTTACTACCTAGCTTACTATAGTTTCCCAAGGTATCCATAAAAGTTGCTGTAATTTCATAGCTGCCTACCTTGACACAGGCTTCCTGTTGATACTCTACCACAATCCCCTCTGGTAAATTGGTGGCCTCAATCGTCTTCTCTGTTCCATCATAGGTCACCGTAGTATCCTCAAAAATAATGGAATCTAAATCAAGTTCAATCTGTTCAATTCGTAGGGTTGCCTCCATACGTCCTAAAGGCTCATAGTTTTCATTCGCATTGGTAAATGTGGCTACCACCTTATAAACTCCCGCATTCTTATGGGAATTGTTTTGATATTCTACAGTAACCCCCTCCGGAAGTTCTCCTGTAATCTCTAAGGTATGGAATTGTCCATCATAAGGAATGGTCTTATCCTCTAAGGAGATATGAGCTACACTCGCTTTAACAATCGTAAGAGTAGCTTCCATATCCGCTGGGACGTTGTAGCGATTAGAACTATCCTCAAAGTGAGCAATTATGACGTAAACGCCAACCTCTGTTTGGTCGTTATTGGAATAGCTGACCTTGACCTCTTCTGGCAGTTCTCCCTTGACCTCTAGACGATGACTTTGACCGTCATAGGTCACAGTTTCTGAGGAAAATGAAATTCCAGTTACCTCTAGTTTTTTACCAACATTTAATAAAACTAAAGTGAGTGTTAGAACAATAGCCAGTATTCCTACCATACTAGAGATTAAAATAATCCATTTTTTCTTATTCATAGTATCTTCTCTCCAACCTATTTCAACTTAGTTTTCTTCTAAACCAGCGAAAATGATTTCACTATCTAATAGGGCCTCATTATTTGCTAGAATCTCAATTTGATTCCATAGCTCGTTATCCCCCTTAAAATAAACCGTAGTAAGGGAGGAACAATGAGAAAATGCAGATTGCCCAATCCTTAAAAGCTTTTGTCCGATTTGAATTGAGGTGAGACCTTCACAGTAATAAAAACAATGGTTTCCAATGGAAAGGAGTTCCTCAGGAAGAATAATGGAGGCTAGCTTTCTACATTCACTGAAGGCATCACTATTCAAAAATCTAGTTTCTAAGTGAAGATTAGCTTCCACAATTAAGGTATCCTCCGTCTGCATATAAATTAGATAAGGATTCTGTTGATTGCCAATATAAAGTCCTGAATCATAGCTTTTATATTCCAATACGGAACAGCCACTAAATACATAATTTCCAAATTCTTTGAGTGTACCTGGAATCTCTACCCTTTGGAGCTTTTTACAATCTGAAAAGGCTCGATCCCGAAGACCTTCAAGCCCCTCTGGAAGATGAATTTGTTCCAAAGAGGAACAATTAGAAAAAGCAGATTCTTCAATCCATTTTAAGGAGGAACAAAGCTCCACACTTGTCAAATTGGAACAGTTGCTGAAGGCAAATTTTTCAATTTGTTCAATTCCACCCAAAAGAATTACACTCTTTACGAAGGTACAATCCTTAAATACATTGGCAGCAATATGTGTTACAGGGTAACCATTATGCTCCTGTGGTATTACAATTTCAATATCCTTTACCGTTCCAATTCCTACAACAGAGTAGCTCATTCCATCAATGTTCAGCATATATTCTAGCCCTGTGGAAATATTCATATAGGAGCACTCTATACAAATCCCTTTATCAAATGTATGAGGTGCATAATCCTTCTTCTCATCTGTATGCTCGCAAAGAGCCTTATGCCAGTGATGCGTTCTATTGCTTTCCCAAGCATCTGAATAGGTGTGGTCTATTTTAGGTATTTTCTCTTCAATTCGAATATTTTGTTCCCCTAAAGTATATGTAAAATAAGCAAGTCCCTCTTCAGAGCAGGTTGCCTCCCTTTGAAGAGAATACTCATATTCATCTTGGTTCAGCATCGGCAAAGTAAACTGCTCAACATGATTTTCATTGGTCTTACAAACCCGCTCTGCCTTTCCCTCCTTTGTAGAGGTAGGAGCTAGAGTGACCTCCCATAGTCCAAATTGATGGATATGGGTCGCCTCGTTTTCCTTTTGATGACATTCTATACAAAATCCATTACTAAAGTGGTGAGGGCCATATTCAATCTTTTCCTCTGTATGCTCACAAAGTGTCTTATGCCAGTGATGGGTTTCACTTGTACTCCAATCCTCTGTAAAAGGGTGAGGCAGCTTAGGAATTGAAAGCTCTATTCCTAAGGCTTGACCATCTTTATATAATTTATATTGTTCTAATCCGGCTTCCCCACAGGTTGCATCCTTTAAAATCGTATAGCTATAATCTATTTTATTTAACGCTGGTAAAATACTGGTCTCAATATGCTTTTCATTGAGGGCGCAAACCCTTTTAATCTCACCAGAATTCTCTAAATCAGGAATTTTTACGATTTCCCATTTTCCATAACTATGGGTATGGGAAATTGCAGGGATAGCTTCCTGTTCCACATAACCACACACTGTACAGGTATGCTCCCTCAAGCCTTCTGAATCCTCTGTAGCTTCTAAAAGTACAGTCCATTTGTTGTAGGTATGAAATACCTCATTTTCCTTTTGATGACATTCTAAGCACTCCTGCCAATGCATAGTCTTATCATACTTCCAAGAAGAAAGCGTATGGGTATGAGAACTACAGCTAGCAAATATCTGAATAAAGAGTAAAATATTTAATAATAAAAAGAAATAGTTTAATTTTTTTTTCATTTCTTACACATCCTGTTAAACAAATAATTCATTTCAAATTAGACAAAAATTGACATTATCATTATACCATATATCCTAAAAAAACAAAAGGGAAATAAATGGCAGGATTTTATAGTAGAGAAATAAAAAAGTCATTCAATATTTGAATGACAAATTCCAATGAAAATTATCTTTAGATAGTAATACTATTCTTCCATAAACCATGGATATTACAGAATGCATACACTTCTACCTGTCCATGGAAATCAGGTATACTAAAGCTGGCCCATGGAGCTTCTCCAGGATTTAATTTTTTTCTTAAAACAAAGCCATTATAGCAGGCCTCTATAAATACAATGTGATGTTCTGGTTGCATAGGATGCTCAATTTTGCCAACCTTGACATTCAGCCTACCATCCTTAAATTCTAACACAGGCACATGCTTTTCTTCAAATGCTGGATAATCTACTAAGCTTAATGGACGAAGTTTTCCACCTAGACATTCATTTCCTAGAGATCCATTAATTCCCTCTAACACAGTTCCCGTTTCAGGACAAACATAATAATTCATTTTATATCACCATTTTATTATATCACCAATCATCCTACTTCATACTAAATCCTTCTTATTTTATTTAAAAAACTGGAATGAGGTTTATCATTCTTTACCATTTATACTCTATTTCGTTTTTAGAAGATAATCTCGATTCAACTGAATGATATCTAACTTGGATTGAAAATCAATGGACTAGTCATAGCTCGGTAGAAATTCTCCTGCATAATTCATCGTTTTATGGTCAAGATATTTCCAGTAATCACATTCAATATTATCCTTATGCAAATATATTTGAATTCTTTTAAATTCAATGATATCTGATTGATGCTCCATCAGGATCTTTCTAAGCTTCCATACATTTTTCTACATCTGCTTTTACAAATACAAAGTTGAGATCTTTTTGTTCTTCTATTGAAGATGAAAGTATTTACGTTATTTAATTTCAAAATAAAAAATAAAAGTACAAACTTGTATCTTTATTCATAAAGATTTCATTAAACTCTATATTACGAATAGTTTACAATAGTAATATACGACACCTTGACTGTAGATTGACATGCCGTCGTTTTATCCACAATGGACTCTATGTAAAATAAAAAAAGAGGTCAAAAAGACCAAAAAAGATGGCGCCCGCAGTAGGACTCGAACCTACGACACCTTGATTAACAGTCAAGTGCTCTAACCAACTGAGCTATGCAGGCGTGTATATAAAAAAACAAAGAGAAGCCTGGCAACTACCTACTCTCGCATGTAAATACTACCATCGGCGTAAAAGTGCTTAACTTCTGTGTTCGGGATGGGAACAGGTGTTTCCACTTTGCCATCATCACCAGGCTTGTTCTTTGAAAACTAGATAAAAATGCTTTTGTCAAAAAATTTTGGTTAAGTCCTCGATCTATTAGTACTGGTCAGCTCGAACACGTCTCCGTGCTTCCACACCCAGCCTATCAACCTTATCGTCTATAAGGGATCTTACTATTTGGGAAATCTCATCTTAGAGGAGGCTTCGCGCTTAGATGCTTTCAGCGTTTATCCTTTCCGTACTTAGCTACCCAGCTATGGCCCTTGGCAGGCCAACTGGTGCACCATTGGTACGTCCATCCCGGTCCTCTCGTACTAAGGACAGCTCTCTTCAAATTTCCATCGCCCACGACAGATAGGGACCAAACTGTCTCACGACGTTTTGAACCCAGCTCGCGTGCCGCTTTAATGGGCGAACAGCCCAACCCTTGGAACCTTCTCCAGCTCCAGGATGCGACGAGCCGCCAACGAGGTGCCCAACCCTGCCGTCGCTGTGAACGCTTGGGCAGGATCAGCCTGTTATCCCCAGGGTAGCTTTTATCCGTTAAGTCACGGCCCTTCCACGCGGTACCGCAAGATCACTAAGTCCGACTTTCGTCCCTGTTCGACCTGTTCGTCTCTCAGTCAAGCTCCCTTCTGCCTTTACACTCTTCAAATGATTTCCAACCATTCTGAGGGAACCTTCGAGCGCCTCCGTTACTCTTTAGGAGGCGACCGCCCCAGTCAAACTGCCCACCTGACACTGTCCTTAGGTATCCACTACCTCTAGTTAGACGCTCAACATGCAAAGGGTGGTATCCCAACAGCCACTCCACCAAGACCAAAGTCCTAGCTTCTAAGTGTCCCACCTATCCTGTGCATCACATGCCAAGTATCAATATCAAGCTACAGTAAAGCTCCATGGGGTCTTTCCGTCTAGTCGCGGGTAACCGGCATCTTCACCGGTACTACAATTTCGCCGGGCGGGCTGTTGAGACAGTGCCCAAATCATTACGCCTTTCGTGCGGGTCAGAACTTACCTGACAAGGAATTTCGCTACCTTAGGACCGTTATAGTTACGGCCGCCGTTTACTGGGGCTTCAATTCGAAGCTTCGTTTCCTAACCTCTCCTCTTAACCTTCCAGCACCGGGCAGGCGTCAGCTCGTATACTTCACCTTTCGGTTTTGCACAAACCTGTGTTTTTGTTAAACAGTTGCTTGGGCCTATTCTCTGCGACTCTCAATCTCTTGAGTGTCCCCCTTATCGCTAACTTACGGGGTCAATTTGCCGAGTTCCTTAACAAGGGTTTTCTCGCGCGTCTTAGAATTCTCTTCCTACTCACCTGTGTCGGTTTACGGTACGGGTACTAATAGAATATCTTTAGAAGTTTTTCTCGGAAGTTCGACTCCGTATAGCATTACCTCGATAGCTAACTTCCTGTATGCGCATTTGACTACATACTTGCCTCGCTATCTTGACCTCAATCCACTATAGAGGCTCTACCTCGCCACCTTCGTCTCTCCATCAGTTCTATTAGTAGTTCTGGATTATAAACCAAATGTCCATCGGCTACGCATGCTTTGCCTCACCTTAGGTCCCGACTTACCCAGGGCGGACGAACCTTCCCCTGGAATCCTTGAGTTTCAGACGGATGGGATTCTCACCCATCTTATCGTTACTTACACCGGCATTCTCACTTCTATACAATCCAACATTCCTCTCGGTATATCTTCTTCTCGTATAGAACGCTCCCCTACCATCATATTACTATGATCCGCAGCTTCGGTAGTATGCTTAGCCCCGGTACATTTTCGGCGCAGAGTCACTCGACTAGTGTGCTATTACGCACTCTTTAAATGATGGCTGCTTCTAAGCCAACATCCTAGTTGTCTATGCATCTCCACATCCTTCTCCACTTAGCATACATTTTGGGACCTTATCTGGCGGTCTGGACTCTTCTCCTTTTGACCATGAACTTTCTCGCCCACAAGTCTGACTGCTTACTTCCCTTTTATGGCATTCGGAGTTTGATTAATATCAGTATCCCGAGGTGGGACCATCTACTATTCAGTGCTCTACCTCCATAAAATATTTTTCGTAAACGCTAGCCCTAAAGCTATTTCGGGGAGAACCAGCTATCTCCTGGTTCGATTGGAATTTCACCCCTAGCCACAAGTCATCCAGGCCTTTTTCAACAGGCTATAGTTCGGACCTCCACTTTATTTTACTAAAGCTTCATCCTGCTCATGGCTAGCTCACCAGGTTTCGGGTCTACATCAACTAACTATCTCGCCCTTTTTAGACTCGCTTTCGCTTCGGCTCCGGGCCTCTACCCTTAACCTCGCTAGTTAACGTAACTCGCCGGTTCATTCTACAAAAGGCACGCCATCAGGCCTTAACGCCCTCTGACTACTTGTAAGCACACAGTTTCAGGTTCTCTTTCACTCCCCTCCCGGGGTTCTTTTCACCTTTCCCTCACGGTACTGGTTCACTATCGGTCACTAGCTAGTATTTAACCTTTTGAGGTGGTCCTCATTATTCGTTCCGACAAGATTTCTCGTGTCCCGCCGTACTTCTCGTATACCCCACACCTTTACAATTTTAACTACAGGAGTTTCACCTTCTTCGCTTAGCTTTCCCACGCTATTCGTCTATCATAAAGCCGCTTGTTGGTATATCAGGTTCCTCCAATTTCGCTCGTCACTACTCTCAGAATCGCTTTTGCTTTCTTTTCCTCTGCCTACTAAGATATTTCAATTCGACAGGTCTTGCTTCCATTCCTGGATACATACTCTTCTTTAGTATGTGGGTTCTCCCATTCGGATTCCTCCGGATCGTTGTGTACTTACCACTCCCCGAAGCGTTTCGCCGTTCGTCGCGTCCTTCTTCGCCTTCTAGTGCCTAGGCATCCCCTGTGCGCCCTTTCTTCCTTAACCTTTTTTATTATTCTTCGACTACATTTTTATCTACTTTTCAAAGATCTCTTTTTTCTTCTTGGTGGAGCTAAGCGGCCTCGAACCGCTGACCTCCTGCGTGCAAAACAGGCGCTCTCCCAGCTGAGCTATAGCCCCCTCTATGGTGGGCCTAAATGGACTTGAACCATCGACCTCACGCTTATCAGGCGTGCGCTCTAACCAGCTGA
>UQGR01000002.1 GCA_900540705.1 uncultured Mollicutes bacterium
ATGTCAAAAAAATAAGAGTTTTTAGTAAAAAATAGATAAAAAAGTACTAAAAAATTAAAAAAATTGTAGATTTTTAAAAAAATTTATAAAAAACTCTTTATTTTTTTTTCAAAACGTAGTATACTAATAGTCGATGGTGGTTTATATATTATCTCCCAATTTACTCATATCACCATTAGGCGTCGAAAGACGCTTTTTTTCTTTTATAAAATCATACTATTTTATTCAAGTTCCTGGGAATTATATAACCTGAAATATTTGAATCGATCCAGTTTATTTTTTCCATTGGTAAAGGTATAAAGACTACAGGCTTCCCAGATGAAAACCCAAGAGAATATTTCGATAATACCAATAAATATAAAATTGACATTGAACCATTCTAAAAGACCATACACGGCAAATAATGCGGCGCCAATCATTAAGGATATGGTTCCCTTGAGGTTGGTTTTCCGGATTTCATGATTTGTCTCTTTAAATTTAATGGCATAATGAATTCGGATTAAATCCTTAATTTTCTTTTTTTCTGCTGAGGTCGTCTCCTCTGCAAAGGTGATGTGGATGGTCAGCTTTGAATTTCTCTTAGTGAAGGGATATGTTTTTTCAATAAAGTCAAAGATTTCCTCTCTAAGTAGAGACTGATTGCTGAACTCCTGATAAATTTCCTTGCTGCTTAAATCTAAATAGATATGAGAGCCCCCATCCTCTTCAGAATAATTGGTTAGACTGATATCCTTTTTATAATTTTCTATAAGCTCATTGATTTGGATGATTGTATTTTCATATTTTTCTTTCATTTTGTTTCCTCCGTTTTCTTTCATTATACACGATTCGCTAAATTTTTAAAATTATTTTTGCGAAGAAGGCTAATAGAAAAATGAAACGTTTCAGTTCTTTTTTGGCATTTTTTCCTTGCAAGGTCATAATTTATAGGTTTTACTCATATGCTTCCTATGACTAGCGAGGAGGATTTTATATGAATGATGAGGCATTGATTAGCTTATCAAATAGAATGAAGAGTGATTTATTTATTGGATTTGTTGGTTCATGCAGAAGTGGTAAATCAAGTTTAATAAATTCATTTTTTAAATTACTGATATTACCAAATGTAGAAGATGAGTTTTTGAAGCACAAAATATTAGATGAGCTTCCACAAACGGCTGAGGGTAAGCAGATTATGACTGTTGAGCCAAAATTTATTCCCTCAACTTCTATTGAATTAAATGTGAATAATACAGTGATGAATCTAAGATTTGTAGATTGTGTGGGTGAAATCATCCCATCTGCTGAAGGATATGGATCTGATGCAGAACCAAGATTGGTAAAGACGCCATGGTATAATGATGCGATTCCCTTTAAGGAGGCCGCTTCCATTGGAACAGAGAAGGTCATGTTCAATCACTCTAATTTAGGGATTTATGTTACCTCAGATGGGTCCTTTAGTGAATTCACTAGGGCAGAATATCAAGCGGTAGAGGAAAAATTAATACCTAAGCTAAAGGAAATGAATAAGCCTTTTGTAATCGTGTTGAATACAAAGGATCCAAACGATGCTAAGGCACAGGCCTTGGCTAAGGATTTAGAGGCGAAATATGAGGTCAGTGTTGTCTGTCTATCTGCCTTAAGGATGACCTTAGAGGATGCAAATCAAGTATTATCTAAGGCCTTAGAGGAGTTCCCTATTTCTGATTTGGAAATTTCTTTACCAGATTATATTGAAGCCATTGGAGAGGATATCCCTCTGAAAAAAGATATTATGACCTGTATTAAAACAGTGGAAATGAAATATAAAAAGGTTAAGGATGTTTCTAATATCTGTAAGGAACTTAGAGGAACCAATCAATTTTCAGATGTTAAGCTGGAGCTTTTAGAGGCTTCAACAGGAAGAGCCAGTATCATACTAGATTTGGATGATTCCAAATATAAGGAAATTGTTGATTTGTTGCTGGGGAAATGCAGTGAGAGTCGGAAGGACTTTATCAGCTACCTTTACCAATCCAAGAAGGCGAATGAAATCTATGAGGAGGTCAATTCAGCTATCTTAGAGGCCAAGGAGACTGGATATGGTGTTTCTGTTCCTAGAATTGAGGATATGAGGCTTTTACCACCTGAGGTAGTAAAGAAGAATGGAATGTACGGAGTTAAGCTTTCTGCGAAGGCCTCCTGTATCCATATGATAGCAGTAGACCTAGAATCCTCCTTCACTCCAATCATAGGCTCTGAGGATCAATCTAGAATGCTGATGGAGAGCCTAAATGGAGATGGAAATGAAGAAGAGGTATGGAACAAAGAGTTCTTTGGTAAAAAGCTATCTGATATAGTTAATGATTCCATGAAATCAAAAATTCATGGTCTGCCAGATAAATCTAAGGATAAGATCAAAAATGTCTTAGATAAGATCATGAATTCTAATCATAATAATTTAATTGCAATTATATTATAAAGAAAAGTGTCCTGCGAGAGTGGGACATTTTATTTCGGAGCATATCTATTATTTAAAACTAGATATAAAAATTATTTATTCATTTAAGTAATTAATTAAACAATATTTTAAGTTTATTGAAATTAAATAGGAAGTGAAATTTAAAAATCGGTATGAAAGCTTCTTATCTACAGATAAAACAATTGAAAATCGGCAAATGGAGGAGTTTAGAAGCCTAGACGTATATTTTATGCTTCCTTTTCGTAAAATGCTTAAAAACAGGTGTTTTAAATGAATTATTCAACAAAAGTAATAAAACGTGGGGGATGCGCTATCATCAATCGAGAATCAAGAAAATGAGGAATCCCCTGTCTCGATGCGTCTAGAAAATTCTTATTTTTTTTAAAGATTTGAGAGAGTCGATGCATAAAAAAATTTCAAAACACATCTAGATTAAAAAACTAGATTATATATTTTTATAAACTTAAATTATTGCTTTATTATATTCTATAATGTTATTAAAAACTAAATAGAATTTGAAATAAAACTACTGGCACTGTGTACACTATAGAATGGATTGAGATATATGAAAATGGGTGGGATTGGAATTGTATCTTTCCCACTAGTTTTTTTGTGAAATATATGGTATAATGTTTCAAGCCAAGAAACAGAGTAAGTAAATTTATATTTTGTTAAGGATTTGGATGGGAGAACCAGCTTTTTAAGTATAAAGGATGATTTCCGTATATACCTGGGTATCCTAAATAAAGAATTTTTAAGAAAGAAGGAATTAAATGTGAAGATTAAAATGAATGGGAGAACTATTGAGACCGAAGAAAAGGTTCGTATTTCTGAGCTTATTGAAGGAAATAAATATGAATATCAAGCAGCTAAGGTCAATAATCGTATTCGGGAGCTAGACTATATCATCGATAAGGATTGTGAAATTGAGCTTCTAACCTTAAATGATACAGAAGCTGTACATATTTATCAATCTACCTTGCGGTATTTGATTATTATGGCAACAAAGAGAGTATTTCCAAAAGCTAGAATCATCTTTAATTATAGTGTTTCTAGATCTATTTTTGCGAGTGTATCCAATATTAAACATCCATTTCTTCAGGAGGATTTAGATGCTATTAAGCAGGAACTAGATTCCATTATTGCGAAGGATATTCCAATTAAACGCTCCAGCATCACAAAAGAAGAGGCTACGGCTTATTACGATGAGATTGGTTATAAGGATAAGGCAAAGACCTTAAAATACCGAAAAGAATCTACAGTTCATGTATATGAGTGCGATACCTACCGGAATTATATGTTTGGTTATATGCTGCCATCTACAGGCTATATCAAGAGCTATAAGCTGAGATTATATGCTCCTGGATTTATCATTCAATATCCACGAGCTGAGGAAAAGGGACAAATTCCTTATTTTGAGGATGAGAAGGTTTTCCAGAATGCCTTACGTGAGGCTAATCGCTGGGGAAATATTACAACTGCTAGCTATATTAACCAAATGAATGAAATTATTGAACAGGGTAAGGCGCTAGAATTTATCAATATCTGTGAAACAAGGCATAACAACCAGCTCTGTGACCTAGGAGAAACGATTGCTCGAAATATCAATACGATTCGTCTGATTGCGGTGGCAGGTCCATCCTCTAGTGGAAAAACGACATTTACAAATCGTCTAAGGATAGAGTTAAAAAGCCTTGGCATTGACCCTTTGATGATCAGTGTAGATAACTTTTATAATCAGGGCCATTTGGCTCCTTTAGATGAGGATGGAAAGCCTGATTTTGAGCATATCGATGCCCTAGATAGAAAACTATTTGATGAGGTCATCTATAAGCTAATTAATGGTGATGAGGTTGCCTTGCCTACCTATGATTTCAAGACTCAGTCTAGAACCTTTGGAGAACCAGTACGGCTAGGGAAAAACCAGCCTATCATGATAGAAGGAATTCATGCCTTAAATGATGAGCTCACACCATCTATCCCTCATGAGCTTAAATTCAGAATCTATATTGCTCCACAGGCTCAATTACATATTGATGATCACAACCCAATCTCTTTATCTGATATTCGTTTGATTAGAAGAATGGTGAGAGATTTCAAAACGAGAAATTCTAGCTGTGAACAAACCATCGATATGTGGCCAAGTGTGAGAAGAGGGGAATTTAGATGGATATACCCACATCAGTCTAATGCCGATTTTGTATTTAACTCTGAGCTTTCCTATGAGCTATGTGTTTTAAAGAAGCATGCACTTCCTTTATTGGAGGCGGTAGATTCTAATAGCCCATATTTTATCCAGGCAAACCGACTTGTTAAATTCTTAAAATACTTTAAGGATATCAATGATAAATGGATACCTTGTAATTCCATTTTAAGAGAGTTTATTGGAGATTCTATATTTTATACGGATGACCTTTTCTAAAGGCAAATTGAGGCGCTTTGGCGCCTTTTTTCTTTCGTCAAAAGAAGAGAAGAATCCCTTGTTTTATAACTCGAATTTTGTTATAATTTATGTGATTTAAGAATTGATGTGTGAGGTGAAGCAAATGTATTGCTTAGAGAATATGCAGCGCATATCCTACCCAGCAGATCTTGTGATGGATTTGACAAGATTGTATCGCTTTAAGGGGAAGGATTTCTACTATGAAGACGTCTTCAAATCGGATATGCAGACTATCATAAAAGACACGATTGAACGAGATACCTTCTATGCTGCCAGAGTCCTGAATCTGCAGATTACAGAAGCTAGACTTAGGACGATTATCCGCAAGGATCTTACGCCTAAAACAAACGATGAAAAAATTCTTTCTAACCTCAAGGAAGTATTCCAAATTATTCAAAGCAAGGGAGATGAGCTAGAGCTGACCTCTAATGAGTATATTGCCCTGGCCAAAAGAGTATTTGGTAGTGTCAAGGAGGTTGGTTATGCCAGTGAGGTTGTAGAGGTACAGGTCAATCTTTTAAGAGAGAAAAAGAAGGTGTCCTTAAGAACTAGATTTGATGAACTGCTGCATCTTTATAAGAAGCTTCTAATGGGTAGTCAGGTAGAAGCAACCCAGCTTGCGACAAACCTATTTGTAGATATCAGCAACATAAAACTATTCAATCAGGAAAATGATTTTATGTGCCTATTGATTTACTATTGTCTACTATTTAAGGAACGCTTCAATGTTTTCAAATACATCAGCTTCTTTGAACTCTATACTGCCCATGAGGCTGAATTTAAAAGTGCAATGATTTCTGCCAGCTTCAACTGGGAAAGTGGATTTGCCCAAACTGCAATTCTCAATCGGTTAACGATCCAGCTCATGCTAGAGGGATATAACCAGATTGAAGGAAAAAGTGATATTTACAACTTCGATAAACGAATTCGAAAAATTGATAATGTAGAAAGCTCAATTTTAAAAATGGGAGAGATTTTTAAAAAGGAAGATATTCGAGCTAAGAATCCATATCTTTCTGATTCTACCATAAATCGTGCTTTAGAAAATTTGAAGAATCAAAATAAGATTCGTCCTAATGGAACTGGAAGGTCAGCAACCTGGATAAGGATTGTTGATGAGGAACCTTATCCATCTAGAAATCGGCAGATGAGTTTATTTGAATTTGAGTCTATTATGAATGATGATACGGAAGACTAAAGAGTCTTCCTTTTTTTCTGCATTATAGTAATTCATAGGAAAAGAGAATCATTTTTGGCATTACACTATGCCAAGTGCAAGGCCTTAATCAAAGATGGGGGAGCCTAAAAATTAAGAGAAGAGGAAGAAGAAGTGACTCCTAAAAAACAGAGGTATTTTGACAGGATAATCCATATAACGCGTGTATTAGACAATAAGATGGACATTTCCCCATAAACTGATTTGTCGAAGCGTATATTAAAATGTAACAAATAAATAAACTACATCAAACCAGAAAAAGTGAATGTGATTAATTAAAGAATTTATTGCTTTTTTTGTCGATAAACCCACTCAAACATAACATAGAGTATCTTTTTCATTTTAAAAAGATGTGTATTTTTATATTCCTTTTACTTCCTATAATATATATTATGTTAACCAACAAAATACATTGAAATATTGCTGAATTTTAATTATGTGTGAATAAGTGGTTTTTAGTGTGGATACTGCTTTTTTAACAAATTAGATATTAAGTGACAAATTCACACATTGATTTTTAGAAATTTAATTTTTTAATTTTTGTCGACTCATAGATCGCAAGCTTAAATCCAAATGCTTAGGATTCTAGTTTTACACCTTTAAATCAACCTCATGTTTGGAAGGATTGAGTGAGGATGGTGAAAAATTAAAATGTGCTTTTTCGTTTTGCCTACACCTGTTCATAACCTCCTTTTCAAAAAATATTATATTTCTTAATGTTACATTATTTATGTATATTTTGAAAATGTTTTTATAAAACCAATTATCTAGTTTTTAAAACCATTTATGGTTTGAAATATTTTTAACTATAGAAAAAAGGTAGCTCTAAGGCTACCTTAACATCTATTCATAGGCTTCTGTAAAAATTTGAAATGCCATCTGTTCATCTATGGATATTACATCCTGAATCACTCTTGTATGCTGGAATGTCACATCAATTGAGAGTTGTTTTAAATCCTTTTTTTCTACGCCAAGCTCTCTTAGAGTGCTAGGCATTCCTAGCTCTATAAAGTAATTTTTAAGCTTGGCTATTCCATTTAATATATCCTTTTCTAGGTTATCTGTTTGTTGAATTTCCAGGAAATCATAGGTTAATATTTTAAATCTTTCTAATGCCATTGGATAGGCATATTTTGCCCAAGCAGGCCATAAAACAGCTAATCCTGCTCCATGTGCCACGCCATCAAACATTCCACTGAGCTCATGCTCTAGCTGATGAACTGACATCACAAAGCTTCTACCACAGGAGGTCAATCCATTATGAGAAAGGCTATTTGCCCATAATAGGGTTGCCCTTGCTTCATAGTTATTAGGGTCCTGCATGACAACCTTTCCTGCCTGATAAACTGCCTTTAGTAGGCCGATTGCTATTGCGTCTGTAAGGGGTGTTTCCTCTCCATTGGAGATAAATCTTTCCAAGGTATGCATCATAATATCTACCACTCCGCAGGCGGTTTGATAGGCCGATACGGTATAGGTGAGTTCTGGATTCAAAATCGCAAATTTAGGGCGATTGACCTCGCTATTGAACCCTCTTTTTTCCTTCGTTTTATCGTTAGTAATCACACAGGAATTGGACATATCTGAGCCACTTGCTGCTAGGGTCAAAATGACTCCAAGTGGTAAGGATGCTTTTGGTTCTTTGACGTGTATGGAAAACTGCCAAGGACTAAAATCTACCATCGCTCCTACACAAATCGACTTTGCGGAATCGATGACTGACCCACCTCCGATGGCTAAAACAAAGTCAATTTTTTCTCTTTTTACGAGCTTTATTCCTTCCTCAACGAGGCTCAATTTTGGATTTGGTTCTACTCCTTCTAGCTCAAAAAATTCTAAATTTTCTTGTTGTAAAAGCTGTTGGATTTTGGCAAGTAATCCTGTTTTTTTAATGGAGGATTTTCCATAATGAAGTAATATTTTTTTAGCTTGATATTCTTTTAGAATCTTGCCGATATTCCTTTCTTGATCTCTTCCAAAGAATATTTTTGTCGGCGTATTATAAATAAAATTATGCATTATTTTAGGTCCTTTAAAAAGGAGGTTCCGATGGATTGAGACTCAACCTTAAAGTTCTCAGCTACGGTTTGTCCTAGGTCAGCAAATGTGGTTTTCAACCCTAAATTTCCGCCCTTTAAATTCTTGTTGTAGGCAAAGATTGGAACGTATTCTCTAGTATGATCTGTACCACTCCAGGTAGGGTCATTTCCATGATCTGCAGTAATTAACAGAAGGTCATCTTCTCTTAGATAATTTAAGAAATTTGCTAGGTCTCTATCAAATTCCTCCAGGCAATTTTTGTATCCTCCTGCATCTCTTCTGTGTCCGTATAAGGCATCAAAATCGACAAGATTTACAAAGCACAGGCCTGTAAAATCAGTACCTGCCACTTCGTTTAATACTTCCATTCCATGATGATTAGAAACGGTTTTAAAGCCTTTTGTGATACCACAGTTATTAAAAATATCAGCAATTTTACCTATGGATATTACATCATATCCTTTCTTCTTTAAGGCATCTAAGGTAGTTTCATGAGCTGGAGAAAGGGCATAATCATGACGATTTGGGGTTCTTTTAAACTCCTCAGGAGACTCTCCTAGGAAAGGTCTAGCGATGATTCTTCCCACCTTATATTTCTCATCTAGACAAAGCTCTCTAGCAATGCTGCAGCAGCGATAAAGCTCCTCTAAGCCAAAATATTTTTCATGACAGGCAATCTGTAATACACTATCTGCAGAGGTGTAGACGATCATAGCCCCTGTCTTTATATGCTCCATTCCTAGCTCCTTAAGGATTTCAGTACCACTAGCTGCCTTATTTCCAATGACCTTATGGCCTGTTTTTTCCTCTAGAGCATCTATCAACTCCTTAGGGAAACCTGTATCTGTAAAGGTTTTAAAGGGCTGTGTGGTATGGATTCCCATCATCTCAAAGTGTCCCGTCATGGTATCCTTTCCTGTAGAGAGCTCATCTGCCTTTCCATAATAGGCAATGGCCTTAGCTACAGGCTGAACCCCTTGAATTTGGGTTAAATTTCCATAGCCAAAGCTCTCTAACGTAGGCAGGGAAATGCCTCCTGTAGCCTCAGCAATATGACCGATGGTATTTGCACCATCATCTCCGTATAAATGGCTAAATGGGGCTGTTCCACAGCCTACAGAGTCCATAACAATTAAAAATATTCTTTTATACATTTCTATTCTCCTTCTTTTTTATGTTTTAAGGCAAGCGGATGTGTATTTTCGTACATATCCTTGAGCCTTGAACGGTCAATATGGGTATAAATTTGGGTAGTTGAAATATCCTCATGGCCTAGCAATTCCTGAACCATACGTAGGTCAGTCCCCCCTTCTAGGAGGTGTGTTGCAAAGCTATGGCGAATTGTATGAGGGGATATTTCCTTTGTGATTCCATTGTCCTTCGCAAGTTTTACAATATACTTGTATAGAGCCTGCCTGGAAATCGGACTGCCCTGATAATTGTAAAATAGGGTTCCTCCAGGCTTTTTCGACAAATAAGGCCGTCCCTTTTCCAAATAATTTCTCAAGGCCACAACCGCCATATCTCCTAAAGGAACCATTCGTTCCTTGTTCCCTTTTCCAATGACTACAATATATTTCTCTCTTAAATGAATATCTGAAGTCTTAAGATTTACAAGCTCACTAATTCTCAAACCAGAGGCATAAAGTGTCTCTATCATTGCCTTATTTCTAAGTCCTAAAGGGTCCTTTGTCTCTATAGAATCCAGCATTTTTGTAATTTCTTCTCTAGATAAAACCACAGGAAGGGGCTTAGAGGGTTTTGGGAGCTCAATGAATTTGGCAGGGTTATTCTCAGTAATCTTCTCTGCATATAGAAATTTATGAAATTCCTTAATGGCAATAATCTTTCTAGAAATTGTCTGTTTTGAAAGCTCGGCTCTTTTTAAGGAGGCAATATACCTATTGATATGGCTCTCCTCGACATAGGCGATATCCTCTATCTGCTGGTACTTGACCAAAAACTCTCCGTATAATGCTAAATCTGTCATATAGGCATTTACTGTATTTGGACTTAGCCGTTTATCGGTTTGAAGATGATATCTAAAATCAGAAAATTCATAAAAGTTAATTTCTCTTTCCTTCAATTTCTCACCCCACAAATTCCTCAAAGACAAGATTTGCAAGCAAAATCTTATCTCTTTTTATTCTTATGATGTCCTTTTCCTTCTCTAACAATCCTAAATGAAACAATTTATCTAACTCAAAATCCTCTTCTGGATATGTTTTAAATTTTTCATAATAGGTAGAAATAGATACTCCAGCAATCTTTCGTAAGCCTAGCATCATAAACTCTTTTTTCGCTTCCTCTAAGGAAATGACTTCCTCTTCCTCCTTAGGTTCTATATAATATCTTGATAATATAGACTGATTCTTATATCGCCTAGAATGTAGATATCCACAGGCAGAGGCGCCAACTCCAATGTATTCCTCACAGTTCCAGTATCCTAAATTGTGAATAGATTCGCTCCCACTTCTAGCATAATTGCTGATTTCATATTGCTTAAACTGATTCTTTTCTAAGGCTTGAGTAATATAAATTGCCATATCGGCCACTAAATCATCATCAGGAATAGAAATTTGATTATGTTTTAGTTGATAATGCAGAATCGTTTTTTCCTCTAAAATTAAGCTATAATAGGAAATATGGGCGATCGGTAAAGTCAAAACCTCTTCTACATCCTTTTTGACATCCTGTAGCGTTTGACCGGGTAAACCATACATCATATCGATATTTATATTGGTTATCCCGACCTCTAAAAGCCATTTTATCGCCTGGAATACCAAAGACTTAGTGTGTTTCCGTTGAATGGCTGAAATGAGCTTAGGCTGAAGGGTCTGAACGCCAATGCTTACACGATTGATTCCATAGGTCTTAAAAAGCTCTGCCTGGTGCTTTGAAAATAGCTCACTATTGATTTCAATCGTATTTTCTTTGGATTCTTCAAAGTAGGGCTGCAACGCCTTAAATAGCTCTTCTAAATCCGCATCACTTAACGAATTTGGGGTTCCTCCCCCAATGTATACACTTCGAATGCTAAAAAGATCTGATTTATAGGCTTCTAATTCTTTTAAAACATAGGCTAGATATTCATGCTTGGTTCTTTCCTTAGCCACCATTTTTGGAAAATCACAATAGCTACAGATGGAGCTACAAAAGGGAATATGAATATATAGGCCCTTCATTGTCTAATATCCTTCAACAGACGTTTAGCATTGAAATATAGGATGCTTTCCTTCTCCTCCTGAGATAAAAGCTGGCTTTCTTCAATATAGGTATAGCTGTTTTTATAGCTCGTGTAGTTCATCGCTGCAGGAAAATCACTTCCCCAAAGGATCTTATCTATTCCAACAATATCAATGGCTGCCCGGATGTAGGTTTGTGCCTCTAAAAATGGATAAGGCTGTTTTGTATTATTTGGTAGACTTGCAATATCAAAATAGACATTGGGTAAACAAAGCTTTCTCATATTTTCTTTGAGAAGCTCCATTTGGTCATGCTGAGGTGCTGTTAAGTGGCAGATGACAAATTTCATTTCAGGATAAGCCTGAATTACCCGAACTAAGGCATCTATTTGATAGCAATTGTTTCCTGGACGGCCAATATCGATGAAAAATAACAAATGATGCTTAGAGGCCATCTGATAGACCTCATGCATGATAGGACCATCTAAATCCACGGTCGGATGATTGGCCATCAATCCAGAACCATTAGAAACCTCCATCTTAAGAACAGGAAGCTTTAATTCCTCAAATAAATGGGTAATAATTTTATCCTTATTCCTAAAAAAAGGGTCATATGTACCAGCAGGAATGATGAAATCAGGATACTTTAAGGCTGCTTCATAGGTATACTGGTTTTGAAAGCCTGCATAATTTCCTTGCAGGGCCACGACACATTCTACCTCATGCTCCTGTAACGTTGTATATAAAACCTCAGGGGTAAGTGTCTTATCTCCATATTCTGCAGGAATCAGCTGAATCACCTTTCCACTTGCATAGATAGCTTTTCCTCCTCCAATCGGAGTGAGCTCTCCTTCTGAGCCAATGCCACATATATTCCCTATCAAATGGGTATGAACATCAATTTTTTTCATAACAATCACCACTTTATCCTCTTTATTTTACCATATTTTTCTTTAGAAAAAAAGTCCCTCTCCTGCTTCCTAAAAATTCTTTTTTCTACCTTATTTTCTCATAAACTAAAAAGAAATTAATCAGAAATTTACAAATATATTTACAAATTTCCAATTTTTGTCTATAATTTAAGAAATAGGAGGGGAATATGAAAAAATTAATTCAAGAGTTTAAGGCTTTTATTACTCGCGGTAATGTCTTAGATATGGCTGTCGGCGTTATTGTAGGTGGTGCATTTAATACGATTGTTACTACTCTTAACAAGCAAATTCTTATGCCAGTAGTCAATTGGGCATTATCCTTTATTCCAGGAATGGAATCAGGCCTATACACGATTTTACCAAATTCAAAGCTTGCGACAGCGACAACTGCTGCGGATGCGATTGTTTTAGGTCCTGATGGAAAAAGCTATACTGTATTAAATTACATTGATTGGAGTGCTTTCATTGAATCTATTCTGAACTTCTTCTTCATTGCATTGACTCTATTCTTAATCTTAAAGATATTCACAACTTTAAGCAATAAGAGAAAGGCTTATGAGGAAAAATTAAAGGCAGAACGTGAAGCAAAGGAAGCTCAGGAACAGGAAGCTTTAGAACCAGCACCTGTAGAGGAGGCTGTTTTAGAACCTGTTGTTGAACCAGAGCCAGTAAAGGATCCAGTAGTTGTCCTGCTAGAGGAAATTCGGGATAGTCTTAAGGAAAAGGAAGAAAAGGCCCCTAAGAAGACAACAAAAGCTAAAAAAACGGAAGAATGACATAAGAAAAAGGGATTGTAAAATAAATCCCTTTTTTGTTATTTTTTATAGGTGTCTGCTATATAGCTGAACCCAAGGTATATGAGTAAAACAACGCCAAGAATACCAACATATAGATATTCCTGATTTTCTAAAAATGGTTTTCCCTTTGCCATTGCCTTGAAGAAAACCCCTAAAGGATAAAAGGCAAGCAAAGCAGATGTGACAAATGCTGCTCCATAATAGGCTGTTTTACAGGATATTTTCTTTTTATAAGCGTAGATGCTGTAAACGCCATAGCACAAAAACGATAAGCCACAAAGGAAAATTACAACGGAATCCATATCAAAGGAAACATCTGTTCCCCAACCATCATTTTCATTTTGAAAGCTCAAGGAAAACATAGTTAAGGATACTATGATTAAAATTAAGGAAAGTCCTACAAGCAAGCATCTTTTAATCAGCTCACTATTCTTGATTAGCTTGTTCATCAGTTACTTCCTCCTTTTCTCCTTGTTTTAAGGAATCTTCTTCTCCTATATTAGTATTTGGCGCTAAAAATTGAGGATAAAATCTAGCAACTAATACCATAAGAGTCGTACAAATTACGATATTAGGAATACAGTATGCCCCATTATATAGGAAGGAATAGCCCCAGCTAGCATCTGAAACATTGAGAAAGGTTGCGCCCTGATTTAACCAAAAAACTCCTCCAGCTATCACATGACACGCATATTTCAGACCTCCACCTAGGATAGTTCCAACCACAATCCATATGATTTTCTTTCCTCTTGTTTTTCCGTTGGCATACCCACCCGCAAAAGCTCCTGCAAAGCCGACAACAGTATAGGCCAATACATAATCTAGTAGAATCTGTAAAAATGGTCCCATTGCCCGTAAAAATGCATTTTCATAGCTGGCAGCATTGATTACATAGATACCACCAAGCATTTGAACAATGCTTACAATGAATCCGCATAGAATTCCTGGGATAAGTCCTCGTCGATAGGATATCAAAAAAATTGGCACCATAGCTAGTCCAATAGACCCTCCACTGGCAAATACACCTCTCCAGATGCCACCCTGGAGTGCGTCGAGTGCAAAGGCTAAGGCAGCAAAGATAGCTACTTCTGCTAGCACTCTAGTTGAAAATTTTTCTCTTTTCATTTTCTTCTCCTTTTAAAATAAAAAATGTCCGCTAGGACATGCTTAAAAAAAGAATATAGATGAGATATCGTATAACCTCTTCATATTATTCCCTACGCTAGCATTACCTAGATCAGGTTAAGGGTAGATCCTTATCCTCTCAGGCTTTCGCCTCCCCTTAATATGACAAATTTATTATACGCCCATTTTTAAATTATGGCAAGAAAAAAAGATAATCCTTATCAGATTATCTTCTATCCCCTGGGCTAAGCCTCATAATTTTCTATAATTTTTCTCGCGACTTCCTGCCACTCTTCTTCGCTGCAAAGGTTACCTGTATTCATTACAAAGGTGCCACCCCATTCAGCCTCATTTTCATACTTTGGGCAGAGATGGAAATGTAAATGACCTAAGGTATCCCCATAAGCTCCATAATTGATTCGATTCGGATGATATGCCTTTTGGATTGCTCTTGCAACATCAGCAACATCCTTCATAAATGCATTTCTTTCCTTTTCGCTTAAGTCCTGAATTTCTGCTACATGGTCCTTTTTATAGGCAACAATCATTCTCCCTCTATGGGTTTGATCCTTAAATACAATGACCTGAGAGGTCTCTGTCTCAAAGGCTAAATATCCAAACTTAGCTAGGGCATCTCCTAAATTACAATAAGGACAATTCTCTTTTTTCATAGTATATTCCCTCTTTTCTAAGCAAAATTATACCACAAAATCCTATAGTTTGCTATTCTTTTATTCTGTTGCGTTAAAAATAACATTTCTATAGTTAAAGGTATAGTCCTGCTTTTCCCATTCTTCTTCCGTTCCATAAAAGTATATATTGAATGGCATTTGACTTTCCTCTAAAGTTTTTGCTTCTCTTGCAGGAATATATTTGGACATATAAAGATTAGATATATTGGAAGAATAGTCAGGCAATGCTCCCCTCACTATATGCTTCGTATTCTGATGCATATAAAAGGAACTTATTATTTCACCCTCTACTGCAATTAAAATTTGATAAGGATTGGTACTATCTCCTAAATAAATACCATTCTTATATGTGGTATAGGATAGAGAACTACATCCAGAAAATGCATACTCATCTATATAGCTAAGATTTTTAGGGATATTGATTTGCTTCAATGAATTACAATCCAAAAATGCTCTATATCCGATGGACTGAATTGTGTCACAAAGCACAACAGTTTCTAAATTGGATAAACCACTAAAGGCGTATTGGGGAATCTCTGTTGCTGCTGTAACTGTAACAGAAACAAGATTCGGAGTACAGCTCTTTAAATAAGTATTTGAGAGAAAAGGGATTGTAAGATTTTTTAAGCTATCTAATCCACTGAATGCATAGTCTTCTAACCTCTGTATAGATGCTGGTATACTAAGGCTTTCTAAGCTACTATTTTGAAAAGCATAATTTTCAATTGTCTGTAGTCCCTGGGGTAATATGAGTTCCTTCAGTGACGTACATCCATAAAAAGCATACTCGGATATGACTTCTAGATTGGATGGTAAACCAACTTTTATAAGTGCTATACAATCTCTAAAGGCATCCTTAGGGAGAGTCTTTTGATTTAATAGTACAACCTCCTTAAGGCTAGAAGGATCTGAAAAATTAAACAATTCATATATTCCAGGCCAATAGGAGATAGTGATAGACTCAACTGGTGTATTTTCTAAAATGCTCTCTCCAGATACTAAATTAGGATGAGTAAGCTTTATTTCCTTTAGGCAGGTGTTTGCAAAAACTCCATCTCCAAGAAGGCTAACCTTATCCAGAGAGGAAATCCTTGAAAGCCTGGAACAAGCTTTAAAAGCACTATCCTGTAGCTCTGTGACAGATATAGGAAGGGTAACCTCTGTTAGATTTTTACAATTGTAAAAGCATCCTATAGGGATTTGGGTAAGCTTGGTATTATCTAGGTTGATAGAGGTAAGCCCTGATCCTGAAAAGGCAGTATTGCCTAAGGTGCTCAAACTTGCAGGTAAATCAATATTTAATAGAAGTTTGTTATCTGAAAAACAAGAATCTCCAATGCTAGTCAGTCCATTAGGCATCTGAATGGAGCTTAGACTTGTACACTCATAGAAGGTATATTCCTTCAATTCTGTGATTTTATCAGGTAAATTAATAGATTCTAGTCCTGTTCTAAGAAAGGCACCAGTTTCAATGGATAGTAATTCATCTGGTAATTCTATATTTTTTAATGAAAAACAATTTTGAAAGCAGTATTCTCCAATACTAGTTAGGCTTTGAGGCAATCCTACCTTCTTTAGCTTGGAACAACCATCAAAGGTTTCTTTAGGAAGTATCTCCATGTCCTCTGGGAGAATTACCTCTTCAAGCTCAGTACAGCCTCTAAAAACTCCCTCTCCTAACTGGCTACCATTTGGAAGAGTAATGCTTTGAATTCTACTTCCTGCAAAGGCCTTATCCTTAATTTCGACTAAAGAATTCGTAAAGAAAAGCTTTGTAAATTTGGTAGCTAGAAAGGCCTCCTCTTCTATTACCTTTACTTCATTTGATAAATAAATCTCTGATATAGTCACACCATAAAAGGCATTTTGTGATACTTTTGAGCCATTAAAAAATACTCTCACTAAATTTTTTGGCAAATTTCCATTGGCAAAAATCATACTAAAATGTCCTTCTGTTTCCGCATTTTCCTCAGAAATATCTGGTCTAGTTCCAATGAATGGAAGGGTAATCTCGATCAACTGATCGGCATTCACAATTGCACTTTTTTTGATTCTTCTAACCTCTAAATGATTGATTGTTTTAGGGATTTCAATCTTTTTTTCATTGCTGGCATCTATTTCATCTATGGAGATGTAGCTTTCTCCGTTTTCCTGATAGACGCTATAGTCCCAAGATAAAGTAGAAATATCGCTTGAATCGGTTTTAATCAGGCAGAGAGGGAGAACAATGCAGAGGATTAAAATAAGAATTCCTGCAGAACCTAAACTAATTCCAAGAATAAATTTCTTCTTTGATTTTTGAACTAGTACTGGACGATTTTCTTCTGCCAGCAGCTCATCGGTAGACATCCCTAAAAGCTTAGATATAGCTAATAAATCCTCCGCATTAGGAACACTAGCTCCGTTTTCCCATTTGGAAATCAACTGCCTAGACACATTCAGCTCCTTGGCAAGAGCATCCTGAGAAAGATGGTTGTTAAATCGATAATTTTGTAATTCCTTGTGTAATTTTTTCATAATATCACCTACCTCTATTAAAAATGAAGTTCCTTGTAAAAGCAAGATATAAAAATTAACAATTTGCTAAAAAAAAGAACTTAGGTCTCCCTAAGTCCAGTATATCCTCTTAATCGTCTGTGGAAAGGATTGCAAGGAAGGCCTCCTGAGGGACTTCTACACTTCCAATGGCCTTCATCTTCTTTTTTCCTTCTTTTTGTTTTTCTAAAAGCTTCTTCTTTCTAGAAATATCTCCACCATAGCACTTCGCTAAAACATCCTTGCGCATAGCCTTAATATCGCTTCTAGCGATGACCTTATGGTTAATAACAGCTTGGACAGGTACCTCAAATAGTTGTCTAGGGATGATTTCCTTCAGCTTTTCCACAATAATCTTGCCTCTAGAATAAGCAAAATCCTTATGTACAATGGTAGATAATGCATCCACAACATCCCCATTTAGCATAATATCCATCTTAACTAGCTTAGAGGCTTCATAGTCTCCTAGCTCATAATCGAAAGAGGCATACCCCTTGGTGTAGCTTTTTAATTTATCAAAAAAATCAAAGACAATTTCCAATAAAGGGATGTTATAATGGATCACTACACGAGTTTCTTCTATATACTGCATATCTATAAATACGCCACGCTTCTTTTGGCATAGGTCCATAACCGCTCCTACATATTCGGTAGGTGACATGATGGTAGCCTTCACAAAGGGCTCCTCAATCCGGTCTATCGTTTGAATGCTTGGAAGACCACTAGGATTGTCAATTTCCAGCATAGTTCCATCTGTCAGATAAACATGATAGGATACTGAGGGAGCTGTTGCGATAAGCTCTATTCCAAATTCTCTAGAGATTCTTTCCTTCACGATATCCATATGTAATAGTCCTAAAAAGCCTGTTCTAAAGCCAAAGCCTAACGCCTGAGAGGTTTCTGGTTCAAATACTAATGCTGCATCTGAAAGCTTCAGCTTTTCTAAGGCATCTCTTAGCTCTGTATACTGCTTAGAATCTATGGGGTATAATCCACAGAATACCATTGGATTTAGCCGTCTATAGCCCTCTAATGGCGCCATTGCCCTATTTTCTAAGGTTGTTATTGTATCTCCTACCCGAACGTCAGAAATATCCTTAATGGAGGCGGTAATAAAACCAACATCTCCTGCCATTAAATACTCTCTTTGAACCTCCTTAGGAGTCCGAACCCCTAGTTCTACGACCTGGTATTTCGCTTTAGAGGCTAGAAATTCTATCGTATCTCCCTTGCGGATGATGCCTTCCTTGACACATACAAGTACTACAACACCACGATAGGCATCAAATGCACTATCAAAGATTAAAGCTTGGGTAGGAGCTTCAATATTACCAGAGGGAGCTGCCACATAGGACACAATCTGTTCTAAGACATCCTTGACTCCTATTCCGGTTTTGGCAGAAGCTAACACTGCTTCATAGGCAGGGATACCAATCACATCTTCTATTTCCTGCTTAGCGCGGTCAGGATCAGCTGAGGGAAGATCAATTTTATTGATTAAGGGTAAGATTTCTAAGTTGTTATCTAATGCTAAATACACATTTGCCAAGGTTTGGGCCTCTACACCCTGAGTGGCATCCACCACTAGAATTGCCCCCTCACAGGCAGCTAGGCTTCTAGAAACCTCATAGGTGAAGTCTACATGTCCTGGGGTATCTATTAGATGAAATTCATATTCTAATCCGTTATCTGCCTTATAAATCATGCTTACAGCGTTCAGCTTGATTGTAATTCCTCGTTCTCTTTCTAAATCCATAGAATCAAGAATCTGCTCCTGCATTTCTCTTTTTTCTACAGATTCACAGATTTCTAAAATCCGGTCCGCTAGAGTGGATTTTCCATGATCTATATGGGCAATAATACAGAAGTTTCGAATCATTTTTTGTCTTTTCTTCATGGCTTCTATATCATGCATAGTTTCACATCCTATCTTTATTCATTCTATCAAAAATGGAGATATTTTTCAATAAATAACCTAAAATATGACAAAAGAAAATCCACTAAAATTTATCTAGTGGATTAACATAGGCTATTCTTTTTTCTTATTCTTCTTTAAAGTTAAACTTTGAACTTCCTACATGAATGGTATATGTAATGGAAATATCACCTGTTCCTGAGCCATTTATCGTATAAAACTGATTTGGGGAATCCAAATCCATTTGGATGTAACCAGCATCAATCTCAATGGCTGCAGAGGTAAGAATATTCCCAGAAAATCTGAAATCTCCTGCATTTATGTCTGCATGCAATACGTCAATATTTGCAGATTTGATCTCTATGTCTCCTGCATTGACATCTAGCTTTGCATGTTGAACCTTTAAGTCTTCAATAGTTAGCTTTCCAGCAGCAAGATCAAAATTTAAGGTATCTAAATCTGTAGCTAGGCTAAAGACAACAGGCTTTTGTCCCTTAGATAAGAATCCTAAATTCAAAAATACAGTGCTATAATCCTGACGAATAGTAAATTCCTTCGTTTCTTCATTATATTCTACAGAGTAGGCTAAATGCTTTCCCTCATAGTAGGTTACAGAGCTAGTTTCATCCTCTGATTTTTTGAAAATCACATAATCGGCATCTCCTTCATAGGTGATTTTCTCTATTTGAGAGAAGGTTACTTGCTTCTCTTCAATTGTAGGATCTAAATAAGTATCTTTGATATCAAAGTCATCTCTTGTAGTGGCAAAAACACAAATTCCAGCCCCTATTAAGGTCAAGACAATCCCTGAAAATAATAAACCTTTAATTTTCATATGCATATCTCCTTTTCGTATTTCCTATATTAAAAATACATTTAAAAATTTGAGAAATCAATTTTCCAATTAGACAGATGATTTTAATAATTAATGGAGCTACAATCAAGGTCACACCAATGCATAGAATTCCTAATCCAACCTGGAAAATAGCGGAAGTAGAGTTTGCTGCAAAGATGGTAAATCCTTGCCAAATAGAGACAATTCCAGCAACACATACTCCAACTCCAGCACAAACAATACCAATAATTAAGGCAAACAAGGCAACAAATACTGCAATCCAAACTGGGAATAAGCAAATCATAAGGACAATGCCTACAATACTGCGTCCTCCACTGCTTCTTCTAGGCTCTCTTCTTCTAGCCCTCTGCACATTTTGCCTTTCATTTCTTCTGCGATTTGGATAGTCCTCCTCTTCCTCCTCATAGCGGATTCTAGATTTATAGGAAGGATCCACTCTTCTTACAATATCCTCTAAATCCCCTAAATCATAAATAACCTCAGCCTCAGTTTTTCCTGTTCTATCAATAGAATCCTCAATTAACTCATCATAATAATCTAAAATGTCATTTCTTTCGGAACGATCTAAATGACCTAATCGATTGTTTAATTTTCTTAAAAATTCTCTTTTTCTCATTCCTATCTACCCTTCCTTACAATAAAATCATAAACTCTTTCCATATCCTTCCACTCATCTAAAAACTCCTTAATTCGTTTTTCTCCCAGACGAGTGATTTCATAATATTTTCTCGTTCTCCCATTAAAATCCCTAGTGTAGGTCCTAAGCATGTTTTGAGCTTCTAGTCTCCTTAAAATGGGATATAATGTGGATTCCGAGATTTCTATTAATTCCGATATATCATTGATTATCTTGTATCCATAGGAGGCCTCTTTCCTTAAACTTGCTAGAACACAGACCTCTACAATTCCCTTTTTTATCTGTACATTCATCTCATCACCCCAATACTGTGTAATGCATAGTATAAAGTCTAAAAAAATATATAAATTTAATTTCACCTATAGTATACTATGCGATGTATAGTATGTCAAGAACAAAATATAAAAAAAGTCGAAAATATTATTTTTAAGAAAAAAAAGAGGAAAAATCCTCTTTTTAGCAGTCTGTAAGCCATGTTCTGTCCCTGAAATCCTCAGGTGGTAACTATTTATCTGCAAAAATTGCCTCCATTTTAACTTCCTTAAATTTGTCAAATGAAGCTCCCCTACCAAAATTTGGGTTTCTAGCTTGAGGGGTTTACCAACGTTTCATTTCTACATTTCTATAGAACTCGTCTCTGTGGCACGTTATGAAATACGCCCTATTCGATAAGAACTTAGGCTTCTTTCGCCGTCATATCTCTATGCCTTAGCTTATTGTTTTGCTAAGCACAAACACTACAGTCATCTCAGACTGTGCTAGCATGGACTTTCCTAACCATCTCTGGCTCAGTTACCGAACTACCATGTAGTATTATAGCATTTTTATTTAAAAAAACAAGAAAAGACTGCCAATTTTCTTTAAACCTTGTATAGAATATTCGATTATGTTATACTATGACTAGGTGATGAATTTGAAAATAAGGATAAAAAAAGAATTCTTAGGATGGATTGCCTTTTATTATGGTGGACCCATTTTAACGCTGTTCGCATTTCTTACCCATTTTATATTTTTGCCAGGTAATCTTCTTGCTTCTATCCTTTGGGCATCGATATGCGGCATATATTTTTTGTTTCAATGTATACAATGTACTAAAGTTGAAGGTAAAATAAAATTAAAGAATGGAATTTTATTTTATCTTGCATTCCTTTTTATTTTTTTTGTACTAATTCAAAGCATTTTGGCTATTTCTGGTTCCTTCACACCATTTTCCACCCAAATCTTATTTGCCCTCTTATTTGCCTTTTATAGTATTCCTTCCACCCTAGCTGTGATTTATTTACTTTCCATTTTACATATTCTAAAGCCAGTCAAAAAGACTGACAATCACCAAGAAAAAGAAAAGCTCTGAAAATAAGTTTCAGAGCTTATTTAGGAGATTATTCTCCTATTTTTTTATTTTCGTTTCTCTTTTGAGCATCCCTTAAGGCATCCTTACGAGATAAATCAATTTGTCCCTTCTCGTTTACCCCAATACATTTAACGATGATTTCATCGTTTAAGGATACAACGTCCTCAGGCTTTTCTACTCTTTCCAGAGCTAGCTTAGAGATATGACAAAGACCTTCTGCACCCTCCCAAAGCTCAACAAATACACCATATTTTTCAATTCTAGTGACTCTACCTGTGTAGATAGCACCTACCTCTGCTTCACGAATGGAATCTAGGATATATTGTAAGCAAGCCTTGGCAGTCTCCATCTTCTCATGCATTACGTATAGTCTACCATCCTGTTCAAGGTCAATCTTAACGTTGTCAAATTTTTCAATGGTTGCGTTAATGATTTTACCACCTGCACCAATGACATCCTTGATTTTATCAGGGTTAATTCTTGCCATAACTACCTTTGGTGCATATTCACTTAAGGATGGACGTACCTCAGCAATCGTAGACTGCATATGATCTAGGATTTCTAAACGACCTTTTTTAGCCTGATATAAGGCTTCTTTTAGAATCTGATATGTGATTCCTTTAATTTTGATATCCATTTGAAGAGCTGTAATACCCTCACGAGTACCAGCCACCTTAAAGTCCATATCTCCTAAATGATCCTCTAAGCCCTGAATATCTGTTAAAATGGTGTAGTCATCTCCATAGGTAATCAATCCCATAGCAATTCCAGCAACTGGGGCCTTAATAGGTACACCGGCAGCCATTAAAGCTAAGGTTCCAGAACAGATAGTTGCTTGACTAGAAGAGCCATTAGATTCTAATATTTCAGATACTACACGAATCGTATAAGGGAACTCATCCTCTGATGGAATTACATAGGATAAAGCTCTTTCCCCTAAAGCACCATGTCCAATCTCTCTACGACCAGGAGCCCCGTAGCGCCCTGTTTCTCCAACAGAGAAAGCAGGGAAATTATAATGAAGCATAAATCTTTTGTTTGATTCTTCTCCTAAGCCATCAATAATCTGACTATCCACTAAAGAGCCTAAGGTAACTGTACCTAAGCTTTGGGTCTGTCCACGGGTAAACAAGGCTGAGCCATGGACACGAGGCAATACGTCAACTCGGCTAGATAAAGGTCTAATTTCATCTGTTTTACGGCCATCTGGACGGATTTTATCTACAGAAATTAATCTACGTACCTCATTGTGTAAAATCTCGTCTAACGTGTATTGTACATGACGTAAATATTGTTGTTTTTCCTCTGTATCAATAACCTTGATACCTTCAACTTCTTTGATAAATACCTTTTCATCAAAGTGGGCAATCGTTTCAGCGTTGATTGCATCAATTGCTGCATAACGTTCCAGCTTATCCTCAATTCGAATAGCCTGAACTAATCGTTCTTCAGCATAGGCCTTTACTTCCTGCATAATGTCCTTGTTGACCTCAAAAAGCTCTACTTCTACCTTTTCCTTCCCACAGGCAGCAACAATTTCCTTTTGGAATTCACATAACTTTTGAATTTCTGCATGTCCAAATTTTAATGCCTCCCACATGTCGTCCTCACTTACAAAGCGAGCCCCTGCTTCCACCATATTGATAGCAGTATGTGTACCAGCAACAGTTAAATTGATATCTGATTTTTCAAGCTGAGCAGGTGTTGGGTTTAGAACAAGCTGTCCATCAACCTTACCAACAACAACTCCAGCAATTGGTCCTTCAAAAGGAATATCAGAAACCATTAATGCAATAGAGGATCCTAGCATAGCTGCCATGGCGGTCGTGCAATCTGGATCACTAGATAATACTGTATTTACGACCTGAACCTCATTTCGAAACCCCTCAGCAAATAAAGGTCGAATCGGACGGTCAATCAAGCGGGAAACTAAAGTTTCATGCTCAGAAGGTCTTCCTTCTCTTCTTAAAAATCCTCCAGGAATCTTTCCTGCAGCATATAATTTTTCCTGGTATAAAACCATTAAAGGGAAAAAGTCTGCGGTTGATGCTACATTATTGGAACAAACTGCTGATAAAACCGTACTTCCTCCATAAGTAACAACACAAGATCCATTGGCTTGTTTTGCTACTTCGCCTATCTCGATTACAAGTGGACGTCCTGCCCAATCATATTCGAAGCGTTTTACTTCACTCATTTTTTCTTCTCCTTAATTCTTCTTTTTTTCTACATAACAAACATATTATATCATAAAACTAAGTAAAATAAACAATAAAAATAAAAAGGCACTAAAATAGTGCCTCTAAATTACCGACGTAAGCCTAACTTTTTAATTAATTCCTCGTAAGCCTTAAGGTCTGTTCTCTTTAAATAGTCTAAAAGAGCTCTTCTTTGCCCAATTTTACACATAAGACCACGCTTAGAATGGAAATCATGGATATGAGTATCAAAATGAACATTTAACTGATTAATTTCTTCTGTTAAAATAGCAATTTGAACTGCAGTAGAACCAGTATCCTTCTCATTCTTGCCATAAAGCTTTACAAGTTCAGCTTTTTTTTCCTTTGTTAGCATGCTTTTATCCTCCTTTTATTCTAATATTCGCGTATTTCCTAGTATAGGGAAGAGGATTTTCCCATATACAAAGAAAACGACCTTATTTATTATAGCATTTTTTTTAAGATTTGCAAGGGAAATCTCTTATTTTGTAAAATTTAATTCCTTAGATAGCTCATAACAAGTCAGCTTATCCTGCTTCATTTGTTGAATTAAAGCATCCTTAGAAGGAAAAGCCAGCTCTTCACGTATTCTTTGATGGAAAATGACCTCCACGTTTGCTCCGTAAATATCCTCATCCAAGCCAAAAATATTGATTTCAAGGCGTTTTTTTAAGGAAAAATTAAAGGTTGGATTGTTTCCAATATTGCACATGCCATAATAGTATACATTTTCTACCTTGGCTGTAATAAAATACACCCCATTCGCTGGTAAAAAATAGTTTTTATAATCTATATTCGCTGTTGGAAAACCTATTAATCTCCCTTTTTGACTACCATAAATCACTTCTCCACGAATAGAAAAATTGCGTCCTAACAGACGATTGGCCTTTTCTATGTTGCCTTCTGCAAGCAATTCTCGAATGTAAGTAGAGGAAACACGAACTTCCTCAAAGATATATTTTTTCACTTCATAGAAATCAAACTCAGCCTTGAGGTCCTCAATGGTTCCCTCTGCCTTTCTACCAAAGGTGAAATCATAGCCACAAACACAGGATTTAATGTTTAAATGCTTCATCCAGGAGATGAACTCCTTTTTGGAAAGCATCGCTACATCTGTATTAAATTCAACTATAATTAGATATTCAATCCCCATTCTTGCAAAAATATCTGCCTTATGCTCCATAGGAGTTATGAGCTTATAGTCTGGAATTTTCTTTAAAAAGACAGATGGATGAGGGTAAAACGTCAGCACAGCAGATTTATATCCATGTCGCTTGCATTCCTCTATCAGCTTCTGATGCCCTAGATGCACACCATCAAAGTTTCCGATGGCTGCACATAAAGGCTCAGGAATTATGTCAGATTGTCCATCCTTAACTGTTATAATTTTCATTTTAACACCTTATTTCTTAAAAATAATTAAAGGCTTATATTTGTAAATATCTACACACTCATATAGAGCTATTATAGCATGATTATGAACAATATAAAATGGCTGATTTGTTTTTATTTGTCGTTCATCTAAAACCACACCATTTGAAGCCAATTTAGCGACAAAGTCATTGACTTCTAAAAAAGAAAAATCTGGAAACAGCTGCTCTATTGTTAAAAAGTTGTTTAAGGATAATTCTAAAAGAGGCTGAGCACAGGCTAAAGAAAACTTTCCACTTCTTGTCCTTCTAAGCGATGTAATGATCGCTTTACCTCCCAAAAGTTCTCCCAAATCTCTCGCAAAGCTCCTTACATAGAAGCCCTTTGAGCAATGAAGTTTTACATCAACCTCTAAATGTCCATTTGCCCATCTTAAATCCGAATATCTCACCACATCATAAAGCTTAACCTCTCTAGGTTCTACCTCGACCGTCTGATGAGCTCTTTCATATTCATAGAGCTTCTTTCCCTTAACCTTAATCGCTGACACCATAGGAGGAATTTGACTTGTCCTCAGTTTCAAGGCTTCTAGAGCAGAATCCAAGTCTTCTACTGTAAATTCCATGCTTCCTTCTTCAGATACATTACCCCATACATCTAAGGTATTTGAGGTATAGCCAAAGCAAATGGTAGTTTCATATTCCTTGTCATGCTCATTTAAAAACTTCATCAGCTTTGTTGCCTCATTACAAGCAATGACCATAACTCCTGTAGCATTTGGATCTAAAGTTCCATTATGACCACATTTTTTCAATTGAAATTTTCTTTTAATTTGATTTACAACCTGTTGGGAGGTAATTCCCATAGGCTTATCAACTATAAAAAAGCCGTTCATTTCATACCTCTTCTATCGCAAATCGAGATGGGTATTTCCCCGTTTTCCTATTTCTCGATGCGTCTAAAAACATCTCCTATTTTCGTAGTGTATTTAGTTTTAAAAACTAATAAATAAAAACATTTTAATCAAAATAATGACTTTCTAAAATACATTATCTTATTTTAAAAATTAGATTGCTTTTGAAATTATTTTCACAATGTATATAGTTTTAATAAATGCTTAATCTATTTTTGATAAAAACATCTTATAACTTATATAATATTATATTTAGTTTTGAAAACTATATCTCTTTTGAATTTTATTTTTTTGGATCCAAAGCAGGGTACCAGCTAGTATCAATAAGGATACCTGAACGAAGGTATAGGATGTCCATACACCATATAGCTTTAAAGGAAAGCAGAAAATTAGAAAAGCGATAGGAGTTAAGATAAATGGCTCAGCAATCACTAAAATATTTGCAAACAGCTTAGCATCAATCGCATAGAGATAGCTTGAGGATACCTTAATTATGGAGACTAGAGCTCCACCAATCATATAATACACCAAGCCATCCTGATAATAGGCAAATGATTTTTCTGATAAATTATATAGCTCTCCTAGTTGATTATTAAAAAGAACCATCAAAAGAATAAAAATTCCACAGCATAAAAAGCTTATGATAAAGCAATATTTTAGCATTCGATGGTTACTTTGGTAGTCTCCTGCAGCCTGATTAAAGGAAAATAAAGGCTGAATCGAGTCACCAACTGCACATGCTACCGCAATGATGATATAGGAAAGGTAGGATAAAAGCGTATAGGCAGCTACAGCTTCATCTCCACCAAAGCTTGTACATACTAGATTGCTGATAATGATTACTATAGAGTAAGAGTAAGCCAAAATAAATGGGGCAATACTGATTTTACTGATTTCCCAATAATCTTTTCTTTCTAGACTAATTCCTTTAAATTCTTTAAAGTAGGCAAACAAACAAATGATAGAGGAAACCACCTGGGCCAGTACTGAAGCTAGGGCTGCTCCATATAAATCCATATCTAATCCATAGATGAATGCATAATCTAAAATTAAATTTGTAAATACTGAGGAAAGAGAGGCTGCAGCGGCCAGCTTCACCTTATTGGAATTCTTCAAAAGAGGAATAAAGGTCATTCCTGTCATCTGAAATACAGATCCGATCAGAATTACACGAAGGTAATTTAACGCATAGCCAAAGGACTCCTCTGTTGCTCCTAGGGTATAAAGTAAAGGAATCCGGACTGCATAAAATAACAATCCAACAATAATCCCTAAAATGATTACCATAAGGAGGGTTGTAAGCTTTATCTTAGAAGCCTTTTTCTCTTCTTTCCGAGCTAACAGCTTTTGGATATAGATACCCCCAGCCAAACCCATTGCGGTACCAATAGACTGCAAAAATGAAGTGATTGGCCAGGTAATATTGATTGCTGCCAGCCCAACATCGCCTATCTTCTGTCCAATAAATATGCCATCCACAATGGCATACATACTCATTAGAACACTTGCGATAAGCGATGGTATTAAATAGCTAGCAAATTTTTTCATATCAGCGATCCTCTTTTGACTGGATGACTAGCACTCTTCCATCCTTGATGGTTACAATTCCCATCGGGCTTGTAAGCTCATTAGAAATCGTAAGAGGATCATTGTTCTTTAAAATATAATTATTTAGTGGGTAGCTAAACCCTTCTAAGGTAAGCCTTGTTTCCCTTAAGGCAAAAAAGGAAATAAACTTATAATCATTCTTTTTAATGCTGAAGGAGGAATCCATAATATACATATGTGAGTTATTATCTAGCATTTCTACCTTAGGATAATTTTCCATTAAAATTAAATTGGCGATAAAATGCTCAATTCTCTTTCCTTGGATACCTCCTAAAATGATAATTCTTGTTGCATCCTTACAAAGCTTTAAGGCAGCCATAGTATCTGTTTCATTTTTTTCTTGGGGCAATTGGATAACCTTAGTCATTTCTTTGATATAAGCAAGCTTTTCAGGGTCAATAGAGTCAAAATCACCAATGGCTACATCTAGTTTTACATTGTTTTTAAGCGCTACATAGGCACCCTCATCCACTCCAATCACATAGCGATTTTGAAAGTTGAAGCGGGTAAAATCCATATCATGCCCGATAATAAGTACATATTCCATATTTTAATCCATCCTTTCCTTCAACCAAATTTTTAAAGAATAATAGTCAATATTTCCATCCCTTCTTGAGACTGCTTTTCCGTCTTTTATCCATATATAGGATGGTATTTTATTCACCTGAAATTGGCGCTTCATATTGACATGCTTCGTTATATTCACCTTATAAATATTCATATTTTTAAAATCCAAGTTTAATTTTGTGATTCTTTCTGATAAAACATTACATTTTGAATTCCAGGAAGCATAGAAAAAATATAATCCATCTCCTAGGGGTGAACCATTAAATTCATAAACCAAAAGTATCCGTCCTTATTTCAATTTAACGACAGTTACACCGTTTAAGCCCTCTCCCTCTTGACCATACCGATAGCTTTTCGCATATGGACATTGCTTTAGATATTCCCAGACTGCATTCCTTATCGCACCAGTACCAAAGCCATGGATGATGGTGACACTTTCCAAATTACCTAAAATTGCCTGATCAATATAGGAATCCATAAGCTCCCTTACCTCTTCATATCGCTTTCCTCTTAAATCGAGAGATAGACTTGCATGGGAGGCAGGATTGTAGCCACTGAGTCTTGTCTTTCTTTCAGGCTTTGGAACTGGTCTTGAAGCCTTTATCAAATCTGTCTTGGAAAAGTCCATCATAAATTGCCCCATTTGAACACTATAAATATCCTTTTTTATTCTTTGAATGGTACCATTCTGTTCATAAGGCTTGATATAGACATAATCCCCTACCTTTAATTCTTCCTCAAAGAGGGACTCATCTCCACTTTGAATGGACAGGTTTTTCAGCTTATGCTTTACACTAGCTAGCTCATGGTCCTTATATTCCTTCTTAGACATCTCTTTTAACTGTTCAAGAAGCTCATTAGCCTCTTCCTTAGACTGGCTAATAATTTTTTTAGCCTCCTGCTTGGCATTTTCCAAAATTTGATTCGTTTGTTTTGTAATCTTTATTTTCTCTAAAGAGAGCTTTTGATTCAAACTATCGTACATTTCTAGTTTATGCTTAAGCTCCTCTTCTTGAGCCCTTAAATTGGTGATTTCCACCTCTAAGTTCTCCATTAGAGAGCTACTTTCTGAAGAATCAATGCTATGCATATAGGCTTTACTAGAGGAAATAATCTCCTCTGGAATGCCAAGTCTACTGGCAATCTCAATAGCATTAGACTTTCCAGGAACACCTACAAGAAGTCGATAGGTAGGAAGTAAAGTATTTGAATTAAATTCAACGGAGGCATTCTGCACGTCTGTTTGATGATAGGCGTAGGTCTTCAAATCACTGTAATGGGTAGTAACAATGATTCTAGCTCCCTTCCGCTTCAAATAATCTATCATTGCTATAGCTAGACTGCTCCCCTCCTTAGGGTCTGTTCCACTTCCTAATTCATCTAATAGAATTAAGGATTCAAAGCTAGCAGCTCCTAAGATGGAATTCATTTTCGTCATATGAGCAGAAAATGTAGATAAGGATTGCTCAATAGATTGCTCATCCCCAATATCTACCAAAATTTCTGAAAATACACTTAAAATTGAATCTGAGCTACAAGGTAGCATCATTCCACATTGCATCATCGTATGAAGCAGTCCTACTGTTTTTAAGGCTACCGTTTTTCCACCTGTATTAGGTCCTGTGATGATGATAGCCTGATATTTACTTCCTAATTCAATATCGATTGGAACTACCTTTGTAGAGTCTATTAGAGGATGCTTTGCTTTTTTTAGATTAAAATAATAGTTATTTTGAATATGAACCTCATTATATTCATATTCCTTTGCCATTAAAGCCTTGGCAAAAATTACATCTAGCATAGTCAAGGCTTCTAAATTTTTAAGTAAGGCTTCTGCCTCTGCCCCAACCAAAAGACTTAAATTCTTTAAAATAATTTGAATTTCCTTCTTCTCAGCGGCTGTATAGCTGTCAATCTGGTTAGTAGTTTCTATCGTTCCAGCAGGCTCTATATAACAGGTCGTATTGGAGGAGGAAACATCGTGAACAATACCCTTGAATGTATTTTTATATTCCATTTTGACTGGTAAACACATTCGATTGTTTCGCATTACAATCAAGCTTTCAGTAAGCATAGAGGCCTTAGAGGCCAATAATTCATTTAATTTACTCCGCAAACGGTTCTGTAAGGATGTAATGCTTCTCCTTATAGTGAAAAGCTCTCTTGAGGCATTATCATTGACCTTACCATCTGGATCAATGGCTAGGGTGATATTTGTCTTTAAGGTAGAGAATTGGGTGATTTCCTCAACAAACCTTCTAAGCTCAGGAGTTTCTACCTTTAGAGATTCTAAGGATTTAAAAAATTTAAGCACATTGTTAGAACAATCCAGGAGTCCAACAATATTTAAAAGCTCCTCTGGCTCTAAAACTCCACCGATTTGGGCACGCTGGAGACTGCCAATAACTGCATAAAGACCTCCTAAGGGAATATCGGAAAGACGCATAATTACCATATAGGCCTCTTTCGTTTGACGATTTAGCGTAAGCACCTCTTCATAATCTGCCACTGGCTCTAACGCAAGGATCTTTTCCTTTGCATAGGTTGTTTTAGTAAATTGACTTAGGATTTGAAGAACTTTCTCAAATTCTAAGGTTTTCAAATCAAATTGCATCTTTTCCACCTCCTTTATGGAATCCTTTTTAAAGCTCTAATAAATCAAGGTTATCATAGAGCTTTTTATATGGAATTACTCTTGAACCATAGACATCTGTATCCGGATAAACAAAAACCATTTCGCATTCATTGATTACCTTTAAAAGCGCTCTTGTATTTGGGTAAACGATGAAAAGCTTATGCTCCTTCTTATTTGGATTCGTTAAATCAAGGCGCATCAGAGGCTCAACTCCTTCTACAAAGGTCATATGCTCCTGCTTCTCATTGTATTTTCTAAGCTGCCATTTGATTGCATTGTTGATACAGATTTCCTGATTCCCAAAATTGTATATCATTTTTATATAATAGATATTTTGTTCACTTTCAAAATAAAAATCGTGGGTATCCTTCTTTACATGCTCAAGCTTATATTCTGTAATACCCTTTTTCCGACATGCCATAGAAAACAGTTTTATAATGTCATTATTTCGTTTGATTTTTCTTTGTTTTTTTACAATGATAATCGTACCAATGGTTAAAATCAATAGAAAAAGAATTCCTATCATCCAATATACAAATTCCATAAACTTCACCTTGCCTTTACCTGCAACCACTTTCGCAGGGAAATTATAAATAAAACAAGATAACCAAGACTACTTATCACAAGTAACCCTAGTCCTGCATGCATCATAGGAAGAATCCTATCCTTAGCAGCAAATATAATTAGACTCATTCCAACAACTAGTACGATAAAACAAAGAATGAGACCTATAAAGATTTTATTTTTCATGAGCTAAAACATCCTTATTTATCATATTCATAACATATTCCCCAAGCTCTGTAGTCGTTTGGCTTTCATATTCCTCTTTTGATAGAGGCTTGTGAACAATGACCTGAACAGTCAAGCCCTTAAAAAGATTTTTTCTTTTTTTAATTTTAGAGCTACCTAAGATTGTAACTGGCAACAATAAAGCTTCACTCTTCGTAACTAGCTTATAGGCACCTGCCCGCAAATTTACCATCTCTTCTGTTTCCCTAGTCTTTATACCACCCTCTGGGAAAATGATATAGGAAAGTCCATTTCTAACTGCCCGAATCGCTTCTATCATCGCCTTGGCAGCCTCTCGGTCATTATCTCTATCTAAGGAAATAGCGCCAAACACGGGTTGACACTGCCGTATAATTGGGTTTTGAAATAATGATTTTTTTCCCACTGCGGAGCATACTCTATGAAAACTAGCATAGAGAATAATCGGATCTAAATCAGATTTATGATTGGCGTAACAGACGAAGGTTTCTCTAGGTATATGTTCTTTTCCTATCACCTTAACTCTAATATTTAAAAGAAAAAGAATCATCTGACATACTTGATACATCAGCCGATGGCGAAATTTTTTCTTTGGATCTGTTCGCTTCATATACTGAAATACCAATAAGACAAATAGGAAAAAGGTTAAAAAAGCGAGTGCTATGGATAAAGGTACCCATAAAAAATAAAACCAAAGAGAGAGTCCTGTATAGTAAAAAGCGTAGCTATAGGCCGCAGCAATACACAACAATATAAAAATCAATATCATAGTTCTTACTTTCTTTCGTATAGAGTGTAGGTCACCATAGAGGTCTCTTCCTTCCAGGTTAAATTGAAGCTGGAAAAGTCTATTTCTGGAAAATATTTATCTCCCTCATAGGAGCCTTTGATGAAGGATATGTACAGCCGGTCTGCATAAGGTAAGCTCAATCGATAGATGGTGGCACCACCTACCACCCAGATTTCCTCTTCTGTATGCTTTAAAAAGTTCAGCAAATCATGAAGTACTATGGCATCCTCTAGAACCAAAGCCTGATTTAGAGAAGCAACATATATTTTCCCATAGGGAAGTGGCTTTGTTTTATAATATCCCTTTAAAGAGAAATATGTCTCTTCTCCCATCACTACCGTTTTTCCCTTTGTCTTGGATTTATAGTAAAGTAAATCCTCCTTAATATGCCAAGGAATCCGGTTTCCTGCCCCAATTAAATGGTCCTCCGTCATTGCCCAAATTAATGAAATCATTAGACAGCCACCTTTCCCTTAATTCCTTTATAAGGATCATAATCTAACAATTCAAAATCCTCAAATTTAAAATCATATATGGAACGAACCTCTGGATTGATTCTCATCCTCGGTAAGGCTCTAGGTGTGCGCTTTAATTGCCGATCAATTTGTTCTAAATGATTTAGATATATATGAGCATCTCCAATCGTATGAACAAAATCCCCTAGCTCTAATCCACAGACCTGAGCAATCATCATCGTAAATAGCGCATAGCTAGCTATATTAAAAGGAACGCCTAAAAACACGTCAGCACTTCTTTGATATAGCTGGCAGGACAATCGATTTTGATTCACATAAAATTGCATAAAACAATGACAAGGAGGAAGCGCCATACCACTGATTTCAGCAGGATTCCAGGCTGATATAATCAGTCTTCTTGAGGTAGGATTTTGCTGAATCTGTTGAATTAACTCCTCTAGCTGGTCAACACCACCGAAGTTACGCCACTGCTTACCATAGACCGGTCCTAGATTTCCCCAGGTTCTTGCAAAGGCTTCATCCTGTTTGATTTTCTCTGCGAATTCCTCAATGGTTTCTCCCTGATATTCCTTTGATTTTTGGTAAGCTGCATAGGGCCAATCATTCCAAATTCTAACATCATGGTCGACCAAATACTTTATATTAGTATCCCCTGAAATGAACCATAATAATTCATGAATAATACTTTTTAAATGGACACGCTTTGTCGTCAAAAGAGGAAAGCCCTCATTTAAGTCAAAACGCATCTGATACCCAAAATAGGATATTGTACCTGTCCCTGTTCTATCTTCTTTTTTTATTCCCTTTTCAAGGATAGTTTTACACAATTCTAAATACTGCTTCATAAATAATCACCTATCTTTTATTATACAAAAAATATGACATTTTTTCAACAAGGAATACGGACAGAACAAGAAAAAAGCAGGTTCTAATCCTTCAGACCTGCTTCCAAACTTTTCTATTTTTTTTATTTTCCCTTTAAATCATCGGCTGTAATTTTCCGATAGGATGCTGCGGTTGCATTCTTGTTCAAAATTGTAATAACAATTCCTTCAACATCCTCGCCAGCATCAACCTTTTCCTTTATTTGATCTAATGAGGTACAGCCCTTAACTGCAATAACTAAACCGGAATTTAATAAAAGAATTTCAACGGCTTCATCTCCTAAATCCTTTCTTACCTGATCTAAGGTGATGTATACACCGTCATCGTCCTTTGCCTCCTCATTGATCTTGTCTGCATAGCTTTGAGATACGTTAGAGCATCCTACTAAAAGAACAATTCCTAAGCACGCAAAACAAGCAACTAAGGCCTTCCAAAGCTTTTTCATAATATTCTCCTTTCTACTTTAGTATCTTGTATATTATATTATAGCATATTTAAAAAAGATTGCAATTCCTTTAAATTTCAATTTTTGTACAAGGTATATCTAAATATATCTTTTCTAAAGCGAAATGCTCACGTTCTTCCTTAGTAAAGATAGAAACAATGATATCATTTAAATCAATCAATACCCAAGGACTCTGTTCTCCTTCGATTCCTCTTACTGCATAGCCCTCCTTTAGAGCGCCCTCTTTAATGTAGGAAACTCCTGCCTGTGCCTGTCGCTCAGAATCTACACTCGCAATGATCATCTCATCAAAGAATGGAGAATATCCCTTCATATCATAATCTAAAATATTTGTAGCCTTAACCTTTCCAAGGCTATCTAAAATAATCTCTCTTAATGTCATAACTCACATAATCCTTCATAATATTTTAAGACCTCAAACTGTAAAGGGTGAGGCTCTAACCCCTTTTTCTCGATAAACGCAATCGTAAATTTTGTAGACTCATAGATTGCCTTATAGAATTTACCTGATAATAGTATTTCTCTACAAGCGACACAATTTGCATATTTTCGATTCTTTTCTGTATAATCACTAATCAAAATAATTTCCTCTAAGTGAGACATAGATAAACGGCCAAACACGTGATTGCGGATGGCTAGATAAATATCCTCATCGTTCCCTACATATTTTCTATAATACTCAGCAGAGGCGTAGGAATGATAGAGTACTGGATACTTTTCACACTCTGTGATATCCTGTTCTGTTATCAAGCCTCTCTGTTGTTCTAAGGAGTCATACTTGCAAAAATCATGCAGTAGGGCTGCTATCTCGGCCTTACGCTTATCCACTCCATAAAGCTTAGCCAAGTGCTTGGCCATCTTGACAACTCCTGTAATGTGATGGTACCGATCCATATATTCCTTTGTTTTAAATTTTTTTCTAACGCTTTTTTTGATCTGTCCCAAGGATTGCATCTGTCAAATACACCTCCGTCCCTAAAATGCTTTCTACTTCTACTCTAGCCTGGCCATTAATTTGAACAAAGCCAAAGCTAGAAAACCAAATATCCTTTTTCCCATGGATTATAAATTCCTGCTTCTCATAGGCTAGCTTTTTCTTCTCCTCTAGGGTAGGAGGACATAAAAGAATTCCCGTCTGTTTTTTTAATAGTTCCTCCTTACGACTCGTTTTACTTCGGTGAATATAGAGGTTTCTTGAGGCATACACTGTTACAGAAACTACCGTACTACAGGTAAAGCTTAAGACAGCCAACCCACCCAAGTAGATGGAATTTCCATCTGTAATTTGATAGGTAATTGGCTTCAATTCAGTAGAAGGAATGATCTTTTTATAAGAAACTGGCAATAGCTGATTCAAAACATCCCTTTCATTGATTAAGCCTGGTGTATCTACCAACGCACAATTATCCTCATAATAAGGGATTCTTATCTCCTTCAAAGTAGTGCCAGGAATGATGGAGGTAGCTATCACATCCTCCTCCCTGGAGGTAGTTCGCTTCAGCAAGGCATTAATGATACTAGATTTTCCAACATTGGCACAGCCCACAAAATAGACGTCCCTGCCTCTTCTAGCTAAATCTATTGTTTCTATAAAATCATCCATAAAGCTTCCCTTTTTCGCAGAAGCTACTCCAATCGCCAAAACCTTAAAGGAGGCCTTCTGGCATTCCTTACTAATCCAGTCCACCACCTTGACTAGATTTGTACTTTTCGGTAATAGATCAATTTTATTGGCTACTAGGATGACATCCTTATTTCTAAGTCTTTCAATCATCAGCTGGTGAAAAGTAGATTTAAAGGAAAAGATATCTACAATGAATACCATCAGAGCTTTTCTTTTCACAACAGCGTCTATCACATATTCATAATCTGCATTAGAGGCTACAATCTTTGGTAATTCGTTGTAGTGCTTCATCCGAAAACAACGTCTACAAAGAACACTTTCCTCTGTCAAATTCGGGATAAACCCTGCCTTCGATTCCTCTTTATCCTGTAGTGTAGCACCACAGCCTATACATTTCTTAATTATCATGCTTATCCCTCACATACTCCTCAAGTTTTTCCTGATATACCTTTGGATATTTTCTTTTTATTTTTTTTAGAAAATGTTCTTCTAGCTTGCGGTTGATTTTCGTAGGTAAGATTTCTGTCTTCTTATCAATGGCTTTGACTAAAACTGTCAGTACGCCTAGCCTTTTTGAGGCAAAGACATCTGTCATAACCTGATCCCCAATTTCCATTATTTCAGCCTTGGCATAGGATTTAGAAGCCATTCGAATGGCTTTTTTGAGTCCAAATTTTGTTGGCTTTTTGGCAAACTTCACAAAGGGGAGCTCTAAAAGCCTTGCAAAATGCTCTACTCTATGCTTTCTTGAATTGGAAACGATGATAATTTCAAACCCCATCTGAGTCAAGCGGTTCTTCCAAGATATCAAAGCTTCGGTAGGGTCTGTACATTTATAAGAGATTAAGGTATTGTCTAAATCTGTAAGAATAAGTCTAATACCATCTGCATAGAGTTTATTGTATGGAATATCTTCTATAGTTTTGTAATAGTAGTCTGGAATTAGTTTTTTTATCATAATTGAATACCTCACAAATCATTATACATTATTTCCATAATCTTTTAAATAAAGGAGTTTTAAAATGTTGTTTTTCTTGCTTCCACTTTTTGGGGCAATAAAAAGTGAGTCTTATCCCCAAAAATTGTCTGATGAGGAGGAAAAAATGTATTTAGAGCGCTTTGCTGCTACTAAGGATGAAACAGCAAGAGCGAAGCTGATTGAGCATAATTTAAGACTAGTCGCTCATATCGCCAAAAAGTATGAAAATACCCAGGAGGATAAGGATGATATCCTCTCTATTGGTATCATAGGTCTAATGAAGGCCGTAGATTCTTACCAAATCACAGCCAATAACAAGCTAGCAACCTATGCTGCCAGGTGTATTGAAAATGAAATTTTGATGCATCTTCGTGCGAATAAAAATAAAAGGAATCTCATCTACCTGCAATCCCCTGTTGCAATGGATAAGGATGGAAATGAGGTTGAGCTTTTAGATTTAATTGAAGACAAAAATGTCGATATCATGGCTGCTTATGAAAAGAAAGCCATCCAGCAGGATTTAACTGAGGCACTGAAAAGCTTAAATAGCCGAGAATACGAAATCATATCAAGACGCTATGGAATTGGCAGAAATAGTCAAACTCAAAAGGAAATAGCTAAGGATATGAGTATCTCTAGAAGCTATGTTTCTCGAATCGAAAAACGTGCCTTACTCAAATTATATTTTCTACTTAAAAAATAGGACACCTTAAAAGTGTCCTAAAATTTATTTTAATTCAAGAAGCTCAACCTTTAATTCTTTACCATTTTCTGTAGATACATGGAAAATATCGCCCACCTTGTGACCTATAACAGCCTTGCCAAGGGGAGAATCATTAGAAATCTTACCTGCAAATGGATCAGCCTCTATGGTACCAACAATCTGGAAGGTAGCTGTCTTTTTTAAATCAACATACCGTACAGTAACTGTATTTACATCCATGATTCTGGCATGCTTTAATATATTTTCTATTTCCAGAATTCTAGCTTCAATATTAGCCTGTTGTTCTCTCGCGGAGGAGTAATCTGCATTCTCAGACAAATCTCCCTGTTCGCGGGCCTCCTTGATGGCTTCTCTAATCTGGATTCTATCTACTGTTTTTAACTTTTCTAATTCTTGCTTTAAGGCATCAGCACCTGCCCTAGATAATTCAAATACTTCTTCTTTATTAATCATGTTCTGATTACCTCCGTTTGTTACGCTTATTTATTATACCTAAAAAGTGTTTAAAAATCAACAAAAATTTAAGCTTTTTCGTATCTAGTATTTTTCATTGTATTTGATGGAACGAAGCTCCTTTTGAATCTGCTTATAGGAGGGATATCTTTCCTCTAAATAGGCGTAGAACTGCTCCTGATGATTTTGATATTTAAAATGTGCACATTCATGGTAAAGAACCGATAGAATATACTTTAGGTCATATTTTGCTAATCGACTAGCCAGTATTATCCTTTTCTTCTTTGGAAAGCATTCCCCATAATAGCCCTTGACATTCTTATAATCGAACTGAATTGGAAAATTCAAATCAAATTTTTTAAATATGTCCTCTCCGTAGGTTTCGACAATATTTTTTAATGCCACATTGTACAATAGCTCTACTGACTTACCAATCAGGTCAGGATGTGGGGCTTCAACAATGATCTTCTCCTCTATAATATAGGAATTTATGGCATCGGATGGATGATATTCTAGGGTATAAATTTTTCCTAAAAAGTGAATTCTATCTTCTACTTTATCAGATTCCTGCATAAGCTTCCTTATAGAATTAAAATTGTGGTCAATCATATCCTTTATACTAAACTGAGTCAGTCTAGTAGGCGTTGTAATGGTTATGATACCCTCTTTTACTCGCAAATATATTCTTCGGTTATATCGCTTATGTATGACGTTTACCTTAAAGTCAATACCGCGAACTGTAACTATAATCAAACTATCACCACCAGAAAGGAATTTTACTATGCTCAAAGCAAATACGACAATCTCAGAGGTTTTTATGCAATCCCTCAATAATGCATATGGCTCAAAATATAATTTTGAAAAGGAATTGGTCTATAAGGCCTATCAATATGGAAACAAGGGTCGTCTATACTTTGGTATCAATCGACTTTTAAATTTCACCATGTATCCAGCCTCAATGAAGGAGGAAAACACTTCAGCAATTCCTCTATTAGAATGTAATTTAGATATCTGTGATATCAGTAATTTCATTGAGGACATTGACTATTCAAAGCTCTCTCATGCTTACCTACAGATTAGGAACTTAATTGAGTCTTAATAAATCATATTTTTCTAAGGGAGCATCAATTTCAATGGTTAAAAGCTGTCTTGGATGTCTTGCAGCATCTAGCAAATTGCCCTCTTTATCATAAATATCGGAAATGGAAACCACCATTGTATGATTTGGACCAAATACCTCAAGGCTACTATTTGGAAGAAAGAAATTTCTCTGCTCAATCGTAGCTTTTTTTGTTTTTGGGTCATAGTCTAAAACAATACCTACAAAATCTTTACTTGGAAGGGTTAGGTTCAAATCATAAAGCTGCTCCTTTATGGTAGGCATTCCTAAAAGAAAGCCTGTAGAGGTCAACCGATTTTCCGCCTTACTCATCATTGCTTCATAGTAGGAAAAATCCTTTAAGCAATTCTTTTTTACATCATCAATTAACGTCCGGTACGTCTTTACAATGGTTGCGATATAGTGAAGGCTCTTCATTCTTCCTTCTATCTTAAAAGAATTTATATTTAGCTTCATCAGCTCTGGAATCACGCGTATCGCACATAAATCCTTACTGCTCATCGCAAAATAATCGCCTTCTGGATTCAGCTTTTCTTCACCTACATATAGATCATAATTCCACCGACAGCTATGTGCACAGCCTCCACGATTCGCATCTCGATTGGTCATATTATTGGAAAGCATACATCTTCCAGAGTAGGAAACACACATTCCCCCATGAATAAAGACCTCTAAATCGGTAGAAACCTGAGAACGAATCTGCTTAATTTCCTCTAGGGTTAGTTCTCTTGCCAAGACAACTCGCTTGACTCCTAGCTCTTCAAAAAATTGGACTGCTTCTGCGTTTAGTACAGAAACCTGGGTAGAGACATGAGCCTCCATTGAGGTATGCTCTACTACCATCTTTAAAATGGTAATAGAGGAGGCAATAATACAATCTACCCCAGCAGCTTCCAGTGCTCTTAGGTAATCCAAAATATCTGTTGTATCTGCCTCATGCATCACAATATTGCAGGTCACATGAACCTTGGCGTGATGTGCATGGGCAAACGTACAACCCTCTTTAATATCCTCTAATGTAAAATTAGAGGCTCTAGAACGAAGAGAAAAGCGTAAGCCTCCTATGAAAACGGCATCTGCTCCATAAAGGACAGCAATCTTAAGTTTTTCTAAATCTCCTGCAGGAGCCAAAAGCTCAAACATTTAGAATTCCTCCTTATTATAGACGGTATCCTTATAGGAAAATCCATCTGAGGTTTTAAGATTCAAAAGGGTAAATTTCTCTAAGGCTAAAGAAAGATCGGCTCCCTGTAGCACAGCTTTAAAAAGCTTAACTACCTCTATATACCTTTCAAAATCTAGATTATCGCGATTTAAGAATGCGTAATCCACCTTAAGTGTAGTCAGCTCCTTCAAAAGAGAAAGGTAGTACCCTCGATAAATGTAGGTACCATGCTCTGTCTCCTGGATAGGTAAGATGTCTTTCCGTGTTGTTTCCCTTAAAACCATCGGCTGACCTTTAGAAATTGTTTTTTCAACCTTTTCTGCATATAAGGAAACTAGCTGTCGTCTAGAGTACAGCATCAATCGGGAGCCAAACACTTGATAAAAGCTTCGTATCTTAGATGCTTCAATAATCTGGTTTACATCTGCAATAGGAATTTCATTACTAAGACCAAGGGCTAAAAAGCCATAGGAATAGTATTCCTTGGCATCTAAGTGATTTGTAATCATAGTCACAGGATCATAGATGACCTGCTGAATATAGCCCAATCGTTTCAAAAGATGGGCTAGTCCAAGATCCGTAATATAAAAGATACATTCCTTCAAAGGAAGCTCCTTTAGCTTAGCTTCAAATGGCTCTAGCTCAAAGGGCGGCATCATCTGAAAATAGCTTAAAATGGGTGTGATTTTATTGCTAATAAGCTCCTCTATGGTCTCCTTTGAAATTAAATCCTCTTCTAGCATCACATACTTAGTATAGCCCTGAAGCTGTTTTATCTCGCTTAATTTATGAATTTTACAAACCAGCTCCATATTCCTCAACTCCTAGCTTTTTTAAATATAGTTCCAAAGCCTTCCGATTTTTAAAGATAATGCCCGTCTTTGCCGATGTCGTAAGTTTAGTAAGATATTTTCTCTTTTTTCTTTTTCTTCCTTTATAAAAAACATGCCAAAGAAAATCTAAATCTAGTTTCTCTTCACAGCCAATCGCCATATCCGGTCTAGTTTTATTTTTATAAGCTTTATATCGATGAATTACACTTCTTAAGCAGGTAAATCGATTGTAGTTTAAAAATAAAATTATATCTGCTTCTAAAAAACGCTCAGGAACATGCTTTGTGTAGTTTCCTTCAATAATCCAATTCTCATGCTGCCGCATAAAGTCTTGAATCAGTCCATGAAATTCCTCTTTTTTTCGTTCTACCCAGTTTGGTAAGAACCAGATAGAATCTAAATGCAAGAGGGGAAGCTGATAAAACTCTGAAAGTCTTCTGGCCAAGGTAGATTTTCCTGAACCAGACCAGCCTAGAATCACAATTTTCATACATTCCCCTCCTTTAAAGCGGTAAAAACCCATGATGTAACATGGATTTTCTAATATCTAAAGTTTCCTTTTCCTTTACCCTTTCCTTTATAGGCCTTCGGTTGACCCATACCAGAATAGTTTCCATTTTTCATTTGAGACTGCATCCGCATCGCATCTGCTTCTGTCATGCCATTCATCTGCTTCATCGTCTTCTTCATTTGGTCTAAGGATTGTCTCAATCGGTTAACCTCTTGAATGGAACGTCCAGAGCCCTTGGCAATTCGCTCTCTTCTCTTATAATCCTTATCTATCAGCTCAGGATGGGTACGCTCCTTTTCTGTCATAGAATAAATGATACATTCTATCTTCTCAAAGGCATTGTCATCGACATTACTCATCGCCTGCTTCATATTTTTAAAGCCTGGAAGAAAACCTAATATCTTAGATAGAGAGCCCATTCGCTTAATCATTTTGAACTGTTTTAGCATATCATTATAATTAAACTTATTGCTCATCATCTTTTCTGCCATGGACTTCATTTCATCTTCATCAATGTTTTCCGTAACCGTATCAATCAAGGATAATACATCGCCCATTCCTAAAATACGATCTGCCAAACGGTCAGGATAAAAAATCTCCATTGCATCTAGCTTCTCACCCGTGGACATGATTTTAATCGGAATGCCTGTCATTTCTTTGATGGAGAGTGCAGCACCACCACGGGTATCTCCATCCAGCTTTGTCAAAATGCAGCCTGTAATATTGAGCTTCTCATGGAATGCTAACGCAACATTTACTGCGTTCTGTCCTGCCATGGCATCAACCGTCAAAAGAATTTCATGAGGGTTAGCAATTTTTTCAATATCCTTTAGCTCGTCCATCAGCTCATCGTTGATTTCAAGACGTCCTGCCGTATCTATAAAAATTAAATTGTAGCCTTCCTCTTTGGCCTTTTTCAAGCCTTCCGTAACGATTTTTTGAGCAGAAACCTTCGTTCCCATCTCAAAAACAGGGACATCTATCTGTTTTCCTAAGGTGACAAGCTGGTCTACTGCCGCTGGTCTATAAATATCTGCAGCAATCAGCATCGGCTTTTTCTTAAGCTTTTTTCTGTAAAATAAAGCCATTTTCCCAACGGCTGTTGTCTTACCAGCCCCCTGTAAACCTACTGCCATAACGACAGTCATTCCACTTGTAGCCATAGTGAGCTCTACAGCCTCATCTCCTAAGGTTTTTTTCAATTCCTCACGAACAATCTTAACAACCTGCTGACCAGGATTCAGACCCTTTAGGATGTTTTCTCCTAAGGCCTGTTCCTTGATATTGGCTAAGAACTTCTTGACCACCTTATAGTTTACATCGGCTTCTAATAAGGATAATCTTACTTCTCTAAGCATATCATCTATATCATTCTCATTTAGCTTACCTTTGCCTGTAATCCGGCGTAGTCCCATTTGTAGGCGAGAGCTTAAGTTGTCAAAAGCCATCTCTATTCCTCCTTTAGAATATTCATAATTTCATCTTTGAGGTCCAGCGGCATAACTAAATTAGAAATCTGCTTCGTTTTAGATAGCCATTTTAGCTTCCTCTCATAGTCAGTTAGTATTAGGGTAACCCTCTTTATCTGATCAAATACAGCATTCCTAGAAACGCTTCTATTATCTGCAATTTCAGATATGGATAAATCCTCAAAATAATAATCCTCAAAGTATTGTCTTTGTTTCTCTGTAAGAAGCTCTCTATAAATATCATAAAGAGCCATACTTTCTTCCCTTTTTTCGATGGTCATAATCTATTCCTCAAATAAATCAGCAAATAGACCATATAGATACTGCTCAATATCAAATACCTCTAGGTCTTCTACAGTTTCTCCCAACCCGATATACTTGATTGGAATTCCCATCTCATGACGGATGGCTAAAACAATTCCACCCTTAGAGGTGCCGTCTAGCTTGGTCAATATTACACCTGTAACATCTGTGGCCTCCTTAAACGCCTTCGCCTGAGACATTCCATTTTGACCTGTGGTTGCATCAATCACCAATAATGTTTCCTCAGGAGAGCCCGGACAAACATTTTCAATCACTCGCTTCATCTTCGCAAGCTCATTCATCAAATTGACCTTATTCTGTAGACGTCCTGCCGTATCGCAAAGTAAGAGATCATATCCACCCTCTTTGGCCTTTTTACAAGCCTCAAATATGACACTTGAAGGGTCGGAGCCTGCTTCCTTTGTTACTATATCCACACCAACGCGCTTTGCCCAAATAGAGAGCTGCTCAATAGCCCCTGCACGAAAGGTATCTCCTGCTGCTAATAAAACCTTCTTCCCTTGCTTCTTGTAGGAGTAGGCAATTTTAGCAATGGAGGTCGTCTTGCCAACCCCATTTACGCCGACAAATAAAACGACAGAAAGGCCTTCCTTCTTTAGCTTTAGATTCGCATTTACAATTTCACCATTCAGATATATTTCAAACATTTTATCCATAATCATTTCCTGTAAAACAAGGGGATCCGTAAGCTTTTTATGATATACCTCTTCCCTTAGCTCATCGATGAAATCGACAACAGTGTCTACCCCAATATCTGCCATAATAAAGATTTCTTCTAACGCATCAAATAGCTCATCATCTATTTTTGAGCTCTTCGAAAGAATTTCTCCCAGACTAGCTAAAGCACCCTCTCTAGTCTTGTGTAGTCCTAGTTTATATTTTTTACTTTTCTCTTTATCCTTTTTTTTAAATAAATCAAAAAATCCCATGTATTTTCACTCCATATTCTTTAAAATTATATCATAGATTGGGTGTATATTTCAAGGAATGAGACACTCTTTTTCCTTTTCCCCATTAATTTGAAAATAAAAAAGAGATCCCTAAGAATCTCTAATCCTTGGATAGGAGCGGGATAATATCGTCCTCGCTCATAATATTCTTACATTTTGGGTAATTAGAACAGCCATAGAAGGTACTTCCCTTGTTCTTTCCCTTGGTAGCAGTTCGCTTTACCATATGTCCTTTTTTACATACTGGACATAAAATTTCGTCCTCCTGCTGTCTTTCACAATGCTTAGAGCAGTACAGCTTTCCATCCTGGTCCTTCAGCATGATGGCACCACAGTTAGGACACTTTTCCTCTGTTGGCAGGTCACTATAGGCTGCCTTACATTTTGGATAATTGTTGCAGGCATAAAAAATCTTCCCTTTATTCTTTCCTGTCTTAGCGACTCTTTGAACGATATGTCCTGTCCCACATTCTGGACATAGAATATTAGTGTCAATTACCTCATGCTCCTCATGTTCTTCCTTTTGAACATATTTGCAGGTTGGATAATTACTGCAGGAAATAAATTCTCCAAACTTAGACTTACGGATGACCAGCATACTTCCACAGGAAGGACAGATTTGGTCAGTTGGAATCGGATATATCGCATCCATATGCTCCATTGCAACATCATAAAGTGGTAAAAAAGCGTGATAAAAGCTTTGAAGCTCAGGAACCTTCTCCTTCTCTCCCTTGGCTATTTCATCTAGGCTAGTTTCCATATTGGCCGTATAGGACACATTGATGATATCCTGAAAGAATTGGTCAAGCTTATCTACAGTCAGGATGCCCTGTTCTGTAGGAGAAATGCTCTTCTTTTCTATTGTGATATAGTTACGCTCCTTCAGCGTTAAAATCGTTTGAGCATAGGTCGAAGGTCTTCCAATGCCCAAAGCCTCCATCTCTTTAATAATAGAAGCTTCTGTGTATCTAGACTTTGGCTGGGTTTCTTTTTCTAGAATTTGAGTTTCACTAGCATTATACCCATCTCCTAAGGAAAACTCAGGAAGCATCGTATTTTCATCCTCTTCAGTTTTTCCATAAACCTTTAAGAACCCATCAAACTCCATCGTCTGACCAGAAATTGCCCAAAGAGATTCTGTATTTGTAAATTCTACTTTGGTTGCGTTAAATCTGGCAGGGGCCATTAAAGAGGCAATCGTTCTTTTATAAATCAATTGATATAATTGATACTCATCCTCTGTCAAATAGTCTTTCAAAGAATCTGGAGTTCTATCAATAGAGGTAGGTCGAATGGCCTCATGGGCATCCTGCATATTTTTTTGAGTTTTAATCTTTAGAACTCCTAAATATTTTTCTCCATAGCTCCTAATGATATGCTGGTTAGCCTGTTCAACAAAAACATCTGCTAAACGAGTAGAATCCGTACGCATATAGGTAATTAAACCCACAGTTTCTTTGCCGATATTTTTACCTTCATATAAGCCTTGCGCAATTCGCATCGTTCGATTTGGTGAAAAGCCTAGCTTATTTGAGGCCTCCTGCTGCATCGTTGAGGTTGTAAAAGCAGGATAACTATTTCTCTTTACCAGCTTATTAGAGATATTGCTGACGATGAAGCTCATCAATCTAGGCTGTAGTTCCTCTAAAATTTTCTTTTCAAGAATTCTATTTTTACTATCTACTGGATTGCCGTTTAATTCAACCAGCTTCAGCTTAAAGGTATTGAACAAAGCCTCCATTTCATAATAGGTGGTTGGAACAAAGGCTTCAATTTCCTTTTCTAAATCAACAATCAGCTTAAGAACGACACTTTGAACGCGACCTGCACTTTGTGAACCAATCTTTTTCTGTAAAAGCTTGGAAAGCTTAAAGCCTAGGATTCGATCAATCATTCTTCGACATTCCTGAGAATCTACCATCTTCAAATTTATTTTATGGGGCTCATCTAAAGCCTTTCTAACAGCTTGTTTCGTGATTTCATGAAACTCAATTCGATTGAGATCATCATAGCTCAAGCCTAAAATCCTTGCAAGATGATAGGCAATTGCCTCCCCTTCACGGTCAGGGTCGGTTGCAAGATAGACATTTTTTCCCTTGCACATAGACTGTAAGGTCTTTACAAGGTCCTCTTTTTCCTTCATAATCTTGTAATTAGGCTTAAAATCATTTTCTATATCTATTCCCAAACCATCCTTACCAGTAGTAGCAAGATCGCAGATATGACCCTTAGAGGACAACACGGTATATCCCTTGCCAAGGTAAGAGCTTATGGTCTTCGATTTGCTTGGGGATTCTACAATAATTATATTTTCCACCGAAATGCACCATCCTTACTTTTTAAAGTTTAGTTCATAAAATCTAAATTGTCAATGATTATTTTATTCAAAGTTCTTCTTTTCTATTCTTCTATTATATAATAGAATGAAAATAAAAATTTATTCTTTTTTTTATAAAAATTAAAAAAGACAGGCTCTCCAACTGGAGCTTCTGTCCATAAATTAATCCTTATTCTTCCTCTAAATTAAAGGAAAGCTGTCTTGAAAAATACTTAGATACGGGTGCATATGTCTTTCGATGAATTGGGCATGGTCCATATTTTTCTAGTGCCTCCATATGGGCCTTCGTTCCATAGCCCTTATTCTTTTTAAAGCCATAATTCGGATATTTCACATCCATTTTTTCCATAAACTCATCTCTAGTAACCTTGGCTAGAATACTCGCTGCAGCTACACTTGCACATCTAGCATCTCCATGAATGATGGAGGTATGCGGTATTTTAAGCTCGCCTAACGGCATTGCATCTATCAAAACATGGTCTGGGGTTACATCTAGCCCCCGGATGGCCTCAAGCATTCCTTTCTTGGTTGCCTGATAAATATTTAAAAGGTCTACATCCGCTTCACTCACAAAGACAATTTGATAGGCAACTGCATTTTTCACAATGATTTTAAATAGTTCTTCTCTTTTTTTGGCAGTCAATTGCTTAGAATCGTTAATTCCCTCAATTCTTAAAAATGGTGGTAATATGCATGCAGCAACAACAACAGGGCCAGCAAGTGGTCCACGTCCTGCCTCATCTACCCCACAAATCAACTGATTTCCTTGGTCGTAAAGGGCTTCCTCATATTCATATAGATTCAACTTCTGGTCTCTCATAACTCATCGCCCCAATCTTCATTCCTCGTAGTTCATTCATAAACATACGATTGGTACGTTCTATATCTATCGCTCCTCCCTTTAACAGGAAGCCTCTTGCCTTACCAATCTGTAGTAAAATATCCTCTGGATCTGTAATTTTAATGGGATATCTATCCATGAGAAGCTTAGGATAGTGAAGAGCTAGATATTGAATACTCTCTAAAACAATTCTATCCATATCCAAAATTTCATCCTTAATGGAACCACACATTGCCAGCTTTAATCCGACACTTTGATCCTCAAACTTAGGCCATAGAATTCCTGGAGTATCCAGTAAAAATAAATCATTTATAACCTTAATCCAGGTTTGACTCTTTGTCACTCCTGGTCGGTCTCCTACCGTAGTGGCCTTCCGTCTAGCAAGGGTATTGATGAGGGTCGATTTTCCAACATTGGGAATACCTAAAATCATCGCCTTGATGGTTTTAGAAAGAATTCCTTTCTTTCTGCGAGCCTCATAGACCTCCTTTAGTGCCTCCATACAATAGGGAAGCACAGAGGATATATGATATCCTGTAAGAGAGTCAATATCCAAGGCAAGTATATTTTTTTCCTTATAATAGGCAATCCATTCCTTGGTGACAATTGGATCTGCCATACTACTTTTACATAGTAAAATAAGGCGTGGCTTTGATCCAACAATTTCGTGGATCATCGGATTGGTAGAGGAATAGGGAATCCTCGCATCCTTGAGCTCAATGACTAGGTCTACTAATTTGATTTTTTCTAAAATTTCTCGTTTCGCCTTCGCCATATGGCCTGGAAACCACTGAATTGTTTGCATACAACCACCTATCTGTAATCCGGCTCAGGATTACCTATTTTATTGAATGGGTAAAAACGGAATAGCACCTTACCGATAATTTCACTCTCATCGATAAAACCAATCGCCCTTGAATCATGGCTGATTGCCCGGTTATCCCCAAAGACTAGTACCTTGTCCTTTGGCACTTGAAAGCTTAAGGTATAGTTCAACTCAATCGAGTTGAGCATAAGCACATATTGACCTCTTGAAACAGTTTCTACATAGGTGTCGTTAACATATAGATACCCAACTGTAACAGATTGTGGAACATATCTAATTTGGTCTTGTTCCTTGGCTACGATTCTTTTGATATAAAATCTAGATTCTCTCGTCTCATCGTTCGTATATTTGGCTGAATCAAAGACAATCACATCTCCATCACAGGGGCTATAGCCAATATTCCATAAAAGGACTCGGTCCCCATCCTGATATGTATTTTCCATGGAGGAGCCTGATATATTACAAGGTGTAATCAGAATCATAATAATGAAAAATAAGCATACAAAGGAGGATAAGATGAATATGACCATGTCATATACTGTGTAAACCTGATAAGCTCTTCTCAGTATAGAGATACTAGATAAATCTATATTCGATTTGGCTATTAAGGATAATAGGGATAGCAATAGGCAAATACCAATGGTGATTCCTAGTATAGTGTAGTAGGTCACATGGCCTAATACATTTTCAGAGGAAAAAATTGCATTTGAGGTTAGGGCAGCTAGCCTTATAATTCTTTCATTGTTGATGAGGGAAAAAACTAACAAAATTAGTAACCCCATCGCACGGATGAGAGGGTTAAAAATCAGCTTTTTAAAGACAAGCTCATTGTTCTGATCAATATACTCCTCATTCGCAATATCCTCTTTCAGTTTTAATTTTTGTTTTTTATTCATTTAACATTTTCCTTTTTATAACACATCATCAAACATTTGCTTCAACTGATAACTATCCACTAATATTTCGCGGCCCTTGGTTCCATTTTTAGGAGACACGATATTCCGCTCCTCTAATATCGCAACGATTCTAGAAGCTCTATTAAATCCTAATCCAAAGTTATTTTGAATGGAGTTGATGGAGCACATTCCAGATTCAATACAATATAAGCCAATTTGATATAACAGCTCTTCTGACTCGGCTGCAGATTCCCTACCATTTAGTCCGCCAGCCCCAGGAGCCATCGCTTTTTTCTTTAAATCCTCATGCGTAAATAGGAAGTCTGGTTCATAGCGTTCACAGATGTAATCACAGACCGCTCCAATTTCATCATCAGAAATGTAGGCACCCTGCACACGCTCTGGCATACCATTATTCTTAATTAACATGTCTCCACGGCCAAGTAGACTTTCCGCTCCCTGCTCGTCTAAGATAATTCTACTATCTGCATCCGTAGCTACTCTAAAGGCTATACGACAGGTAATATTGGCCTTGATTGTACCGTTGACTACATTTACCGTTGGACGCTGAGTTGCTAAAATGATATGAATTCCGGCAGCTCTAGCTTTCTGAGCTAACCGCACAATTGCGTCATTTGCTTCAACTCCACATTGCATAACCAAATCGTTAAACTCATCAACAACAATTACAATGAACGGCAAATTTTCCATTTCTGGTTTGGTCTGACGCTTCCGCTCATAATCCTCAATGTTTCGAACTCTTGAATTGGCCAGTAGCTCATATCTTCTTTCCATTTCATTTACTGCCCACTTTAAGGCTTCAGTCGCAATTAAAGGATCATCAATTACAGGGGTAGCCAAATGTGGTAGATTGTTATAGAAGGAAAGCTCAACCTTCTTTGGGTCAACCAAAATCAGCTTCAGCTGGTCTGGAGAGTTTTTAATTAACAAAGAAACCAATAGAGTGTTAATACAAACCGATTTACCAGACTTGGTAGCTCCTGCAATCAAAGCATGAGGCATATCTATAATATTTTGGAATACTGGTGTACCATCTATATTCTTTCCCATTGCAACCAATAAATTCTTCTTACTTGCAATATAGTCATCCGTTAAAATATCTCCAAATTTTACGACGTCTGCCTTATCATTAGGAACCTCAATACCTACTGTATTTTTCCCTGGAATTGGCGCCTGAATACGTAAGGAAATCGCTTGTAAAGCCATCTGAATATTATCGTAAATACTATTGATCTTCTTTACATTTACATTCTGAGCTAGCATGATTTCATATCTAGTAAAGGCAGGTCCCTTGGTATAGGTGATAACCTCGCCATCGATTCCAAAGGCCTCTAAGGATTGATTGATAATCTCCTTTTTCTCCTCTAACCAGCTTGGAAGCTCATCTAAAGCCCCACTACCAAGCGGAAATAATTCCTTATAAGGAATGGAATAATTGTCATATTTCGGCTTTTTAGGAGCTGGCGGAGTAACCTCTTTTCTTGAAGCTTCCAAAGGGGTAAACCTTTCTGGTTCTAGCTTAGGCTCATCCTTATAGACAATTTCCTCCTCATGAAGAAAGGAATCCTCCTGTCCATACTGGATATCCTCTAACTTAATTTCTTCCTCTTTTTGAACTGGCTCAGGCTGGATTACTGTCTTAATTTTAGGCTCTCTTAGCTCCTCTTCTGATCTTAAATAGGAAGGAATAGTAACCTGATCTGGCTTTGGCATCGTTTCTGCAAAGGTGTTGTATTCATAGGTATCCTCTTCATCCTCCTCTAAGGATAGATGGATTTTAAATTCGGACATATCATCTAAAACATCAACTGGCTCAGGAGAAACTGACTCTGGAACAATAGGCTCCACAATAGCTTGTTCCTCTACCTCTAGCTCTTCACTAGAAACAAAGAAGGAATCTAGAGTACGATTCTCTTTTCTTGGAGGAATCACCTTTTTCTCTTCTCTTTTTGAATAATCTGAGCCTCTCTTCTCCTCTTCTGTCAGCTGGTCATTGACAAAGCTAAACTCATAATACTTTGTTCCATGGCGTTTAATCTGTTCCTCATCGGAGATATGCTTCTCTTCACGGACAAAATCATAGCCATAATCGATATCTACCTTACCACTATTATCAACATAATGCATACGGTCTACAACATGTGTTCCATGGATTGGCGAAACAATCTCGCTTCTTTTAAATTTCGCTTTTCCTTTAATGAGACCTTCTAACGTATAATTAATTTGGGGAATCACAAATTTTTCTTCGATATCAATAAAATTTAATTTCTTCTTTTTCATTCCTGAGCTACCTCCATACTCTTTTTAAGGGGCTGTGCCTTATGAAAGGTCACATAGTTCATTTTCTTGCCAGCTCCCATCCATACTCTCGTTTTAAACTGTACATCCGCCTGCTTAGCTTCTTTTGCAATATCTAACTCCATCGCCGCCGTTTTAATTTTATCTGTCATTTCTTCAATAAACTCATTAGAGCCTGTATCAATTTCCACTTCCTTATGGAATACCTTTTTAGAATATATCTTATAGGTTTCCTCTCCCACAATGGAAATGATAACTAGGCATATCTGATCTACTACAATATTCATAATCCGGTCAACGATAAGCTTTCTACCCCAGTTTAACGGATTTAAAACATTCAAGACATATTTCATCTTGTTGAGATTTTGACTGATGGCCATAGTGGTCTGAAAGGCCTTCGATTCCTCAACTTCCTTCTTCTTCGTAGAAATGCTTACAATTGTGGAAACCTTGAGTTTTCTAAGCATTCGGATTCCTCTATGATTTAAGATTTCATCAACACGCTCTGTGATATATCCTGTCAGTAATGTAATTTCATTGATGGAGAGCTCTAAGAAAGGATGCTTGCTGGTTGGATAAAACCGTACTGCAATACCATAGGCCAAATCCTTGCATAATCCATAACAATAGGGTACACGGGATTGGTCTGCTCTTAACGTCTTGTCCTTATAGGATTTTTGAGTATTTGCAACCATATCCTTTACCTCTTGGGTAGTAAGGTCATCCTCCTGAGTCTTCGTAATGAAATTTTTGGTACGAAGACTAGATACAACCGCAAGGGCATATACCAAAAGTAAAATGATAAAGCCCATAACAGTGCCTAGTAAAAAACTGATGATGGTTGAAAAATCAATATTTATATTGCCAATTTGAAATAAAAAATTGCATTCCAAAGCCATTCACCGCCTTTTAAGTATTATTATATAATAATACTCACTTTTTTTAAAGTTTTTCTTTGCATTTTATATGGAATATGGGATAATTAAAGGGGTGATTTCAATGGAAATTTACTTAGATTATGAAAAAACACTCAGCAATGAACAAAATCAGATTTCAGATTTTGCATTAAATACACTAAAAGCTTTAGCCAAGCTTCATATGATAACTATCCTTACAGCCTCTCCTCTACAGGAGATTACACAACGGATACATATACCCGAGCTACGCATTGTTTCCACCTTAGAAAATGCCTGTTTATATCAAGAAATGCTTACCTATGAGACATTGGACTACAAGCTTTTAAATCCTATTTTAGAGGATGAGGCAATATATACTGCCTATACAATTGCGGGAGAAACCTATGTTTTTAACTATAGAGAACGGCTAAAAAGCTTTTATCCCAATCGCTATCTAAAATTGAAACAGCAGCTAGATTTCAATCCTTCTTTTTTGATTTTAGCTGTTAAAAATGAGGCTTTCTCAAGAATAAATACGGCTTTGAAAAGCTACACCTTGGAGGTTCTAGCTGTCGATAAAAATAGAACCCTTTGCAAGGTTACACCTGCCCCTTCCACCAAGGAAGACTGGCTGTTAAAATTAAAAAAATCACCAGCTATAGGCATTGGTGATTCTCTAGAGGATTATGATTTTATCCAGCATTGTGAGGTGAAGGTGGCGATGAAAAATGCCCCTTCATCCTTAAAGGCTCTGTGTGAAAAAGAAACATTTTCAACCGATCAGGAGGATGGAGCAATCCATTTTATTCTTTCGGTTCTAAAACACCCGCAAGCTTAAGCAGATATAAGGCATTTGTTTTATGGCAGATGCCATTTTTAATTTTATAGTCAAAGGAAATCTTATCCTCAATATACTCTTCATCAAAATGATAATTCTGAATACCAGCAGCATCACAAAGCTCAAAATCATGAGTGGTGATGATGAAGGAGGTATCTAGAGTGAGAAGCTTTTGGATGATCTCTTTGGAAGCATAAATTCTATCCTTCGCATTTGTACCCTTAAAAATTTCATCAATTAGAACTAAGGTTGGACGACTTGAGGTCTCCTGCATAATTCGCTTCATCCGGTTGATTTCTGCATAGAAGGTAGAAATCCCCTCCTGCAGCATATCATTGGCTCGCAAGGAGGTGACTACTGCATACCCTCTGGTTTGGAAGCTTTTCGCACAGACAATTCCTCCTGCGTTGGCCAAAATTTGATTTAAACCCAGCATTCGCATGAAGGTTGTCTTCCCAGACATATTGCTTCCTGTTAAAATGATGCCTCCCTTGAACTCAAAATCATTGGCAATACAGTTTCTAACTAAAGGATGATACCCTTCCTCAATGTGAATCTCATCCCCTAAAACTGGAATAGAATAGGTAGAATTGTCCATTCCAATAACGGCAAGGGACATCATAAGCTCTAACTCCGAAAGGGCATCAAGACTTCGTTCGATGGATTGAATTTTAGCTTTATGAAGGTTAAATCTCAAGGCAATCCAGTAATCCATATATAGGATTCCATTGCCGAGTAGCGATAAAATGAGATTCCTGCGGTAGGAAAGCATTTCAAACATATTTTTATACTGCTTTATGCTAGGGAGCTCTTCTTTTAAAATCGTTTGAAGCTCCTTAAAATAAGGGTCCTCTATTTTCATAGCTAGAACATCCTCTGCCATTTGTGTATAGGCAGAAAGTAGGTCTGCATATTTTGTGGCTGGAAGAGAGAATACCTCATTGTTTGTAAATTTTCTAGTAATGATAAAGTTTAAAGGAATAAAAAATAGTACATAGTAAGGATCAATTCCCTTAAGCAAGAAAAAGCATAAAAGACCAATCAATACCAGATAGGAGGCAGCCATAAGGAAAATCCCTAAAGGTGGAATCGTAATTTTTTTCTTCATCAAGCCTAAGAGCTCCTCATTATCACAGTCCTTCGCTTCGTTAGAAATAGCTGAGATAGATGCCTCTAAATTTAAGCTCAATGGATGAGAGGCTAGGGTATGAACACAATTCGTAAAGGCCTCAGGCTTCTTTACTGGGTCTGTAAGCTGTCTAGCAAGCTTTCTTCTTCCTTCCTGTGATTTGGCAATGCATAGATACTGGAATAAGGATTTAGGTCCCAAAATATCTAAATCTAGCTCCTTATAATCCTCATAGCAAATAAACTCCCTACCATCCGGAGTAAAGCTTTGATAGGATAAATTTCTTCGATTTTGATGCTTCTTATAGACAAGCTCCATATTGGCTAACAGCTTTTGTTTATGGTAATATGGGTTTGTAAAAATAATTATAGCTGCTAGAAGTATAATAAACGCAATAGATATGCCTAGATATAAGCTATTTTGTTCTAAGGATAAATAGCAAATAAAGAAAATGATGGCCCCAATCACAAGTCCAAATCTTGCCATTGAAAAAAGCTTAGTCAATTGATTTATGCGCTCCATTTCCTTGTTCAGCTCTTCTTTTTTTACTAAATCTATCATAAATTCTCCTCCTTTATAAATATTAGGGGATGCTTCATCCCCTAATTTATTATCCCTCTATTGGTTCAACATGCCAAATATCTTCATTATACTGCCTCATCGTACGATCCGTAGTAAAGAAGCTTGATTTTGCAATATTGACGATGGACATATGTGTCCACTTCTTTGTATCCTTATAAAGCTCATTGATTTGTTCCTGAGCCTTTACATAGGCATCAAAATCCTTTAAGACAAAATAATTATCTCTTGTTAAAAGATTATCCCGAATCATCGTAAATTCATCTGGAGAAACATTTTCAAAGAACCCATTGGTCAGCTGATCAATCACTTCATGGAGAACTGGATTGTTCTCATAAATCTCATATGGATTATAACCACCCTGGGCATATAAGTCCGTAACCTCCTTGGCGTTCATACCAAAAATGACGATGTTTTCATCTCCAACAAAATCCTTAATTTCAACATTGGCACCATCTAGCGTACCACAAGTAACAGCACCATTCATCATAAACTTCATGTTACTAGTACCTGAAGCCTCCTTAGAAGCTGTGGAAATCTGTTCAGAAACATTAGCTGCTGGAATGATGGTTTCAGCGTAGGTTACATTATAATTTACAACAAACACAATTTTTAAATAGCTGTTTGTTTCATAATCGTTATTTATTTTATCCGCTATGGTATTAATCAGCTTGATGACCTTCTTGGCAAACACATAGCTTGGCGCACTCTTAGCTCCAAAAATAAAGGTATGTGGATGGTAGTTCTTTCTATATTCCGCATCCCTTTTTAAGCGGTTATAGACAGCCATAACATGTAAGGCATTCATCAGCTGACGCTTATATTCATGAAGTCTTTTTACCTGGACGTCAAAAATGGAGGAGGTATCTAGGCTAACCCCCTGGGATTTATAAATCATATTCGCCAAGGCTTCCTTTCTTCTGCGCTTCATTTGAATAATCTTATCCTGAAGCACAGGGTCATCTGCATAAGGGAGCAGCTTCTCTAACGCATCTGGGTGCTTTACCCAGTCCTCTCCACAATATTCATTTAAGATTTCAACTAGCTCAGGATTGATATGTAAGCACCAGCGACGATGCGTAATTCCATTGGTCTTATTGTTAAATTTTCCTGGATAATAGTCATTGAAAACCTTCATTTCAATATTTTTCAAAATATCTGTATGTAAGGCAGCAACACCATTCACACTGAAGGAGCCTGCAATGGCCATATTAGCCATATGAACCGTATTGTCCTTGACAATAGCCATTTGATAGATTTGAGGCGCATTTTCCCCATATTTGGAGGCAATTTCAAGTAAAAGACGACGATTAATCTCCTCTGTAATTGTAAAAATTCTAGGCAACAATCTCTTAAATAAATGAACAGGCCACTTTTCTAGAGCTTCTGCTAAAATGGTATGGTTAGTGTAGGCACAACAGTTCTTGGTGATATTCCAAGCCTCATCCCATTCAATTCTTTCCTCATCTACTAAAATACGCATCAACTCTGGAACAATCAGGGCTGGATGGGTATCATTGATATGAAAGCATACCTTCTTATCTAAATTCTTGCAGGTACGATACATATTCTTATGCTTCTGAATTGCGGATTTAACCCCTGCTGAGACAAAGAAATATTGCTGTTTCAAACGAAGTAATTTACCCTCATCTGTCTCATCATTTGGATATAGCATAGAGGATATTTCTCTTAAATTTCGATGATATTCAAAGGCATTATCTGGATAAACGGAAGCTGGTTCAGCACTCCACAATCTCAGTGTATTGACAATATGGTTTCCATCTCCGATGATAGGAACATCATAAGGAACGGCCTTTACATATTCAGCATTCCGATGCTTTACCATCAGCTTTCCATTCTCACTAGAAATCTCAATATAGCCATAGAAAGGAATTTCAACAGACTCATTATCCTTACGAATCTCCCATACATTGACATCCTTTAACCAACGGTCAGGATGCTCTACCTGGTATCCATTGCGAATTCCTTGCTCAAAAAAGCCATAGCGATATCGAATACAATTGCCATGAACGGGTAAACCTAAGGAAGCCACGGAGTCCATAAAGCAGGCTGCAAGACGGCCTAAGCCACCATTTCCTAAGCCTGCATCCGTTTCCTGATGCTCTACCTCATTTAAATCTAAGCCGAGCTCAGCAAAGGCTTGCTTGACAATAGGATATACTCCTGCATTCATTAGATTGTTGGTTATCATACGTCCCATTAGGAACTCCATAGAAAAGTAATAAACCTGACGGGCCTTGAGACTCTCTGTTTTCTTTACAGTGTCATGCCAGTCCTTGGCGATATTCATTCTTAGCATTTCACCTAAAACAACATACTGCTGATAGCTAGTTGATTCAGCAAAATCTACTGCATACTTATTTTCAACATTCTGCACAAAGGCTTGCTTAAATGTTTTTACATCCTTAAAATTTGGATAATTCATTTTTTCATTTCCTCCGAAAAATCTACAAACTTCGTTTTGGATTATACCATACTTAAAAAAGCTGTTTCAATATAATATCTGGCGAAAGCCTTTTCATTTGACTATCGGAGATATTTTTGGCTGTGTTCGCTTCGGTGCTACCTTTTTTCTAGCCTTCAATATCGTAATTCCTAGAGGTGGAATGTTTAAAAATATGACATTCTTCTCATGCTTCCAATCCTCTTCCTGGCTCTTTCGAACCTCAGGATTGATGTTATTAGAACCACCATAAATATCTTTATCACTATTTAAAATCTCAATATAATCATACTTTCCAGGAACTCCAATCTTATAATCAAAGTAGGAGTTCGGCGTACAGTTCATAACGATGAGATAGTGATCATCTTTATTCTTGGCAAAACGCGCATAAATATACAGGGATTGGTCAGCATTATCAGCATCAATATAGCGGAAGCCCTCAGTACTATAATCAAGCTCATATAAACAGCGAGAGTTTTTATAAAGATTCGTCAAATCCTGCATATAATGATAGGCAGAATCATGACTAGGATATTTGAGCAAATGCCAATCTAGGCTCTTATTAAAGGCCCATTCACTATATGGGGCTAGCTCATTTCCCATAAATAGTAGCTTCTTTCCGGGATGGGTCATCATATATCCCATCAATAAGCGATAATTTGCAAACTGCTGCCAGTAATCTCCAGGCATTTTATTCAGGATAGATCCCTTCATATGAACGACCTCATCGTGAGAAAATGGAAGAACAAATTGTTCATTGTAAAAATACATCATACTGAAGGTCAGCTGGTGATGATGATATTTACGATAGATTGGATCTAGCTTGAAATATTTCAGCGTATCATTCATCCAGCCCATATCCCATTTATAGTTGAAGCCAATTCCACCAATACTCGTAGGCTTTGTAACATTTGCAAAGCTGGAGGAATCCTCTGCCATAAATAAGACTCTGTCATCCTGAGCAAAAAGGAGATTAGACAACTCTCTTAAAAAGCTGCAGGCACCTTCATTTACTCCACGATTTGGATTTCCCATATGGTATAGTAGATTGCTGACGGCATCCACTCTAAAGCCATCCACATGGAAATATTTCATATAAAACAGGGCATTAGAAAACAGGAAGGACCGCGTAATACCCTTACCTAAATCTAAATTGGCTGTCCCCCATTCTACATTTTCCCGAATAGATGGATCTCCATAATCGTAAAGAGGAGTCCCATCAAATAAATATAAGCCATGAGCATCCTTACAAATATGCCCAGGAACCCAGTCCATAATTACACCAATTCCATTTTGATGGAGCTGGTCGACAAACCACATAAAGTCCTTTGGCACACCATATCTAGAGGATACTGAATAATAAGAAACGCCTTGATAGCCCCAGGAGGCATCTAGTGGATGCTCATAAATAGGCATAACCTCCACATGGGTATATCCAAACTGCTTTAAATATTCTATCAGCATAGGAGCAATTTCATTTGCACTAAAAAAATCGTTTTCCCCTTCTCCTTTTCTTCTCCAGGAGCCCAAGTGAAGCTCATAGATTAAAACTGGCTGATCATACGTCTTAGGATGGGTATACATCCAATCTGCATCCTGCCACTGATAGCCCTCCAAATCATAGACCTTAGAGTCAGTAGAAGGTCTAAATTCAGAATAAAAGGCATAAGGATCTGCCTTATACTTCTTTTCTCCACTTTTTGTCTCAATAAAATATTTATATCTCTTCCATTCAAAATTTCCCTCAAGATACAAATACCAAATTCCAGATTTGTCAATCCGTTCCATCTTATCCTGAGTCGTATTAAAAAAATTCCATTCTCCAACAACAGAAACAGATTTTGCATTTGGTGCATATAGGCAAAACTCACAGCCTAGAATATTCCCGTCCTTATCCTTATTCAAATGTGCACCAAAGATCTGATAGGACTCCAAGCTCTTCCCTTGGTCAAAGTAATAGAGAAAGGTAGAATCTATTTTCTCTCTAATCATTAAAACATCACCTCATATCAATTTTATTTAACGAAATACTACACGTAAATTATACTAAAACCAGCCTAAAAACACAAGAGAAAGGCCTTAATCCTCCATAGAAAAATAGCCATGCTGATAAAAGATTTGCCGTAATTTCTGTCTTTTTTCAAAATCCGAATATTTTTCAAGCTTTTTTTGAGCCTTCTTAAGAAGTTTGTTCTTCCCCTCTTCTATGTCGTCTTTTGAAATGTTCTTTAAAGCTATATCGATTACATCTTCAGAAAACCGGTGAAGGATGAGCTTTTGACGAATCATCTTTGGACCATTGGAGGCCCTTGCATAGCTTGAAGCCATAGCTCCCGCAAGCTGCTCATCTCGAAGTAAGCCCTGTTCTACCAAGGAGGATATTGCCTGATGAGCTAAAGAGGCGTCTATTTCTTTTCTAATTAAATACTCCAGCGTTTCTCTACTAGATTTTAAGTATCGCATTTGATAGGCAAGCGCCCTCTTCTTAATCTGTTCGATTCCACTGTCTTTGATGAAAAGCTCTACTTCCTCTTCCTTTACTTCCTTACCAGAATAAAGACGATATTTTAAAATAGTCTCCTCTTCTAATAGATAGGTCTTTTCATCAATGCATACCTCATAGCCCTTATCCATTTTTTTTATTGTAGTCACAATCATAGGTATTCTCCAACGATTTCCTTTGTAGCACTCACATAACAAAAGGCATTGGGGTCTATTGATTTTAAGGCCTCTGTAATCTTGTAGGCCTCATTTTTCTCCATTGTACAGATGACCATTGTTTTCTTTTCCCCTGTGTAGCCACCACTTGCTTCCACAAAGGTTACACCACGATCTGTTTTTTCATAAATGAAATTTCTTATCTCTTCTGGCTTATTTGTTATGATGTAAGCCGTTCTTCGCATCCGGGCGTTTAAGACGATTGCATCCGTAATTTGAGAAATCGCTAAAACACCAATTACACCGTAGACTACAAATTCAATATGATAAGAAAAACCATTCTTAAAGGACAGACCTGAAATCATTACAATGACCCAATCGGTCAAATACATCGTCTTAGAATAAGGGATATGCATATATTTACTCATGATTTTTTGAATTACATCAAGACCGCCTGTACTTCCGTTATGCTTTAAGGCTAAGCCTAAGCCCAAACCAGAAAACAAAGCACTACAAATCAGGGCAATCCAATAATATCCACCGGCAGATACCTCACTTAAAAAGAAATCTGGGTCACAGGTATGTTCAAAGATAAAAACGACAAGAGGAGAAAATAAGGAAGAAAAGATTGTTTTTAAAAAGAAGTCCTTTCCTAAAAGTATTCCTCCAATAATCAAGGTAATTGTGTTGGCGATAAATAAAAAGATGGAGCTAGTAAACCAAGACCCTATTGCTAGACAATACGGCTCTAATAGGATGGAAATCCCCATCATTCCGCCTAAGACTAGCTTCGCAGGAGACTGAAAGAAATAAAAACCAAAATCTAATAGGAGTACACCTAACGCTATAAAAGCATACTGGCTAAGCCACTTAAGTACTTTTTCCTTATTCATGATTCTTACCTGCCATTGCCTTAAGATATGCCATCATAAACCCTTCAATATCGCCATCCATAACAGCTGTAATATTCCCAACCTCATAGTTCGTTCTATGGTCCTTTACTAGGGTATAAGGACAAAAGACATAGGAACGAATCTGACTTCCAAAGTTGATTTCCATTTGACTGCCCTTGATGGACTTCATCTCCTCCTCCTGCTTCTTTAGTTCAAGCTCTAATAGCTTTGACTTTAAAACAGACATAGCAACCTCTCGGTTCTTAATTTGACTTCGCTCATTTTGGCAGGTCACTACAATCCCTGTTGGCTTATGTGTGATCCTAACTGCAGAATCTGTCGTATTGACGGACTGTCCACCAGCACCAGAGGAATGATACACATCAATTTTAATATCCTCATCTCTAACTACTACATCCTGTGTCTCTTCTATTTGCGGAGATACATCACAGGAGACAAAGGAGGTATGTCTTCTAGCATTAGAATCAAAGGGAGATATTCTAACTAGCCGATGAACCCCTCGCTCGGCCTTAAAAAGCCCATAGGCATAAGGTCCCTGAATAGAGATAGTGACGGATTTTATTCCTGCCTCCTCGCCAGCCAAATAGTCTAAAACATTTACCTTAAAGCCCTTTAAGCTACAAAACCGAGTATACATCCGGTATAGCATATCAGCCCAATCCATTGACTCTGTTCCACCAGCCCCTGGATGCAGCTCTAGGATACAATCAGAATAATCATACTTCCCAGAAAGTAAGGCTCTTTCCTCTAGCTTTGAACAAAGAACCTTCAGCTCTTTGGCCATTTCCTCTAAAAGCTCCATTGCCTCACTATCCTCAAGCGCCATATCCATAATGTCTTTAACATCCTGATACTTCTTTTCTACTTCATAGTAAGCATTTAATATTTCCTTAATCTGATTTGCAGAATTGATGATTCTTTGAGCCTCCTCCTGGTTTTGCCAGAAATCATTTGCCGAGATTTTAGTCTCTAACTCCTTCAGCACAGGCTCTTTTTCTTCCACATGTAGTGCCAATTTTAAATCCAAAAGCTTTTGGTCATATTCTGTAATCAGCTTATTCATTTCATATTTTTCCATTGAAATCACCCTTAAAACAAAATAAAAGACTCAAAAATAGAGTCTTATAATTTAGCTATTTATAGCTAGCTTTTCTATTCTTTATTATAAACCAAATTACCATAAATTACTAGTTATTTTTTATCTAAGTCCAAATTTAAGAATAAAATGCTCTAGACGGTCTAAGGCGGTCTTCAAATCCTCTAAAGAATAGGCATAGGAAATACGGATAAAGCCCTCTCCACTATCTCCAAAGGCAGTTCCTGGGACAACGACGACATGCTCCTGCTCTAAAAGCTCTAAACAAAATTCTTCAGAGGTAAGCTTGAATTTTTCTATCGATGGAAAAACATAGAAGGCTCCCTCTGGCATAAAACAGGAAAGTCCCATCTCCTCTAGGCGTCGAACTACATAATTTCTGCGATCTGCATAGGTCAAACGCATTTTTTCTACATCACTATCACAATTTTTTAGTGCTTCTATGGCAGCAAATTGACTGGTGGTAGGAGCACACATGATAGCATATTGATGAAGCTTAGTCATCTCTTTAATGATAGGCTCTGGTCCACAGACATAGCCAAGTCTCCACCCAGTCATAGAAAATGTCTTACTGAAGCCATTAATCACTAGGGTACGCTCCTGCATTCCTTCCATCCCTGCAATAGAATAATGAGAAAAGCCATAGCATAGCTCAGAATAAATTTCATCTGAGATAACAAAAAGGTTATTTTCTAAGCATACTCTGGCAATGGCCTCCAGGTCTTCTTTTTTTAAAATGGCACCTGTAGGGTTGTTGGGATAATTTAAAAGTAAAATTTTACTTTGGGGAGTAATGGCTGCTCGCAATTTTTCCTCTGTCAGGACAAACCCATCCTTCATAGAAAGGGAGACCTCTACTACCTTCGCTCCAGCAAGGGTAGCACATGGCCCATAGGATACATAGCAAGGTGTGGGCAATATGACCTCATCCCCATCCTCCACTAGACAGCGTAGCGCCACATCAATGGCCTCACTTCCTCCAATTGTAACAAGGATTTGACCCTCTGCTTTATACTCTAAATCATACTTCCTTTTCAGATACTGAGAGATAGCCTCTCTAAGTTCAAATAGCCCTGAATTGGAGGTATAGAAGGTTTTCCCCTTTTCTAAGGCATAGATTCCTTCCTCTCGAATTCTCCAAGGGGTATCGAAATCCGGCTCTCCAACTCCTAAGGAGATACAGTCCTCAATTTGATTGGCTATATCAAAAAATTTTCGAATTCCAGAGGGCTTAATTTCTTTAATTTTAGAATTTAAAAAATTTCTCACTTTGGATTCTCCTTAACCTTTATGCACTTACTAGCATACGCTCATCCTTTTTATTCTTATACAAAGCCACTCCATGATCCTTATACTTCTTCAAGACAAAATGAGTTGATGTAGATAAAACAGATTCTAAGGTAGAAAGCTTCTCAAAGACAAAGCGAGAAACCTCCTTCATACTTTTGCCCTCTAAGAAAACACAGAGGTCATAGCCACCACTCATCAGATATATTGCATTCACCTCTTCAAAATTTGCAATTCGTTCAGCAAGTACATCAAACCCCATTCCTCTTTGAGGAGTTACCTTAACCTCAATTAAGGCTGTCACAATCTCCTTTTTCGTATTATCCCAATTGATAAGTGTGTGATAGCCACAAATAATTTTTTCCTGCTCCATCTCTGCAATTTCATTTGCGATTTCCTCTTCAGAAAATCCAAGCATTAAGCTTAAGGTATGTAAATCAATCTTCGCATTCTGTTCTAGCTTTTCTAACACCTTTTCTCTAATTCGTTCCTTCATACTGTCCTCCTATAAAAAAGAAAACTCCTTTAACAAGATATGCTAAAAGAGCTCCTCCTTTTCCTTCATTCTTTTATTTGATATACGCTGTTTCCTTTAAAGCCTTTTCTATCTTTTCTACTGCCTTAGCGCATGGATTTTCTAAAGTTTTATCACAATATTTACAAAAGTCATAGGAACCACACATATCCTTATGCTTCTTTTCACTTTCTAGCCATTTATCATAATCTATCTTTTGTTGATTCGTTTCCATCTTCCTACCTGCTCCTTTGTTTCATACCTTATTATAGACCTATAAAAAATTAAAATCTATATGAAAACGCTTAATTTACTTTTTTCGAATTAAAAATGATTGTTTTTTCCCACGATAATAGCCGCATTTCATCGCAAACGCCAATGAATTCTCTAAAGTTTGCTTCTCTAGGGTACTAGCTAAAAAGCCAGCCAAAAAGGCATCTCCACAACCAACGGATGTAGTAATATCTGTCTTTTGGGGAAGTAAACTATATTCAAAGTCTTTTTTTCTTAGAGTTGCACCTAGACTTCCTTTGGTATGAAGAATAACCTCTGCTTTCTCTAATAGAATAGAGTAAGCCTCTTCTACCGAAGGTGCAATCGCCATCAATTCCTCATCGTTTGGTTTTACTATCCAAGGGCTTATGGAAAGAAGCTTCCTTAAATGATTTCCATCTACATCTAAGATAATTTTACAGACTAAGTTTTCTAATAAAAAAGCATAGTCCTGATAGCTACCACTTCCACACACAACTAAAATATCCTCTGGCATCAACGCCGATAAAATTCTTTTTATTTCCAAAGAAATATGCTTAGGAAGCGGCTGAATTATATTGATGGCTGTTTCCTTTTGTTCCTCTAAAATCTTTATATTCATTCGTGTAGGCTCTTCAGTATAAAATAGGATAGGGTTAAAAAGATTTTTCAAATTATCCTCGATATATTTTCCTGTAAAGCCTCCTAAAACAGTGATGGGAATAGATTCTACACCTAAGGCCTGTAACGCCAAAGAGACGTTGATTCCCTTGCCTCCTACTACAAATCTTTCCCTAGATGTTCTATTAATTTTTCCTTCCTCTAAAGTATCAAGTTCTATATAGACATCAATCGCTGGAGATAACGTCAAAGTATATATCATATGCTTCACCCAATTTCCATTATACTCTTTTATTGGTAATTTTCCAATTTTATTATATAATAAAAGGTAAAGTGAAGGTGAATGACATGAAAATTATTCAGGATTTTGAAGATTCCTATTATTCAAAAAAATCTAGGATTTTAGGAAATTGCTATACAGTACTCCTCGGAGATCATACCTACCATTATGAATTTATTCTAAAAGATAAGGAAGCTACAATCAAAACCGATTCCCTAGAATATATAGAGGATGTGATTGAGGTCTTTCGAAGGGAAAATTGTTATATCTCCCTCTTTAGAACAACAGATTCTACTTTTTATAAAAGCTATGATGAAACTATGACCTTTAAGCTTCCTATTTCTATCCTTCAGGTCAGTGAATTCTTTTTAAATTCATCTCACTTAAACTTGCTTAAATCAGCATTAGATTACGACCAGCTTTATGTACCCGTAGCTATTATAGAGGATGAATATGTTCTATTAGGTCGCCATCACGAGGTCTATTTAGCTCAAATAGAGGGGATAAAGATGGTAGAGGTATACTTAGACAACCTAAAGGAAAATACTATAGATTACATCTATATTGCTAAGGAACAAAATATTAGACATATCGAAGATATAAAACTATTAGAAGAGAAAGAATATACAGCGATTGTCGAACAATTTAAAAATCTATTTTAAATATATAAAGAGGGATTATTTGCAATCCCTCTTTATTCTACTTGTAGATTAAAATATTTCGTTAAATATGCCCAAATCTTCTCTAATGCTAAAAGACTAGTAGAATAAAGCATTAAGAGACTAGGACCAGGCGCAATATAGACAATAAAAGTTCTAGGTAAATATATAGAGTTATATACATAGTTGGCTACTCCTTCTGTCTGAGAAAACACGCCTGTAGAAGCCCCCATTAAGCTTATAAAAATAATAGCCAACAGAAAAAGAGTAATTCCAGTTTTCATACTAGCATGATTGTTTTTATTTTCTACAAATTTTGAAGTTCTTTTCATAAAAGCAATAATGCTAAAAATTAGAATACCAAGAATAAAAAGAAATAAGAAAACAATAAGAAAATAAGAAACGGCAAGATCCCCTTCTAGGGTAAAGCTTTCATTATGGGATTCTCTGGAAAAAATCTTATGATTTAACATACTAAATAGCATAACGACTGAAATTGTAAGCTGATTAAAATAAGAATTAGTGCTAATACTTTTAATGGTTAGAAAAGAACTACCTACTTGAAAGATGATTAAAATTAAGAGAATGAATTCTAGGAAACCAAAAAATTTATCCATACATAGTTTGTTGTTCCCCTTTTCAATATAGTCTAATATAAAGCCGATCCCATGGTGGATAACTAACCAACTGATTCCAATGCCTATAGCAGTTAAAATGACAGATCCATATTTAAAAGTAATATTCACTGGAAAATACGTATTCCTTGGATCACAATTCATAAATATCATTCCTGAAATCATTAGACCAAATAATAAAGACCCAATAGATAAAATTAATCCCTTTTCTAGATTAGGAAATTGCCCTTTTTTGCCTTCTTTCACTGCTTTTATAGATGTATAAATCACACTGCCTATGCACCCAATTAAGGAAAGACAAATTCCACTCAATAAGACAATACCTGCAAATTGGTTCGCTAAAAAATGAAAAGACAAATTATAAATCCTTTCAGAAAAGCTTTGGGTTGGTTCTTGATAATTTTGTAAGTAATAAATTAACTGTAGCATCCCAATGGAAGTAGTTCTAGGTCTATCCGTTATTGAATATCGATAGGTCATCTCTAAAAAAGGAGTGAAACAAACTCCCAATGCAAATAAGACCTCTATACCACAAATACAGATAGATAAAATCTTAAAAATTTTTCGAAGTATATAAAACCTTTTATTTCCTCTATTTTCATGTTTATCTAGTTCACGTCCACATTTTATACAAAATACTGCATCCTCATCATTCTCTTCCTTACAATACTTACATCTCATCATAGAACTTCTATTCTTCTCTTTCTTTTCTTCCAAGATAGATATCTAATTCCTTCTTCATTTCCTCAGGAATATTGTAAGCAACAGGGAAATATACACTTTTGTCCATACGTTCAGCAAATTGAATGATGAACTGAACCGTTTTATAATAATTTTTACTATCTAAAAAATCTAATACATCTCTTCGGCTATGGATTTCTGCCCCACCTCTAGGAGCAATTCTTGCAAAGGAAAGCGCTGGAACTCCATGATCTGCAAAAGGGGTAGAATCTGAGGAGTAAACCCCTTGCTTGGCAGAAATAGGAAAGCCTAGCTCACGCCCCATATAGTTGATGTACTCTGGCAATGCCTTTTCAGAAGTACAGCAGGCAATATCCTTACCGATTACAACACCAGTCATATCCACGTTGATACAAAGCTTATAGGAAGCTAGTTCCTCCTTATGATTTTCAGTATAGGCCTTTGCTCCAAGAAGTCCCATTTCCTCAGAGCCACACCAAATAAATTTTAAGGTTCTTTCTGGCTTATTTTTAGAAAAATGGGCCAAAGCCTCTAGAATGGTAACTGTTCCAGTTCCATTATCGTAGGCTCCTGTAGAAAAAGGAACAGAATCATAATGAGCGGTAAAGCATAAAACCTCCTGCTTTTTGGTTCCCCCTGGAATGGTAGCTACTACATTATGAGAAACTTTCTTATATTCATCCTGTAATAGAGTAAGCTTAACCTCTGTAGGATTAGAGAGAACTAGTCGTTCTGCATCCATCATTCTTAGGCATACTCCAGGTATTTTCCCATTGCTGTAGTGACGTTCCCGAATACTCATCTGCTCTAAATCACTATTTTGGCGGTCATCATATAAGGAACCACTCGTACAAATGAAGCCAGAGGCCTTTTTCTCACATAAAAGCTTGTATGTTTTGACCATCATTCTTCCAGGAATATATACAATTTTTCCCTCAAGAGAATCTAAATTTTTAAGTTGGTCATCAGATTCTAAAATGACTAGTTCTCCTACTAGACCTTCTACTGGCGTTGATCCACTCATTCCTACACCAGTCACCTCATAATATCCACCAATTGCCTCCAAGGAAGCCGTCTTTATCGTATAACCATCGACTTCAAAGTCTTCTAAATGGGCTTCCACCTGATACTTATGACATTCAGTAATAATCATGTTGGCAACTTTAAGCTCTTCTTCACTTCCACCAATTCGTTCAAAAGAAATCTTTTTTAAAAATTCAAAGCTTCCATAATTCTCCATATATGTTTACCTCATTTTACATTATTTACCTTTATTATACACCAAAACTAATATTTTGGAATATATTTTTTTTAAAGTAGCCTTTCCATTTGCAGTAGCTCTACCTCAGTAATAACCTTTTGATTCAAATGAATTTCTATCTCATGATACTTATATAGAAATTGTAAATATTTTTCATGAAATTTTATTTTTTTTATTGGATAAGAATAGCGATATAAGGCCTTATGAACTAAAAATTTTTTAAAAAGTATCTTTTGTTTTTTCAAGAAATCTAAATTTAAGAATAATAAATAACCAAAGCTGAAAATGAGATATAGGTCCATCTGTTGAACTAGACCTAGACAAAGAAGTCCTCCTGAAAGAAATAAGCTTAAAACCGCCATCCCCTTTGAAGAATAATAGTAAGGAAATAGATAGCTAAGTAGAGTCTTAAGGGCATTGAATCCATCTAATGGATAGATGGGAAGGGCATTAATTCCAATTAGAAATAAACTAATTCTTTTCATTTCTAGATCAGGAATAAAAATATAACAAATTAAATTAGTGAGGATTCCTCCTAGGTAAATAAGAAAATCCTTATGAAACATTTCCTTCGTTTGATCAAGTTCAAGAAAAAAACCAAAAACAGAGATTCTTAATCGAGCAATTGGATAACGAAATAATAGAATAAGCGTTATATGCCCTAACTCATGCAACACTAAGCATAAAAACAACTTTAAAATGAGATACTGCTTTGGAGAAAGAAATAAAAAAATTAAAAAAATAAGAAAACTGAAATCCAGCTTAAACCTTTTCATAGTAAATGGTCAGTCTCTCAGAAATCACTTCTAGGTTATCTCCTTCTACCACAAAGAAATCCTTTGTATAAGCCAGTTCATTTAAGCCATTGACATATTGATAAAGATTTCCTGCCCGCTTGTAGATATTGCTGATTCTATATCTAGCATCCAAATTTACAACCTCTATGTAGGTGTCTTCTACCTCTACAATCATTACATCAATCGGAAGACTCACAACCTCGTCTAGAGGAAATATATAAAGCCGGTCATCCTGTAATATATAGTCCTTCACTACAAGTGGTATACTGGAAACCGTTTTTTCATTCTTATATAAATTTTTAGCTAAGAAATTAGTCACAGTAACTGTATTAATTTTTTGATTTAAAACAGTTTGGACGGAAGGTATAAAAAAATAACTACATAGAAATGCAGCCAGTAAGCATCCTTTTAAAATTGTCTTCTTCATCATATTCACCCAATTCACTATATTCATCCATATTGGAAAGTAGACCATGCTCTGCAAAGGAATAATAGGAATTCTCAGAAACCACCAAATGATCCAATAGTACAATGTCTAGCTTTAAAAGAATTTGCCAAATTTCATAGGTAACCTTTATATCTGCTTGGGAAGGAGCTATATCTCCAGATGGGTGGTTATGAACCAATATGACTGCATAAGCCTTACAATTTAACGCTCTAGTAATCATAGAACGTAATGGAATACCTGTACTATGAGCTGTATCTCCCTTATGCTTTAGTTTATCGATGAGATGTAGCTTACAATCTAAAAATAAGGCCAATACAATTTCTGTAGTCTCTAAGTAAAATTCATCATAGGTATATTGATAAATATCTCCTGCCTTCTCTAAAACTAGTCCATCCTTCTTCCATTTAGAGGCTCTCCTAGCAAGCTCAAAACAGGCTAAAAGCTGGCAGGCCTTTGCTTGCTTGATTCCTGAAATTGCTGAAATTTTCTTATAATCTAAATCCTTTAAGCTGGATAGGGGATATGTATTTAAAAGTTCAACAGCAATGTCAAAGACACCGCCTCCTCTAGAACCATTACCAATTAGAATAGCCAAAAGCTCAACATCACTTAAGGAGGAAGCTCCTAAGTTCAAAAGTCGTTCTCTAGGTCGATCATTGGCCTGTAAATCCTTTACATCCATTCTATCACCTCATCCTAAAGTATTGCCAAAAATTTTATTTTTTTTAAAAAGAAAAAAGAGTTCTTTTCTTGTTGAACTCTTTTCTACTATTTAACGAAATACAGAATCTAAAATCTCACTAATATTGGCAACAGGCTGAATTTCTAAAACGCTTCTCACCTCTTCTGGGATATCCTCAATATCCCGTTCATTCTCCTTAGGAATGAAGATTTTAGTTAAACCACTTCTGTGAGCTGCAATAGATTTTTCACGTAAGCCACCGATTGGCAAAACCTGACCTCGCAGTGTAATTTCTCCAGTCATACCAATATGACAATCCACAGGCTTATTGGCTAAGGCAGAAACTAAGGCTGTTGTAAGTGTAACTCCTGCAGAAGGCCCATCCTTAGGAACTGCCCCCTCTGGAACGTGAATGTGTACATCATTCTTTTCAAAAACTGCACCTTCAATTCCATAATCCTGTGCATGACTTCTCACAAAGGAATAAGCCGCCTGAGCAGATTCCTTCATCACATCGCCTAACTTACCAGTCAGCTGTAAGCCGCCCTTTCCAGGATAGGTTGTAACCTCTATATCTAGGGTGTCCCCTCCAAACTGGGTATAGGCAAGTCCTGTTACGATACCCACCTGATTCATTCCACGATTCTTATTATTTGTAAAACGAATCTTACCCAAAAATTCATGGAGATTATCACAATTGATCTCTTCCTTCACGGCCTGATCAATTAAAATTTTCTTCACCGTCTTACGGCATATCGTCGCAATCATACGATTCAGTTCTCTTACACCAGCTTCTCTAGTATAATTTTGGATGATTGCATACATAGCATCTTCTGTTATGGTCAGCTGCTCTTTGGTTAAGCCATGCTCCTCTAACTCTCTTGGTAGGAGATGCTTAAATCCAATATTAAACTTTTCTATTTCTGTATAGCTGGATAATTCAATGATTTCCATACGATCCCGCAAAGGAGCTGGAATATTGGACAAATCATTTGCCGTAGTGATAAACATAACCTGAGAAAGATCATAAGGCTCCTCTAAGTAATTGTCAGAAAAGTACTTATTCTGTTCAGGGTCTAATACCTCCAGCATTGCTGCAGCAGGGTCACCACGATAATCCGCGGTCATCTTGTCAATTTCATCTAACAAGAAAACGGGGTTAATGGTACCTGCATCGCGCATTCCCTTTAAGATACGGCCTGGAAGCGCCCCAATATAGGTTCTTCTATGACCTCTAATCTCAGATTCATCACGCACACCGCCTAGGGACTGTTTTACAAATTTCCGGCCCAAGGCCTCACTGATAGACTTGGCAAGACTTGTCTTACCAACACCTGGGGGACCTGCAAAGCAGAGTATGGTATTCGGATTTTTTCCAGTCATCATCTTGACGGCAAGATATTCTACAATACGATCCTTAACCTTTTCTAGGCCATAATGGTTCTTATCTAGACTCGCAGCCACCTGCTTCAAATCCGTTGTATCTTCACTTTGCTTATACCAAGGAAGCGTCGTAATCCATTCTAGATAGGTTCTTATGACGCCAGATTCCGCCATTTGATTGCTGGTAGAGGCATATTTTTGAAGTTCATTTTTGGCCTTATCATAGACATTCTTAGGTAGATGTGCCTCTTCAATAGCCTTTCTTAAGGCCTCCACATCCTCCTCCTGACGAGCCTTATCTCCTAGCTCATTTTGGATAACCTTCATTTTTTCTCTTAGATAATATTCCTTCTGAGATTCATCTATCGATTTTTTGACCTCATTATTGATTTTATTTTCAATCTCTACAATCTTTTTTTCCTTCTCAATGTCCTCAAGGATAAACTCCAATCGTCTAGAAGCATCTAGCTCCTCAAGGTAACGAAATTTACTGGTTGCAGGACCTGTAGTCTTTAAATTAAAGGCTAAGACATCAGACAAGATTGCTGGATTTGTCCCATTCTGTAAAAGTCTTGATACCTCTTCCATATTCTGCATCAAATTGAGCCCTGAGGATGCGATGGCTGAAGCAATGTTCTTAATCAAGGCAGATTCCTCATCATCATTATGCATATAGGAATAAAGCTTTTCGTAGTTACAAACAAAATAAGGCTCTAAAGACGTAAATTCTAAAACAGAAATACGATCAGAAATCTTAAATTTCACTTTATAATTTTTATTAGGAAGCTTAAGCTTTAACGTTATTCTTGCAAGCACGCCAATCCGTTCAACATCATGCTCTGTCACATCTGTTACAGTGGCATCCTTCTGAATCAGAAGCAGAATATTGCCACCATACATCTTCTCGGCAGCATCCAAAGCCAAAACAGAGTTGGCACGTCCAACCTCAATTCTAAATTCATTATTTGGAAGTGGTACAACACCACGTACTGCTATGGCAGGTAAAACCAATTTATTCTCTTCCATTTTACCATCCTTTCAGTTGACAAAATGTCAACAAATATAATATATATCATTTTTGGCACTTTTGCAAGTGCTTTGCCAAAAATAATTATTTTTTTTGAAAAAAGGAAAGGCATTACACCTTCCCTACGATTTTTCATTCAATTTTAGACTAATTTTGCGTTAGCCAGTAAAAGCTCAATGACTCTTTGGTAAGCTAAATCACTGTAATATCTTGCAGCATTCTTCTGCATCATCGCTTCCTTAGTCGTCTTCTGAGCTTCAGCATCCTTAGTAGCTAAGGCTTCTAAATCCTCCTTAGAAGGAGCTAAATTTTCAACCTCAATCAGCTTAGAAATCACAACATTAAATAAAGCCTGACGTTTTCCTTGCTTTGTAGTCTCCTCTTCAAACTTTTCCTTAGTAATATTCATTAGGCCTAGGAAGGTCTCAAATGGGATATTATACATCTTTGCTTGCTGCTGATATTGTTCTTGAATTTGGTGAATTCTTTCCTGTTCTAAGGATGCAGGCATATCTACTACGGCGTTATCTAAAATCTTATTGATGATTTCATCTACCTGACGATCCTTTTCACTCTTTTCCTTCTGGGAAGCCAATTCCTGCTTCTTGCTTTCCTTTAAGGCTTCTACAGTTTCAACACCTGCTAGATTAAGTCCCTTAACATATTCATCAGTAAGCTCTGGATAAACCATATTCTTAACCTCATGAACTGTTACCTTAAATACAGCAGCCTTACCAGCTAAGGATTTTTCGCCATAATTTTCTGGGAAGGTTACATTTACATCCTTAACCTCTTCTGCCTTCATTCCAATCATTTGGTCCTCAAAGCCAGGAATAAACTGACCAGAACCAATTTGTAATTCATAATTTTCTGCCTTGCCACCAGGGAATTCAACCCCATCTACAGTACCTACAAAATCAAAGGTAGCATAGTCACCCTTTTCAATCACCTGAGCTTCCTTTGGCTGCATAGAAGAATCCTTAGCCATAACCTGCTTTAACGCATGGTCTAGTTCTTCCTCTGTAACCTCAAGCTTTGCCTTACCACATTCAATTCCTTTATATTGTGGTAAATTTACCTCTGGATATACATCAAAGGATAAAGAAACCTTAAAAGGCTTGCCACGCTCTAGCTTCTCCTCTGTTTCAAAGTTTGGCTCAAAAGGACCAACAATTTCCTTAGCTAAGTCTTTATCTGCATAAATTTCTTGAGCCTTTGCATTTAAAATCACATTTAAAGCCTCATCATATAAGGACTCTACTCCATAGTTCTTCTCATATACATGTCTTGGAGCCTTTCCAGCTCTAAAGCCCTTAATCGTAACCTTAGCATTACAAACCTCAAATGCCTTATCTAATGCCTTTTCAAATTCCTCTGCAGAAACTTCGAAAACGATCTTATTGCGGCTATGTTCTAACTTCTCTACATTCATCTTTATTCAATATGTAGGCAACTGCCTACTCCTCCTAACTAAATATTGTTTGTCTTAAAAATGAAACAAACGCATTTAATATTATATCATGAAATCGGAAAATGTAAAGAAAAATTAGGAACATAAAAAAATAGAAAAGTAAATTTTGTCTTTAGATAGTAAAACCAAGAAAAAAAGAGTATAATATAGCTGATTTAAAGAGGTGAACCTATGCAAAAGATACTTTTAATCTCTACAGGAGGAACCATTGCCAGCATTGATTCTAAGGATGGCTTAGTTCCCGTAGATTCCCACCAGCTGTTAAAGAGTATTCTAGAAAATGAAGAAGCTACCATCGATAGTAAAACTATCCTCGTTTTAGATAGTTCAAATATTCAGCCTGAGGAATGGAAAATCATTGCCGAGGAAATCTATCATAATTTAAGCTGCTATGATGGAATCATCGTAACTCATGGGACAGATACGATGGCATATACGGCTTCAATGATTTCCTTCATGGTCCAAAATCCCAATATTCCCATTGTATTCACAGGCTCTCAGCTACCAATCCTTCATCCTTTAACGGACGCTATTGATAATCTACGCTGTGCCTTTGCAATGGCAAAATCGAAAATTCCTGGGGTATTTCTAGCTTTTAATCGAAAAATCATGTTTGGCTGCCGCTCTGTCAAAGCCAGAACCTCTAGCTTTGATGCGTTTGAATCTATCAATCTCTTTCCCTTAGGTAGAGTTTCCGCAACAGGTCTCAGCATTCAAAAAAATATGATCCAGACAACCCAGCAACCACCAAGACTCGTGTTAGATATCAATACTAATGTATTTTTACTTAAGCTTACTCCTACTACCAATCCTTCCATCATCCCTCTTTTACTATCTGCAGGAATTGAAGGAATTGTAATAGAAGCCTATGGGGCAGGAGGAATCTCCTATATTCGTAGAGACTTTATCAAGGAAATTAAAAATGCCATTGCCAAGGGAGTACCTATCGTTGTAAGCAGTCAGTGCCTCTATGAACGCTCTAATTTTAATATCTATGAGGTAGGAACAAAGGTGATTGCGAGTGGAGCTATTGAGGCCTATGATATGACAAGTGAGGCTGCAGTGACAAAGCTCATGTATACCCTTGGTCAAACTAAGGACTTGGCAGAAATAAAGAAAATCTTTTTAACCCCAATTGCCAATGAAATCAATCCCAATCATGACTAAAAGGACAGGATATCCTGTCCTTTTCCACTTTTTATAACAGCTTCTTTTCGGCTTTCATACTCCGTCTTTAATGAAGAATCTCTTTGTTCTTTCAAAAACCACAGCTGAAAATGAGGCTTACCAAAGCCACCATCATTAGAGTGGTCAGTCAGATAAATACGCTTTAAGGAAGAGGTTTTGGCATTCACATAGAAATAAAGACCTGCCACATCAGAATATGGCCAATCCATTTCATAGTAATAGTGCGTGATTTCATCTAGCGGACCTTCTTCATCAGCTTCCACTCCGCTTCTCCCCTCTACCTTACTAGAGGTACCATCAAACTCTTTAATAAAGGAAATGAGTGCCTCAATTTCCTCAGGATAGGAATAGCCTTCTCCATTTTTAGGATACATAGACTCTTGCAGAGTAGATGTAGAAAAATCATACTCTTGAGTCCCTGTGTTATAAATGATATGATCCTTGGTTATAATTAAAAGCTCTAAATTCCCATTTTGAAAATGAAATTGAACCATTTTATCCTCCTCTTCAGGCAAGGAATAAAAGGTCCCTTCATAATTTGAAAACGGAAAATCTCCAAGCTGTTCAAGAATTTTTTCATTGTGCTGCTGAATTTCTTTTGAAGATAAGCCGATATAGACACAGCTCGTTAGACTCATAAGAAGCATTAAGTACAGCATCGCTTTTTTTATCATCATTCTTCCCTCAACCATTTATATTTATAAAGTCTAGAGGGACGATGTCCTCCATCCTTCTTAAACTCCTCTGTAGGAATCACTTGGCTTTGAATACTTCTTCGGAAGACAGAATCAATCAGCTTCTTTCCTAAAATAGCTTCATAGACCAGCTGAAGCTCCTTTAAGGTGAAGGAAGGTGGCAACAAATGATGGATCATATCCTGCTTTTCAATATGATTCTTCAAATAATCTAAGGAGGTGGCAATCACCTTCAAATGGTCAAAGGCGAATATCTCGTTTTCTAGTTCCTCATAGGAGACAATTCCATAGGCATCCACCTTTTTTTTGACACTGCAGGTAAAAATAGTATCTCCATTTTGAAATTGAATAATCAGGCTATCCTCCTTCTCCTGGAAGGATAAATCAAAGAAGGCGGCCTTAGACTTTAAGTCTCCTTCTATCTGAGCCTTGTCAATTAGCCCTAGATAGGCAACCGATAAAACTCTTCCTCTAATATCTCTATCTATATCTGAAAAGGTATGAAGCTGATTTAAATAAACGTGGTCTATATTAGCCTCTGTAAAAAGTACCCTTTTTGCACAATCTAAAAGCTTTTCATCTAAGGAAAGAAATCCTCCTGGAATACACCACTTATTCATAAAGGGAGCTGTCTCTCTTTTTACAAGTAAGATACTAAAGCTCTTAGTATTCTTCTTACGATAATTCTTTTGCTGGATATCACTTACACTGAATAGAGTAATGTCTGTTGTCACACTCATCTTCTCATAATCATCCATATTATAGTGATTTAGAAATTCTTCATCAGAAATAAATTTTTCCGTAGGTCGCTCCTGATATGTTTTTGAATATAGCCCCTTCGTCTTTATATAAGAAAATACCCGCTCATCTAAACAGTTTTTTACAGACTCTAAATTTCCAGTAAAAATTTTTTCACGAATGGTTGAGGATTGGATATCCAACAGGTCTAAATCCATCCACTCAATATCTCCTTGATATCCTTGGTATTTCTTCAGCACTTCTTTAGCATCAACATTTTTTCTTTCTATCACTAAAAGGTTATAGGTATCTAGAATATATTCATACCGCTTCCAGGTATCAAAATGGAGGAGGTTATCACTTCCCAAAATAAAATAAAGCTTATCCCCTTTATAAAGATTTTGTAAATAATCCAAACTTCGATAGGTACAAATTAAATTATTCTTAAATTCATAATCGGAAATGATAACTCTAGGATGATTCTCAAACATAAGCTCCAGCATCCGTTTTCTTTCCTCTCCCTTTAAGAGATTGCTCTTTTTATAAAAGTTACCTGTGGGAAGAATGATAATACGATCAAAGATATTTCGGTCTAATAGTACTTCTACAATCTGTTTATGCATCAGATGACAAGGATTAAAGGAGCCGCCATATACCCCTATTTTCATAGCTCATCTGCTTCCTTTAAAAACATAGATGCTGCTACATCAGAGCTCATTCGCCAATCCCCTCTTGGTGAAAGACTGATAGAGCCAACCTTTATTCCATCTGGCATACAATTCCTCTTAAACTGCTGAGAAAAGAACCTCTGTATAAAAATTTTTAAATATTTCTTAATTTCCTCTTCCTTTATATCAAAGGTCTGGCAGGCTAAGAAATAAATCTTCTTTACACTAGCCCCATATCTTAAGAAATGATACAAAAAGAAATCATGTAGTACATAAGGTCCAATACTTCCTTCACTTTTTTGAACTATATTCCCTTTATCATCTAATGGCAGCAATTCAGGAGATATTGGAGTATCTAGAATATCGGTTAGAGTATCCTTAAAGATTCCCTCCTCTGCGTCATCTCTTATCTTCGCAATCAAAGTCGTGACTAAGGTTTTCGGAATGGAAGCATTCACCGCATAATTGGACATATGGTCCCCATTGTAGGTTGCCCAGCCTAAGGCGATTTCAGATAAATCTCCAGTTCCTATTACAATTCCCTTTTCCTTATTGGCATAGTCAAATAGAATCTGAGTTCTTTCTCTAGCCTGGGCATTTTCATAGGTGATATCATAAACCGCTGGATCATGCTCAATATCCTTATAATGCTGGAGACAGGCTTCCTTGATAGAAATTTCCTTTAGGGTAGCTCCCGTGGATTTAATCAACCGAACTGCATTTTCATAGGTACGGTTAGAGGTTCCAAAGCCTGGCATGGTGATTGCAATAATATGATCCGTTGTCAAATTTAATACCTTGACCACTCTAAGACAAATCAAGAAGGCTAGGGTTGAATCCGATCCTCCACTGATGCCAATCACCATTTTTGTATTGTTCAAATGACGAACTCTTTTCGCTAAAGCATACGTTTGAATTTGGAGGATTTCCTCTAAGGATGCTGCAGTATGGGACAAAAATGGAGTCTTTGAATATCTTCTTGTCAAACTATTGTTCTTCTCCGAAAGAGAAAAATAAGCATGCATAGGAGAAATATAACGTCCTGATTGCTCATAGGTTCTCTTTTTCAGCCGATCACTTTGAAGGCGTAGCACATCGACATCCTGAAAAATCAGGTTAGATTCAAAGCTAAATCTTTCATTTTCCGTGACATTGCCACTTGCCTCTGCAATCATCGCATGCCCTGAAAAAACCAAATCACTCGTAGATTCAGATAATCCAGAGGATGCATATATATAAGCACATAAGTTCTTTGAAGCGGCTGTTTGAATGAGATTTTTCCGATATTCATATTTACCAACAAGCTCATTACTGCTAGATAGATTAAAAATCAAAGTTGCACCCAGCTCACAGGTGAAATTACTAGGACAATTGCTTACCCATAAATCCTCACAGATTTCTACTGCATAAGTAATAAAAGGATAGTTTTTCGCATGATATAAGAGCATATTAGATACAGGAACCATTTCTCCAAGAAATTCCATCTCTGAAATAGCCAAGTCATTGGCGCTTGCAAAATATCTTGCCTCATAAAATTCAGAATAATTTGGAACATAGGTTTTCGGTGTAATTCCTAAAATATGTCCATCTGAAAAGCTTACTGCACAATTATATAAGGCATTCTGTATCTTAATTGGAGCCCCCACAATGAAGACAATGGAATGGGTCTTACTATATTCCTTTAAAAGCTCTAAGCCTGCTAAAGTGTTTTCTAATAAATCTCTATTTAAAAATAAGTCCTGACAGGTATACCCTGTTACGGATAGCTCAGGGAAGGTCACAATTTCAATTCCCTTTTCTATTGCCAAATCCAAAAGTCTCTTGATTTCCTCTATATTATAAAAGACATCTGAAAGCTTTGTCTGATTGACAATTGCTCCCACCCTAAGAAATCCATGCTTTTTCAACATAAAACGTCACCTCTTCTTTCTTAATTATATCCTTTTTTTAGTATTTGTCAATTTACTTATTATCATTCTGCTAAAAACAGAATATGTATTCTTTTAAAAAAGAAAAGGAAAGTATTTTTGGTACTCTCCTCTGGTTTTCTATTCACATTCTAATTGCTTCAAAAAAACTTTGAAGTATTCTGGTAGCTCAGAATCAAATTCCATCCATTGTCCAGTGGAAGGATGTAAAAAGCCTATAGTTTTAGCATGAAGAAATTGTCCCTCATCACCAATAACCTTTCTTCTACCATAGACCTTATCTCCAACTAAAGGATGTCCGATATAGGAAAAGTGGACACGAATCTGATGGGTTCTTCCTGTTTCTAAGGCACATTCTACTAAAGTAAAATCCTTAAACCTTTTTAAAACGGTAAAATGAGTAATTGCCTCTTTTCCATTTTTAGTAACTGCCATCTTCTTTCGATCCATTTGATCTCTACCAATCGGAGCATTGATTTTTCCCTTATTCTCTTGGATTGTACCATAGACTAAGGCTTGATAGGTTCTTTTACAGGTATGTGCTTTCAGTTGTTCTGTTAAAGAAAGAGAGGCTTTATCATTTTTAGCAATCATTAAAAGACCAGTCGTATCCTTATCAATGCGATGGACAATGCCAGGTCTTGCAACCCCATTGATGGTTGAAAGATCCTCTAGCTCATACAAAAGTCCATGAACCAAGGTATTTTCATAGTTCCCAGCAGCTGGATGAACGACCATTCCCTTAGGCTTATTCACAACAGCCACATCCTCATCCTCATAAACTATCTCTAGGTTCAAATTCTGGCCTTCTAAGGATAGCTTTTTTTCCTCTAAGGGTTCATAGGTTATCAAATCATTTTCCTTTAATAGGTAGGAAGGCTTCTCTATTTTTCCATTTACAGAAACCTTCTCCTCCTCTATACATTTTAAAATGTAGGCTCTAGACTTGTCCTCTAATAGGTCCACTAAAGCTTTATCTAACCTTTTTTTTACCATATCGGCAGAAACCTTATAATTCTTCATCATTTAACCGCCCTTTTTTCCTGAAAAAATAGAATATCAATCGCTAAAAGCACAATTCCTATCACCAAGCACATATCGGCCACATTAAAAATGGGGAAACCTGAATTTGTGATTGCTCGCCATAAAGCATCTAGTGGATTTAAGATAATCATATCCACAACCCCTTCCCGTTTTCCAATAACAGCAAAAAAACGATCCAAGAAATTTCCATAGGTGCCAGCAAGCATCAATGTTATAGCAAGAGAATAGCATTTCTTTTTCTTCCAGTTATTTTTGGTAATAAAATAAACCAATACAATAGAGGCAGCCAAGCTTAGCAAGGCTAAAAACCAGGTTGCGTTCGAAAAGGATGACCAGGCAGCACCCTTGTTGTAGGCTAACGTACCTTCTAAAACATGTGGAATGAGAGTCACTGTACTACCTTTTGCGATGAATAGCTCTGCTAAATATTTAGTTAGCTGGTCAACAAATAAAAGTGACCCTAGAATCAGTAATGTAATCCACATAAATATCGGTCCTTTCCTAAATGAAAAATAAAATCAACAGACATACAACAGTAATGGAAAAGCATACTAGGGCTTCCATCAAATAAAATACATGCATATCGTTTACTCTTTTTTGGGTAATTCCCTGATAATAGAAAAACCTAGTTAAAAACAATAGGACAAAGAAGCAAACCCCTAAGCCTAATATGATAAGCAAAAAGAAATCATTGAAGATAAAACAATTGATGAGCAAGGTGATTGGCCCTACCACAATCAATAAAGAAAGTAAAAAGCTGACAAGTCCTAAAAGAAATTTATTTTTTTCTTCTAGTGCATATTGATGAATTTCTTCTTTTATCTCTTTATAGCGATCCATAAAATTATTCACTTCTCAGCACCTCCAAAGCCTCTGCAAAGGTAGATACCTTATAAAGCTTCATCCTTTCCTTATTCCTTAAGCTATTGTAGGCAATTAATGCATCCTCATAGTTTTCCTCAGGACATAGGAAGATTTCAATGTCATCATCAAAGGCGGTATATATCTTCTGCTGGATGCCTCCAATGGGTCCAACAGTTCCATCCGTTTCAATGGTGCCTGTTCCAGCGATTTTACGTCCTCTTGTGATATCCTCTTCAATCAAAGCATTGTATAAGGCCAAGGTCTGTAAAAGTCCGCCCGATGGACCACCAACATTTGTAGGTTTTACCACATAGCTTGGGAACACAGTATCCTGGTCAATCGTATAAAAGGCATAACCTGAAACTCGCATATTCTCCTTGGTATAGGGGATAGAAAGCTTTTGCTTATCCCTTTCTACCACATAAACATCGCCTTCCTTCGCCTGATTGAAGGCCTCCTTAAAGGCCTCAAACTCAGTTTCAGCTAAGATGTCGTTGATTCCTATGATTCTGTCCCCAATTCTAAATTCCGATACTCGGTCATAATAGGCAATCACATAGGCATCAAAGGTATATTCAATATGAATTTTGCTATCTACCTTGGAAGCCTCCTGATAAGCTTGGATGATGGAATATAAAATACTTGATTGATGCTGAATTCTTCCCATTTGAGCAATCTCTGTATCCGTAAAATGAAGGTAATGCTCTGGAAGCTCTGAAACCTCTGAGGTATGGCTTGCCCCTACCAGCAGATTTTGAAGGATGGTAGAGTGATCTAGACTGATTACATAAATAGTAGAAAAGGAGCCTGTCTGACTATAGGCATTATCAATTTCCACAAAATTTTCAACGATGGTTGTATCTCCCTTCAAGGTGACACTTTGATTGGTACGGATTGACCCCATAATCAAAAGGGGAAGGTTGATTGCCGCAGCTATCACAATTACAATCCAAAATCTTTTTAAAAAATGCTTCATTCCTCCACCTCACTCACAAGCTCTACCTGAACGGCAGGCATCTTTTCATAGGTGATTCCAGCAGCATCAAACATTCTTCTAGAGGCCAAATAGGAGTCCTGGTCATGATACTTATCAGAGCCATAGACTACATGCTTTATCCCAGACTGAATGATGAGCTTTGCACATTCATTACAAGGAAATAAGGTCACAAACAGTGTAGAATCCTTTAAGGAGGCTGTTGAGTTTAAGATAGCGTTTGGTTCTGCATGAACCACATATGGATATTTCGTATTTAAATAATTTGACACACTGTTTCCATAACGCAGTGTCAGTACACGGGAAAAATTAATTCCCATGAGATAGTCTTCTTTCGCCCGAAGATAAGCTGAAGCAGAAAGATTGTCATATGCTGACAGATCTTTTGCCTCTCTGATTCCTCTCATAATCTCTTCTTCTGTCTGGGAGTCGATCCAGACTCTCTTTTCTTTTTTTCCATGAACACCTGCCATCTGTGCCACCAAACGGTAAATGTATTCCCCCTCACGTCCGGAGTCGGTACACACATAAATGGTGTCCACATCCTCACGGTTAAGCAGTCCTTTGACAATCTCAAACTGCTTCTGCACTCCGGGAATCACTTCATATTTAAATTCGCGCGGCAAAAAAGGCAGGGTATCTAAACTCCACCTTTTATATTTGATATCATATTTTTCCGGGTAGCTCATGGTGACCAGGTGTCCCACACACCAGGTCACCACGCTGTCCTGAGATTCCAGGTAGCCATCCCGTCTTTGTCCGTTAATTTTCAAAGCTTTTGCGAATTCCTGTGCCACACTGGGCTTTTCGGCTATGTATAAAGCTTTTGACATATTATTTATCTGCACTCATCTTTCTGAGCGGCCATGCCAGCAACAGGGCACCGCCCACCATATTTCCTAAAGTTACTACTACCATGCTCTTTACCATGGCTCCAAGGGATAATCCAGGTACCAGACAGTATGCGGTAACAAAGATTCCCATGTTTGCGATGCAGTGCTCAAATCCGCTTACAACGAATCCTGAGATACACATAACGATCATCAGGAATCTTCCTGCATCACTCTTTAATTTCATACCACAGAGCACACCAAGACAGACGAAGAAATTACAGAGTACTGCTCTGAAAAACATCTGTCCGAGCGGAACACTCAGCTTGTTTCCGATAAATCCTGCAAAATAATCTGCTGTTCCGGACGCTCCGGCCCATACAAACAGCAATGCTAAAATTGCACATCCGACAAAGTTTCCAAGGTAACTTACTCCCCATACCTTACCGGCCTCTTTCCAGCTTACCTGTTTATCATAGGCTCCGAACGCCATTACCATATTATTTCCTGTAAAAAGCTCGCCGCCTACAAAGCTGATCAGGAGCACTGCAATGGAGAATACTAATGCCCCCATAAATTTTCCCCATTCAGGCATGGTCTTGGAGAATACGTTTCCAACTACATTACTGTAGATCATGGCCACATCAATAAAAAATCCCGCCATAACCGCACGTATAAAGTACTTGAAAAAATTGGTATTCACCAGGTTACTCTTGGCTTTCGCCGCGTTTGACACTTTCTGTACATCTTCGTAATTCATAACTACACCTCCGCAATGTATTTTATTGAGAACATTATATCACCTGAATATCTGTTTCACAACCGAAATCGTCAAACAATTCAAGAATATTCTTCAGATTTGTAGTTACTGTTCACACACCACTATCCGCGAGGTGTTTTGGCATGAATATGCCAAAATC
>UQGR01000003.1 GCA_900540705.1 uncultured Mollicutes bacterium
ATTCGACAAATGACATTCGTTATTTTGATGATGTTGGCAATTGTTATAGAGTCACATTTAAATCTGGAAAGAGATACCCCTTTTCATATTTAAATGTGAATATATTGAGAAATGTTACACAAGAAAATGTAGATCCTTTTTTGCTTGGAAGATATGTTGGGACCAAAGAAGCTTATCTTTATCTTTCTGAAAAAAATTATTATATTTTTGGAAAAAATTTTGGAATAAAAAAAATATCAAAAGACAAAATTGAAGAATTTAATAAATATGCAATAACTCAGCAATCTATATACAATTATTTTATATCTCTTGCTAGATATCATGATAAAGCCACTCAAACCGATTTTCTTGAGAGTCAATATGAAAAAGTGAAGGAGTTATGGAATTCAGATAATGTATTAGCTGATATTTTAAATACAGAAGTAAAAGCATTTGATTATCATAAAATTATATACCCATTTTCACATAATTTAAGTCAGATGAAAGCAATTTGTAATGGTATGTCAAATAGTATTTCTGTTATTCAAGGTCCACCTGGTACAGGTAAAACGCAAACCATTTTAAATTTGATTTCTAATATATTAATTCAAGGTAAAACAGTGGCAATTATTTCAAATAATAATAGAGCTGTCTATAATGTCTACGAAAAAATGGAAGAGGCTGGCTATGGTTTTTTATGTGCCAACTTGGGTAATCTGGAAAATAGAGAAGAATTTTTCTCTAAAGAGCATAATATTGAAAAACTGAATTTGAAAGAAGTACCTGGAAATTTAACAGAACTTATTCAAAAAGAAAAGAAAGTATTCGAATTTGAATCCAATTTAAGTTCTTTATATAATGAAAAAGAAGAATTAGAGTTTAGTACAAGAAGTTTTCAAAGAAAAATGATGTTTCGACTGTTAAGACCAAAAAAACTTTATCTGCAAAAGAATTGCTAAATTTATCTGCGATTTTAGAATCTAAAGGGAAAGAAAAACTAGGTTTTCTTACTCGTTTAAAATACAAATTCAAATATGGAATTTCTTCAGAATACACTAAGAATAATATACCAAATTTAACTGAGTTACTGAAAAATACATCTGTAAAGAAAAGGATAGATGAATTAAGTTGTGATATTAAAAATATGGAGAACTATATTGCAGAGTATAAGAAAGATGATGTTTCTAATCAAATAATAAATATTTCAAAGTATTTTCTAAATAAATATCTTTTTGAAAAAATGGAACAAGTTGCTGATATTGAATTCAATGCAGAAAATTTTAAATCCAACTTTGATATGTTTATTCAGAGATATCCTATTATTCTTTCCTCTACTTACTGTCTTCCAACCACAGTTCCTAAAAGGTTTACATTTGACTATATTATAATTGATGAAGCAAGTCAAAGCACTATAACTACAGTTTTACCATCTCTAGCAAAAGGATCAAACCTTATAGTTATTGGAGATGATAAACAGTTACCTCCTGTCATTTCTGAGGAAATTCTTGATTTTGAAAAAATGATATTCTCATCAAATAAAGTAAAAGAAGTTATGAGAGACAATGGGAAGAGCTTTTTAACTTTTATTCAAAAATATTTTGATAAAGAAGTTCCAGTTACCTTACTTAAAGAACACTATAGATGTCCAAAACAAATTATCGGTTTTAGCAATACAAGAATATATTTTAATCAATTGGAAATTAAAAAGAATGAAGATGGCGAGAATCATCTTGATATTATTAAAACTCTTCCAGGCAATCACGCTAGAAAAAATGATTTAGGTGAAGGTGGGCAATATAATCAACGAGAAATAGATGAAATTGTTGAATTACTTAAGGAGTTGCCTGCAGATAAAACTATAGGTATTATTACTCCGTATAGAAGACAAGCAGAATTATTAAGAAAAACTTTACCAGAGAATATTGAAGTTGGTACAATTCATACCTTCCAAGGAAGAGAACAACAAATTATCATTTTTTCAACAGTTGCTAATAGTGCTGAAGATTATATAAAAGATGATGAAATCATAAAATCTTTTATTAATAACGAACAATTAATCAATGTTGCTATTACAAGAGCAAAAGAAAAATTCATTCTTGTGACAAGTGATAAAATAGCCAATTCAAGCTATGGAATATTAGCAGATCTTGTAAAATATATTTGCTATCAAACTGATCAAGTTATTGTTGAAGGAAAGGTGAGTTCGGTTTTTGATATTCTTTATGATGAATATGCAGAAACAAGAAAAAATATTTTAAAAACAAATGAAATTGCAACAGAAGAAATAATGGAAAATCTAATCAAAAAGATTCTTGAGCAGCCAGAGTACTCTTCAATATCCTATTCAATGCATGTTAGTTTAAAGACTTTAATAGAACTCGATAAAGCTAAATATAATATTGAAGAATACCAATATCTTAATCATCCTTGGACACATTTAGATTTTGTGTTGTTCAATAAGTATGATAAGAAACCGCTTCTTGCCATAGAAGTCGATGGCGTTTCTTTTCATGAACAAAATAGTAAACAAGCAATGCATGATGAAATTAAGAATAGGTGCTTAAATGATTCTATGCTTCCTTTACTTAGACTCAAAACAAATGGTTCTAATGAAGAACAAATTATTATTGACAAATTGAACATAATATTGAAAATATAAAAAGGAATGGAAGAATGTTTCATGAATCAAGATTTATTTGCAAAATATTTGGAACAAAGAGATAATGTATATATAAAGAGAGCGTTAACAGATACTTCATATAAGAATTATTTTTCACGTTTTGAAAAGAAAGAATTTGTTGGGGAAACTAATAAAGAACTTGCAACTTTAGGGGATGCCATATTAAAATCTATTTTGTGCATACTATTTTTAGATAGGGAAACACCATTATCAAACTATGTTCAAAACTTTTTAACAGATCAGGTGCTAGTAGAAGTTATTGCTAAAGAATATAAATTAATTGACATTATAAAATTTGATAGAGAGGATGATAAGATTCCTAAGGATTATAAATATAGTGAAAATAAAGAAACGCATAAATTTATAGCTACTGCTGTAGAGGCCCTTATTGGAGCAATATATTTTAGTACTAATTCACTAGTTGAATTACAAGAAATAATTAAAAAATGGATTAACATTATTAATGTGGAAAATATATAAATTTCTCTTCAATTTTATATCTAAAAATAGTATCCTTTTTATTAGGGCGTATGGATACGAACTGCCCATTTTCAGTCAATTTTCATTAAAACTAGTATTACTTCAGTAGGGTTAAAATAAGTCGAAATAGTATCACATTGGTATTGTTTGTTTTATATGGATAGAAAATATTTTTCATAAAGACTAAATAGAAAGTAAAATTGAGTTGACATTTTTGTCATAATTTGATATAAATTGAGAGTGTTAGCAAAGGAGATTTGTTTATGAAAGTCGCAATTGTTTCAGACAGTAATAGTGGTATTACCCAAAAGGAAGCCGAACAAATTGGTATAAGAATTGTTCCGATGCCTTTTACGATTGAAGGGGAAGAATACTTTGAGGATATCAATTTAACTCAGAAAAGCTTTTATGAAAAACTATTAGGTGATGTAGCTGTATCTACCTCACAGCCATCTATTGGCTTTGTAATGTCCATTTGGGATGAACTATTAAAGGACTATGATCAAATTGTATATATACCTATGTCTAGTGGATTATCAGAATCCTGTGCCTCAGCCTTAAGAGCCGCTAAGGCAGATTATGAAGGAAAGGTATTTGTTGTGGACAACCAAAGAATTTCTGTAACTCAAAGACAATCCGTTATGGATGCGATTGAGCTTGCCAATAAGGGATATTCTGGACAAGAAATCCATGATATTTTAATGAAGGTTAAAATGCATTCTGATATTTATATTATGGTTGATACACTAAAGTATTTAAGAAAAGGTGGAAGAATTACTCCAGCGGCAGCGGCAGTAGGAAATTTATTAAAAATTAAACCTGTTCTTAGAATCTTTGGAGAGAAGCTAGATAAGTATCGTATGATGAACCGTACATTAGAAAATGCGAAACGAATTATGATAGAGGCAGCTAAAGAAAGCATTTATGGTTTCTTAAAAGAGATTGATGGAAGGGCAGATAACGTCCATATATCTGTTGCCTATACGGGAACAGACACTACTGTTGCAAATGCGTTTGTAAAATTAGTAAAAGAAGAATTTGGAGTTACGGATGTCGTATGTAATCCGCTATCCTTATCCGTATCCTGTCATATCGGAGATGGGGCTTTGGCTATTGCGTTATCTAAAGCCTTACCAGAGGAGCTATAATAGAATTGAGCCGATTTTCGGCTCTTTCTTTTTCTATTAATAAATTAAGTTGTCTAAATTACCAAAATATAGTATAATTAAGCAAGTGAGGGATTATATGATAAAAAATAGAAAGATTAAAATACATCCTTATGTGCTTATAATCTTAACATTTTTAGCTGTAATTTTACTGGGAACTATCTGTCTAATGCTGCCTTGGGCTGTTAAAGACGGAGTGCGTTTAACCTTTGTGGATGCTTTATTTATGTCTACATCTAGTGTGTGTGTAACGGGACTTTCTGTAGTTACTCCTGCGACAAAGCTAAGCCTGTTCGGTAAAATTGTAATGGCTATTATGATGGAAATCGGTGGATTATCCTTTTTGACGATTGCTGTTTGTTTTTTTGCAGTTATTGGAGGCAAAATCGGGATTGGAAATCGATATTTACTGAGAGAGGCACTGAACCAAAATTCTTTGGTAGGAATTGTTCATTTAGTAAAGCGTATAATATTAATATCCTTTATTATTCAAATGATAGGAGTCCTATTGAACTATCTTTCTTTGATGTCATATTATCAGTATGATTTTGGAAAAACCTTGGGTGTTTCCATATTTCATTCGATTGCATCATTTAATAATGCAGGATTTGATGTGTTTGGAGTAGATAGTGTGATTCCTTTTAAGGATAATGTTTTATTTAATATTTCAACCATCTTTTTAATTGTATCTGGTGGATTAGGCTTTATCGTTATTGATGAGCTTGTTACGAAGCATAGTTTTAGAAAGCTATCTATTCATAGTAAGCTTGTTTTAACGATTACAACTGCTTTAATTTTACTGGGAATGTTCATTTTTAAATTTGCTATGTTTGATGAGATTACCTGGCTTCAGGCTTTATTTACCTCTGTCACCTGCCGTACTGCCGGTTTTACCAGTGTTGATTTAACTAATTTACCTCCTGCTGGGTATGTGATGAGTATTGTATTAATGTTTATAGGAGCCTCCCCTTGTTCCACTGGTGGTGGAATTAAAACTACGACCATTTTCGTAATGCTTCTGACGTTTATTTATTACGCTCAAGGGAAGAAACCTAGAATTTTTCATAGAAGAATTTCTGATGGGTCAATTTTTAAAGCCTTTGTTTTATTTGGTATTGCTGTTATAGTTATTATAGTTGCAACCTTGATTATCGGCTTCAGTCAGCCAGAGCTGGGCTTGAGTTCCATTTTGTTTGAGGTGGTTTCAGGATTTTCTACCACAGGTCTAACAATGGGAATCACTCCTTCCCTAAATGCCCTCAGTAAGATTGTCATTTGCTTTTTAATGTTCTTTGGTCGATTAGGACCATTAACCATTATTGGAGTTGTTAATCATAACTGGATGCGTGAATCCAAGGAAAATATTCAATATGTAGAAGAGAGGATTATTGTAGGATGAAAAAGAGTTTTATCGTTATAGGATTAGGGCGCTTTGGTGCTTCAGTAGCCAAGGCATTATCCAATTTAAATTGTGATATCTTATGTATGGACATTTCAGAGGAATGCGTTTCAGATATTGCCAGTGATATCAACCACTGCGTTATAGGAGATTCTACAAAACTTGCTACGTTGAAGGAATTAGGCGTTGCCTCTATTGATCATGCAGTAGTAGCGATAGGTAATAATTTAGAAGCTTCTATTTTAACAATCATGAATTTAAAGGCGCTAAATGTAAAGAATATAACAGTGCGTGCGGATACTGAAAGCTATAAGGAAATGTATAAGCGCTTAGGAGCGACAGAGGTTATCGTACCTGAGGAGGAGTCTGCGGTTTCTTTGGCAAATCAGATTGCCAGTGACGCGATTTTAGATTATTATTCCATTGATGGCAACTATGCAATTGTTCAGATTGCAGTAGGACCTAAGTTTAATTCTAGAACCTTAATAGATTTGGATTTGCGTAACAATTTTGACGTAAATATTGTTGGTATTATTCATAATAATGAGTTTTATATTCCTCGTGGAACAGACTTCCTTGAGGCTTCTGACATTATGGTTTTAGTTGGTACAAAACAAAAGATAAGAAAAGTAGATTCATTCATCAATCAGGAAGCAAAATAGGGGTTGTTGAAATGAAAGCTTTAGTTGTGTATAATGGGTTCAGTGGTAAGAGTAAAATTCTGAAGCAGATCGATTATATTTCTCAGAGACTAAAAAGTAAATATGAGATTGTGGAATGCTTTAAATCCACAGGGCCGAACTCAATTAGAGACTATGTTCTACAAAATGCTAAAGAGTATGATTTATTGGTTGCTGCTGGAGGAGATGGCTCTATCAACGAAGCAGTGAATGGTCTAATGATGGTATCTAAGAGGCCTACTTTGGCTTATGTTCCGACAGGGACCTGTAACGATACAGGTAAAACTCTTGGTTTAAAAAGAAGTTTGCGTAAAACCATGAACATAATATTGGATGAAAATAAAACATATTTGGATGTAAATCAAATCAATGGACAATATTTCATCTATGGTTTAGCTGCTGGAAATTTGACGAATGTAAGCTATGCTGCAAAGTATAAGGTGAAGAAGCTATTTGGTAAGTTTGCCTATTATTTAGAAGCAGTTAAGACCATTGGAAAGGATAACTCCATTCATATCGATATTTTAGCGGATGGAGAAACGAAAATCAGTGGAAAATTTTTTCTTTTTCTCGCAGTAAATTCTAGATACTTGGCATCCATAAAGCTTCATCGGAAGAAAAGAATTTATCTAAATGAAGGTAAACTATATGTAACCCTAATTAGAAAAAAGAATAGACTCATAAATATGATAGATTTTGTATTATTTTTATTACTTGGTGAGTCCTATCAGCATAATATTGTTCACTTTGAAGCGAAGAATATGGTAATTACCTCTAAAGATGCGATTGCGTATAACACGGATGGAGAAGGAATTCCTAAGCTTAGTCGGATTGAAGTGACAGTTTTACCAGAACAAATTGAAATGATTGTGTCAAAAAGAGTTTTAAAAAGACACTTTAATTAAATAAATCGGCTTATCCTAGGCATACTATAGATGGTGATGAACATGACCAGGTTGTCTAAGGTAAGCTTTTTTTTATTTGTTACGGTCTACAATTACCTGTGGATGCGTATCATACTTTTCTATTTTTTTTATAATCATTTTGGATCTATGGGCTTATATTTTACAGCTTTACTGGCTGTTATCGTCTTACTTTTTTTAGTTTTAGTCCCCAAAAAGCTGATGAATAAGAATTATAGGGAGGAATTTAAAAAGTCTATATTCAAATATATTTATGTAGCTTTTATTCTATTAGAAAGTATATTTGGAGTTAGTTATTGTGCCTATCTTTTGTCAACTATTTTTATTCCTGATGCGAATTTCTTTTATGTTTTGATTGCTATATCCCTTGCGTTAATTTTTTTATCAAAACGAAAAACAAAGGATATTATGGAAATAGCTACACTTTTTATAATCGTTGGATATGTTATATTGTTAATTACTTTATTTGTTTATCCAAATCTAGATTTTACATTGTTGCTGCCCTTAAAGGAAATCAATTACTGGCTATTACCACTTTTTGCCCTAATGGTTTTGGGTGATAATTTTACCTTACTGATTAATAAGGATGGCTTAAATTTTTCCAAAATGCAGTTTATTCTGGCCATTGGAGTGGCTTTTTGCTTTTTCGCATTAGAATATTTTCTATTAATTTGTAATGCCGGAGCGGAATTTTTTAAGGGACTTGACTGGGTTGGTTTCATTTGTTTATCGGTGGAACCAATAACGCAGTATTTTGGAAATTTTGATTTTGCTTATCTTTATTATATTGTTTTATGTTGTATTTTTAAATATGCCTTTGGTATCAGTCTAGTAAGGGAGAATATTCAAATGAATTCAAAAGCGATGTCCATTTTATTGTTGATTATATTGGCCGTTTTAGGAAGTATCTGTTTTATGTGGATACCTATGGATAGTACCTTTATGTTCTTTGTATTCTGCTTATTAGTTTTGAGCTTTTCCATTTTTTTCTGGTTTTTAAAGGAGTGTTATCGTGTTAGAAAAACTAAGGACTAACATAGATGTAATCTACAAAGAGACAAGAGCCAATTGTATCATTTGTTATCAGGAGCACCTTTGTAATATTTTAGAATTTATGAAGGATTTTTATCCAAAGCTTGAACATGATACGGACTCAGATATTGATGAAATGTTTCCAGGTATTTGCAAAAAAATTGTAGATGATGAGGATATAGTAATAAGTCTTGTATTTTCAGGCTTATTAATTGCCTATCGAAACAAGCAGTTTTATGCCTTTGATTTATCCAAAGCTCCCTCTAGACAGACGGGAGATTCCATTGCAGAGCCTGACAACGTAATGGGGTCTAGAGATGGCTTTGTAGAAAATTTTAAGGAAAATATTGCTTTAATCCGGACTAGAGTGAAGGATGACCGTTTGTGTATTGATACCTTGACGATTGGTAGAAGAAGCAAGACGATTGTTTCTATCCTTTCCATAAAGGACATCCACAATGAAAAAATTAGAGAAAATTTAAAAAAGCATTTAGAGGAAATTGATATTGATGCCATTATCTCCATTGAGGATGTGATGGCCTACTTTCAAAAAAAGCATCTGTTCCCCTCCTATCATTATGTAGGAACGCCAGATACTGCCTGTAGACGGTTATACAATGGTGAATTTATATTAGTTATTGACCGAATTTGCATTGTAGTCTGTTTACCTACCACGCTTGCCTATGCATCTAGATTTAAAATAGATGGAATTAATATTCCTTTGTTTTCCTTTTTTGAACGATGGTTTGTTCTATTATCTGCCATCTTTTCCATCTTTTTTTGTGGGCTACTCGCGGCCTTTACGACAATCCAGATGGATAGTTTATCCTTAACCGTCTTATCTACACTTAAAATCTCTCAAAAAGGGATTTATTTGCCGATTTTTATGGAGATATTGATTGTTTTAGGTATGTTTGAGCTCTATTATTTGATTGGCTTTCGTCAGTCAAAAATCACAGTGTCCTCCACTATCGTCCTTATAGGCGGTTTAATCGTCGGTCAAAATTTAATTTCCTCAGGTATAGCAGGAGTTTTCATCATGACAGCGACCGCAATTTGCTTCTTGTTATCCTTTGTTGTAAGCTCGAATGTTACCAATATTGTAGCAATCAGTCTTGCCCGTCTAGTCATTTTGTTTTCCTCTTTATTTTACGGAATACTAGGAATTACCATTGCCAGTATATTTCTTGCCTGTTTTCTATATGATCAGAAGACATTGGATGTTCATTATTTCTATCCATTTTTACCCTTTGATGTACGAGGAATCCATAAATTCTTTTTATCCTCTTCGAATCTATCTATCACAAAAAGAGATAAGCCTTTGCATGTAAATAATAAAATCAGGAGGAAATTAAAATGAAAAAGCTTCAAATTTTTATTATATCGCTCTTCTTGGTTTTTGTTTTAGCTTCCTGTAATCAGTATAACATTTCAGAGGTATTATTTATTGCTAGTGTAGGTATTGAAAAAAAGGAGGAAGGAGAAGAGAAATATTATGGATATTTCTACCTTCCCTTAAGTAGTGATATTGGGAAAACTGAAAATACTGAAAATAAAGGCAAAGGAGAATTTGCCAGAGTAGCAGGAAATACGATTTCTGATTTGTTTGAAAATCTTAAGGTTACTACCTCTCTTTCTTTAAATTTCAAGCATGTATCAAGTATTGTTTTAAATACAGAATTACTAGAAAAGGAATTTATTACCGAACTGTTTGATTTTATTAAATTTTCTTTAGAAATAGATTATAATTGTTATGTTTTTGCCACTAAGGAAAAGCTGTCAGATATATATAACTTTCAAAATCCAAATCAAGAAAGTGTGTTAAACTCAATTTTAGTTTCTACCAATGATGTCAGTGGTATTTTTCAGGTGGCTTCTCCTATGCACTTTTTGGAATTTGCAAGAAAATATCATGGGCAAAGAAGTATTCTTTTACCAATGCTCAGTTTAGAAGAAATTTGGACTGTAGAAGATGAGAAGGTCAAAAACTTTCACATTCAAAGTGCAGTATATTATTTTAAAAATCAAGTGAAGGATGTCATTAAAAATCCTTCCAGTCCCTATATGCTCAGCATCGACCAGTTTGATGATAAAATAAAAGAAAATTCAATTTGCTTTAAAAATTACAAACTGAATCTTGATTTAAAAGAAAAGCCGACCCTTAAAATCAGCTTTAATTATGAGGTTTTTAAAACGGATAGTACATTGTCTAAGGATGCAGTTATTGAGTATGTCAAAGAAAAAGTTCAAGCTTATTTAGAAGAGTTTAAAGAGATTGATCCTTTAGATTTAGAATATTATTCCTATGTTTATGGAAAAACCTATACTTATGAAGATTTGACCATAGAGATTCGTCCAAATATCAATTAACGTCTTTTCCAATAGAGAAAGCATCCTAATAGAAAAAGAACCCCAAGGATGATACAGGTAATTAGACTAACCATAGGAAATGCTTGATTTTGTTGAGAAACTTCTATTTGAATTTTTAGTAGACCATAATACTTTATAAAGGTTCCATCCTTATAACTGGTATTTATACAGAGCTTATAAATACCAGTTTTTTCTTTCGAAAAATAATTACTTTCTAGGTGGATGGTTTCATAATCCGAGCTTATTAGATTTTTTTGTAATGCATAGGCTATGATTTCTGCTTCTGTAGGTAGAGTCTGGGTGAATTCTAGGGTGGTGGTGAGCAATTCCTCCGTTATACTTTGATAGGCGTGAAGAAGCAGACTTTGTGGCTTGGATTTGTTGGTAGAGCTATCTATGGCATAGATCTTGAGAATATAGTTTCCAGGGCCTTGTTCTAGGTTTTCTATTCCCTCATAAATGATTTGATGAAATTCTGTATCTAAATTGTCCTTAAGTATGAGGTTGTCCTGAATTTGTTCCATATAGTTTGGATTAGATAAATCAATGGTTAGCTCGGGATGAATTAAAGAAAGTTCAGGCGCTATGAAATCTCGGACGGAGATGATATCCTCTAGAACAGTTGTATTATTTTGCGAGTTCGTTACAGAAACGGTCAAAGCATAGTCCTTTACGAGACAGGTTGTTTCATCATAGTCTGTTAGAAAGGTCAACTGGTTTGTGATATCTCCATCTAAGTAATCCTTCGCCTGGTATTTTTCTTTAATTTCCATTAATGGGGTTGGATTAGCATAATCTACGATATGAACATAGGCATACTTTTTCGCGTTGGCAGAAACTACACCAAAGCTTAGACTAAGAAACAGAAGAATTAGAATAAGGCTAAGCTTTCTCATAATGCTTATGACAGAAGAAAAAGATAACTCCAAATAAAATAGGAAGAAGTGCAAAACTCCATAACCAAAGGAATGAAGGGCTTTGTGGTTCCTTAGCTTCTTTTATAGGAGTAAACAGATGAAGCTTGACACTTCCATTTTTTATTTCCCCATTCTCCATTGTTTCTGTGAAGGATAAGGTATAGATTTCCTCCTCTGACTTTTCCTCTATAAGGGAAGAAGAAAGCTCTACTGTTGTTGCATCAGGACTTAGAATCCCCGCTTCCTTCAGCATGGCTATAATCTGTTCTGAGGTGTAGGAAATGCCTAGTTCAATATATAAGGTTTGATTTACCATAATAATAGGAGACGTAGTATCTAGGAGATAATAACTAAAGGTGTTCGTTCCAATGTTTCCTGCTTTATCCTCTGCCTCTATAGTTATTTGATATCTCTTTCCTTGTTCACCATTGCACGTATTTTCTATAATCCGGATATTTTCCTCGAAGATTGCATCATAGTTATCCTCTACAAGAAGGAGAGCTTTAATTTCTTCGTCAGTTAAAATATGGTTGGCGGTTATCTCATTCCCTCCTGCAGCTAAAAGAATCGTCGGTGGTGTTTTATCCTTGATATGAATGGTTAGAGTCTTAGTCTCAGAAATATTTCCCAGCTTATCCTTAGCATAAGCTGAGATGGTATAGGTTCCTACGGTATTATAATTATCCTGATAGGTATCTACAAAATAGATTTCTAATTCCTCATTAGAGGTATAATTATCCTCAAATGAAAAATAGGCTTTAGCCTCCTCTGAAAGAAATTCTTTGTGAACCTCCTGTTCTATTTCGCTTTTAATAAGATTGATAGAAGGTGGAGTGAAGTCTCTAACGATTATGTAATCCACAGAGGACATCTTGTTTCCTGCCTGATCACAGACAGTGGCCATAATATAGTAGGTTCCAATAGGAGAAGAGGTGTCCACATAATTGGTTTCGAATTGGATGGCGTTTGTAATATCTCCATCTACATTATCTCTAGCAGAATAGCGGTTTTGAATTTCTAAAAGAGGAGTTCTTTTATCTACATTGACAAAATGTGTCATCCCTCCTGAAATTTGTAAATCCTGTTTGGTTTCCTCTACCTCAAGGTAATTACAAAACATATGTTCTAATTCATGGTTGATGTTTAGGATTGCAGCACTATTTACGGTTAAAAAAGCTATTCCCCTTTTTAAGGTGTCTTCACTTACGAGATCTCCCATTCTTTGAGCCATAGCCTGGATTTGGGCGTGGTATTGGAAATCAAAGGGAAGCTCCTCTCCAAACACAGCCGTGTCTATTCCAGTGTCCCCTTCTACTAAGAAATAGGCAAAATCTCCTTTGAAATTGGATTCTAGTACCTGGCTTTCTCCAACAAAGATATAATATCCTTTGTTTAAAATATAGTAATCTCCAGGCTTACATACTTTGTTGACAAATAATGTTTTTTCACAGACAGCGGCATCTGCCTTAGGAAGATTATTTTGGATAAGACAGAAGAATAAGAGAATCATAGTTAAAGTGTATATTATTTTTTTCATAAGGTCCTTTCTTTATTCGCTACATTTTTTTGTGCTTCAATTAAAGTATTGCCAAAAAATAATTTTTTTTAAAAGAATTTAGATTGACTTATTAGAAAAGTGAGATATAATAAAACTCGGGAATGATGTCTCCCTTGTGGATAACAAAACCGCTGAAGCAGCTGATGACGTCTATGGTTTTTTAATCATGGAGTTATCGGCTTTTTATTTTGGATGTTTAAGGAGTGAGAGATATGTTTTTAAGCTTATGTATGATTTTTACTTTCGGGATATTAGGTGGTATTTTGTTTGAGAAGATTAAGCTTCCCAAGCTCATTTGGTATTTAATTTTAGGGATATGCTTAGGACCATCCTTATTTAATCTAGTTGATTCTAATTTACTGAGGATATCCTCTTATTTAAGACAAATTGCCTTAGTCATTATTTTAACTCGTTCTGGGTTATCCTTAGATTTAAAGACGTTAAAACAGATTGGCAGACCTGCCGTGCTGCTATGCTTTGTTCCTGCATGCTTAGAAATGATTGGCGTTGTCATTTTTGCACCTATATTTTTACATATTTCCTATGTGGAGGCCCTGCTACTTGGAAGTGTTTTGGCTGCAGTATCTCCGGCTATTGTCGTTCCTAGAATGATTAAGCTTAAGGAAGAAGGCTATGGACAATCTGTTCCAGAACTAGTTATGGCAGGTGCCTCCTGTGATGATATTTTTGTTATTGTATTATTCTATTCCTTTAAAAATCTTGTAGGCTTACAGACACTCAATCCTCTCACCCTCTTGCAGATTCCTTTAAGTATAGGATTAGGGATTCTTATGGGACTTATTGTAGGAAGTATTTTAGCATTATTATTTAAAAAAATTAAGATTTATCCTATTGGGAAGGTTATTTTATTGTTAGGAATTTCCTTTGGTATGCTTGCTATAGAAACAGCAGTTAAGGAATATCTATCTATTTCATCCTTGCTAGGAATTATTGTGGTTGCAGTTATTTTAAAATACAAACAAAAGGATATGGCGGTTGAAATTCAAAAAAGCTATAATCATTTATGGAGTGGGTTTGAAATTCTTTTATTTGTGCTAGTGGGATGTGCTACAGATATCCATTATGCATTTTCAAAAGAAGGTGGGATTTTATTAGGTATCATCATATTGGCACTTATCTTCCGCTCCTTAGGTGTTTTTCTTTGTGTTATAGCAACTAAATTCACTTGGAAAGAAAAGCTGTTTATCGTATTATCTTATCTTCCCAAGGCTACTGTTCAGGCTTCTATCGGTGGTATTGCCTTGAGTGAGGGTTTAGCTTGTGGAACTATAGTGTTAACTGCTGCTGTGATTTCTATTTTATTTACAGCTCCTATTGGAGCCATTCTAATGGATTTTTCTTATAAAAAATTGCTCAACCGAAGTAGTCTAAGCATGGAAACTTCAGAAAATCAAATAATGCAACTTTAAGTTGCTAAAAATAAGTGCATTAGCAATTTAGAGTTGGTGGATTTTAGAGTATATCATTTTTATAATGAATATTGAAAGAAGGGAAGGAATGTTTATGAATCTTGCAAAAAATTTACAGGTATTAAGAAAAAACAAAAAAATAACTCAGGAGGAGGTTGCTGAGCGTTTAGGTGTTTCTAGACAATCTGTTTCCAAATGGGAGACGGGAGAAGGCTATCCTGAAATGGATAAGCTACTTTTACTGAGTGATTGGTTTGGTGTTTCTGTAGATGAGCTTCTGCGTGGTGATTTGCAGAAAGAGGAGTATCAGGAGGAGCCTATAAAAAGAAATGAAGGCTTTTGTAAGTTGATTAATCAATTTTCAGTAGCTATAGTGATAGGTGTATTTTTGATCCTTTTAGGTGTTGCTGGGTGTGTGGCTCTAAATGGTTATGCAATGGTCTGCGAGGAGGCTATGAGAGATGTCTTAGGAATTCTTAGCTCTGTAATTATAATTGTTTTTGTTGCCGCTGCAGTCTTTTTATTTGTCTTATTTGGAATGACCTTTGAAAGATATAAAAAGGACCATCAAATTATGGAACAGCAATTTACCGAAAAAGAAATTCAAAGCTTTTCAAAGCGATTTATTATATGGACAGCTGGACTAGTTTCAGGAATCCTCTTGGATGTTGTATTTCTAATTTTACTTACCACATTAATAGATATGGGAGCTATAAAAATAGAAAATAAGGATGCAGGATCTTGTTATATAGTGGCCATATTCCTGTTTATTTTAGCTTGTATTGTTGGCAAACTTGTACATTTAGGCATTCAGCATCAAAAGTATGATATTTCAGAATATAACAAAAATAACAGAGTAAATTTTTCTTCAGACTTTTACTTTAGATTAAGTGCCCTTTGTGGAGTTATGATGCTTTCTACAATTGTATTTTTAGTGTTAGGCTTTGTTTGGAATCTATGGCATCCAGGTTGGGTCTGCTTTCCAGTTGGGGGAATTCTGTGTGGAATCATCACTACCTTATTTAAAATTAAGGAAGTACCTTCTCAAAACTAAAATTTTACTCTCATTTACTCAATTTATGATATAATTTAAATTAGTGAGAGGATAACTTATGAATCAGGAAGATATTTTAAAATATTGCTTATCATATTTAAAGGATGTTTTTTTAGTAGAAAGTTATGGAGAACAAGCTCTATTTTATAATCCAGATCAACGTTTAAAAAGAGGAATATACGTCCTAACTATAAAGGATAAGGATGGTCCGAATGATAAGGCATCAGACCTAAATCGGGATGGCGTTTATCGGTTAAATATAGGTATTAGAAAAACCACCTTCCAAACTTTATTTAAAGAATTACCAAAGCGACCAAAGGCAGCTGAGGTTGTAAATATGGAGTATGATTATACGGTACTTAACCAGATATTGCCACATCCCGTTTACGCTTGGATGGGCTGGATTTCCATCTTAAATCCTGAAAACATAAAGGAAATAGAACCCTATATTTTAGAAGCATATGCTTATGCAAAGGAAAAATTTGGAGGAAAAAAATGAAGGTTATTGAGTTTGAAAATGAAGATTACGTCAAGTCAGCCTTAAAAAATTGTAATTGGGATGCAGGAGCATTTCTTCATTCTTTGATAGAGGAAAATAGAAGAGATATATTGGGCTGGAACTATATTTTTGCCTTAGTGGAAAATGAAAAAGTTATATCCTATTGTACACTTTCCCAAAAGGATTGTGTGGAGGATGATAGTTTATATCCTTGGATTGGTTTTGTCTTTACTATGGAGGAATATAGAGGTCATCGTTATTCTGAGGTAATCATAAAACATGCTTTAGAAAAAGCTTCATCTTTAGGTTTTGACAAAGTTTATCTAGCAACAGATCATATAGGATTATATGAGAAATATGGCTTTCAATATTTAGAAACAAGAAAGGACATTTATAACGAAGATTCCAGAATTTATTGGATTGAGATGAAACCATAAATCATAAATTTTAGTTGAGAAAAAGGAGAGATATTTGTTCTCTCCTAATTTTTATATTATAGCCAGATTGCCCAGTCTCCGTAATTGAAGGTTCCAGCCCCATGATGAAGTTTCCCAGTATGTTTAAGCTCTCTTAAAGCATTTCGCATTCGTATTACGATTTCAGGTTGAATATCTAAGGAATGATGTGCGGGAAATATTTTTTTACTTGGAAGCTGTGCAATATATTCCAAGGATTCTAGATAGGCCGTTGGATCTGTGGATGAGTAGTAAGCAAATAGCGTATCCTTATAGACCAAATCCCCAGTAAATAAATATCCATTTTCTTTTTCCCAAAAGCACATATGTCCAGGGGAATGCCCAGGAGTATGGAGAACCTCTATGCTCCTATTTCCTAAGTCGATTTTCTCACCGCCTGATAATATTTTAGTAGGAGTTCCCTGAAATAATTCATAACGACTTATATCAAAATTCTTAGGAATATCACAACGGTCAAGAACCATACTTTTGATGGTTTGAATAGAAAGAGGAAATTTTCCACATAACCAGTCTAGCTCATTCTTATGAGCATAGAAATTAGAAAAATATTTGTGTCCTCCAATATGATCCCAATGAATGTGAGTTGCAATAGCAATGATGGGTGTATTAGTCAAGGTTTTAACTACATTGTAAATATTTTCAATACCAAGTCCAGTATCGATGAATAGACTTTTTTTATTACCTATCAAGAGATAGCAATGTGTTTCTTCCCAATGCTTATACTCACTAATGATATAGGTTTTTTCATCAATTCTATCAATTGTAAACCAGTCATCCATTTTTGTCTACCCCTTCCTTAAGTTATTTTTATTATATTGTATAGTTTGTTTAATTACAATCCCTATGAATAAAAGGTTTAATTGACAAGAAGCATAAATAAATGTTAGAATAAATGTAAGAAGAGATGAGTAAAGAGGGTGATAATCAATGTTAAATTTATCTACTAAATTTGATATTAAAATAAGAATGAATCCTTTTGTTTTTAAATGATAGAAGCAAAAGGAGTATACTTCAATTTATTTAGTTTTATCCAATGACACTCGGAAAGGAGTAATATCAAAACCATTTTTCTTATTTTGAAATGTGGTGTTATTTGGATGTTAAAAAAGAAAGAAGCCTTTTTTATTTATTAGGATATTTTTAAACATTTATTTATGTATTCTGTATTTACTTTTTAAAAATTACATTATTTAAAATTTTTTAGTATTAAATTTATGAATTATAGAAGTGAAAAAAATAAAAAAAGGAGAATAATTCTAATGAGAAAAATAGTTAAAAAAAGTTTTTTGTTAATATTTATATTAGTCTTTATTTTTACAATTACTATAATTGGGGAAGCTTCTGAAGAAGAAATAGACTCATTTGTACCACAAACTACTCAATTAGACGCAAATTATATTAACCCTAAAAAAATTGACTATGGTATAAAGCAGAATCTAGATACAAATAATCTTGATCCTTTAGCAATGGATGATTTTGAAAATAAATCTATTTTAGAGGGAAATCAGAGTGAAGTGATATATACAAATGATAGTGGCACCTATAAAATTAAAGAATATAATGAGGTTAGTGAAGGTAATTTAATAACTCCACTAAATGATAGTAATGAAGATAATGATTCTTTTAAGAATGCAACCTGCATTCATCCTGCACAAGGTACGCATTATTATAGTCTGAGTACTAGTGCTAGAGGTACAATTAGTCAAAAAAGTGGTATGTGGGGTAAAAAGTATATCGATACAGATTATTACTATATAGACGTTATCCTGACTGGAAGAATAGAAATTAAATTATCTAATATTCCAACGGATTGTGATTATGATTTGAAATTATATAGGCAACCTAATACAACCAACTCTAGTTATGATTCTTGTGAAACAATTGCGACTTCAAATAATGCATCCAATAGAGATGAGAAAATTATTAAGGACGTAAGTGCAGGAACTTATTATATTCAAGTGTATTCTTATAACGACAAAACTTGGAATAATACTGAGTATTATAATTTAAGTGTCTATGTGGCAGAAAATCAAGAATATGAAGATATGTTATATAGCATTCCTAATGGAAAAAAAACAGGGGATTTAGGTGCGCTATGGTTGTGTGACTTTACCCCTATGGGGATTACGCCTACTGGGTTCTCAAATGATTCCACTCGTACGTATTATTCTTGTTATGACACTTATCCTATGATTAGGAATTTAGCAAAAAACTATAAAAATGTAGATTTCACTTATGCAATTTTATATATTTGGAATTTGGAAGTAAGAACTGCAATTTATGAACTTACAAAAAAAATGTTAAATTATATTGAAGGATATAGTGAGTGGCAAAATAATAAAAATGAAAAAGTTAATATGTGTTTTAATGCGTCTGGTATTATACTATCCATAGGAAGCATGGCTGCTACATTTCCTCCAGCAGCAATAGGGCTCGGAGTAGCAGGATTAGCCACTGCCGTGGTTGGAGTAGTAGTTAATCATTTTATGCCTAGTGCATGGGACGTTAACAAAGTTAATTTGAGGGAGTACCTAATTAATTTGAAATCTGCAATGGAGGTTGGAAAGGGGACTTCTGGGGAAGAAGTGGTAATGATGAAGATAAAATATCATTTTTCAGATAAGTTTGATTGGGGAACCAAAAGGTATATAGATTATGCACCAAAATATGAAAATACTAATAACTTATATAATGAGGATAAGATACCTGCACATATTATAGGTCAACCTTTAATGGGGAAAACGACAGGAATTAAGTCTATAGAAGATATAGAAGGTATGTTTAAATAATGAAAGATATTACATCAAGACATTTCAAAAAGTTATTATTATTTTGGTTTTTTTGGCTCATATTATTTTTGTTTGTTATGACTATATTTATAGGCACAGGTGAATTTATATTATCTATTCCATGGGCTTTTATTAGTCTAGGAATATTAGTCATTATAGGCTTACGTATCAAATCATATATATGCTATAAGCATAATACAAATATCTTGGTAGGAACTATAACTAATGTTAGTAGTTACAAGTTATATCAAATAACTATTAAAAGCGAAAATAACTATTATACTGCTACCTATATATTTATTTCTTCCCACATTAAAAATAAAGTGGGGAAAGAATGTACCTTTGTGATTGACAAACATAAAAAAGCTTTTATTAAAGACATTAATTAAAAAAAGATAAAAATTATCACTCGAGTTTATTAATTAGAAATTTTAGGGTAAGTTTCATTAAAATTACGAAATTGATATTCAAATCATAATACTATTATGACACCTCAATAATAGACAAAAAATAATTAGAAGAATAACAATCCTAATAGAGGATTCTTGATTTCATGATTATTAAGTTTATTTTAGGGGTGTTTTTTTTATGAAAAAATAGTTAATATAATAAAGCAGTGAAAATATAAATTTTGATTAAGATAATAAAAAGCCTCACCAAGAGATTCTATATTTCACTTCTCTAATAAAAAAATAAAAAGGAGACTTATGCTCCTCTAAAATCTTAAAAATTGGCAGGGGTATCAGGATTCGAACCCGAACTAAAGGTTTTGGAGACCCGCGTGCTACCGTTGACACCATACCCCTAATTGCACATACAAAAGTATATCATATTATTTTATAATTTGCAAATTGTTTTTTCAAAATCTAAAAGTAAAGAATTAATTGAATAAAGTTATACTTTTATTGTTAAAAATGAAATTATTTGGTAAAATAATAATATATTGTGTTAGGGGGTAGTGGTATGCAGGATATGATTCGGTTCTTTATTGTGTGGGGACCAACCTTATTATTTGTATTCTTTGTATTGCTTGGTATTTTAACAGGTGTACTTAGAGGCTTTAGAAAAAGCGCTATTCTCTTTGTACATATGTTATTTGCTGGTGTGATATGTTTATGTATTTATATATGGATGACTAAAAATTCTAATCTAGATGGTGAGATGGTTAAATTCACAAATCAGATACTAGGAAACTTTGATACGAGTTTGCAAAAGATGCTTCAGGTGGATGCTGAACATACAACCTTGCATCAAATGCTTATGGAGCTAATAACAAACTCCATGGAGGAGGATAAGCTTGAGTATTATCTTGTTATCGATAATGCGGCCTATATTTCAACCCTAGTAGAGATGATATATAGATTCATTTTGGCTATTTTAGCTTATATCCTTTATGGATTCCTATTATTTATTTTATATATAATCTATTTAATTTTTTATCCAGTTCGTCGGAAAATCAAAAGCCAAAACAGAAAATTTCAAAGAGGTGAGGTTTCATATCCTTATCAGCAGCACCGACTTCTTGGCGGTATGGTTGGTGGAATTCGTTCTGCCATTGTTGGTGTGATTTCTTTATCCTTTTTAGGAACCTTAATTTTTATCGTTTCTGGAGGTAGTGGTATGCCTAGTAGAAACGAGTTAAAGGATGGAGAATATGTAGTTGAGTTTAGTGACCCTACTTATAATGAAGTTTATGATTATTATAGCTACATCTGTGAGATGGGAAATACAGGAATATTTCAGGTGTTAAATAACTTCAAGGATTCTAATCATACGCCATTTTATTTTTACTTTGCCGATCTTGTTTTACAAGGAAATCTAAACGATGAAACGATGGGAATTAATGAAAAGCTCTATTTGAGAGATGAGGCAGGGTACTACATTGATTTTTGTAAAAAAACATTGACTTTGGTTTTAAAGTACGCAGATTCAGAAACCATAGATCAAATTCTTTCAGGCCAAAGGGATACGAATACCTTACTGATGGGAGTTTTTAAAGCGATGGAACAACCAGGCTTTTCTGAGGAATTTACCTCTATGATAGAGAATTTTGAGGCAAGACCATTTATCACTAATTTATGCTTATCTAGTTTGACCTCTCTAGTTAATCATATTGAATATGCAACAGAAGATCAAACCATTATAAACCTAGTGAATGAACTTTTCAAAGGTGAAAATTCTATTAAGGTTACGGATTTGGCTACAGAGGCAGATGTTAGAAATTTATTTATAGGTATTGTCAAGATAATCGCTGCTGGAGAGTTAGAATTTGATTCAGCAGAAAGCCAGGTTGCTATTAATACCAAATCTACAATTCGATGTGCTCAAGCGCTTTTGCCGACGTTAGAAGAATTATCTCTTTTTGAGACAAGGAAGGAAACAGGAAATAAACTTTTAAGTGGATTATACCGTTTTTGTTCTAAAAATTTAGTTACTGAGGATATGGAGCTTCCACAGATACCTGATACCATTATTTGGGTGGATGAATTCAAATTGCTTTTAGAGGCCTGTGATCCGTTACTAAGTATTACTTATCAAATCTATGATGACGATCAAGCAAAATTAATAGATAATTTCTTATATTTGTTTGAAGGTACTCAGGCGCTAGAAATGGAAGCAGAGTATGACCGATTAACAGGGCTATTGAAGGAATCTAATCTATTGGATGTGGTTTTTAAATCCTCTCTTGTAGGCAATCAAATCGATAATTTGCTTTTAGGTATGACTGGAAATAATGAGGCCTCTATTCCCAAGAACATTACCTATATTGGGGATAACGGAGAATGTCAAACCTTATTGAAATGCTTCAAAAATTTATTGAAAAATGGTGGGGCAGACCTTTATTACAATATGACGGAAGCTGAAGAGCTAAACTCAAGCAATTTTTTGGCTATTTTTAATACGTTAACTAAGGATATAACACCAGAGGATACAACCGATGATGCCACTCTTGTAAAGGAACTATTAAAGTCAAAGCTTCTCCACTATATGATTTCTGCCTATTTATCCTATTCTACCTTTGGAAAATTTGAAATTTATATGCCAAAGGATTCTGTGGATTTGATTGTAGAGGGAACAGGAGAAAATCAAAAGACTTACCGAATACTAAAGCATTCTGAAATAGAATTTATTACAGATATGATGGTAAACTGCTCTGATGTTTTTGCAGAAATAATTGATCAGCCTGATCAGATAGATTATGCTAAGCTAATGTCTAATCCTTATATCCTAAATACTTTTAAGGAGTCCCTATTATTGCAGGGAACCTTGGCTAATCTGATGATTCATCTATCTCGGGATGAAAAGACGATTATTTTGCCATATGGATACGATGATCCAGAGGTTTGGTTAAGTCATCAGGGAGAAGTAGGAGAAATTGAAAATCTGATTGACGCTGTTGGAAAGCTTGCTAAGGTTGAGGATGAAAACGGAGAAGCATTAATTAATTCTTTAATGAATGGTAATTTAAGTGCCAATACATTACTGGATTTAGAAAATTCAATTATTCATGATATTTGTAGCTCTAAGGTGTTAAGGTATACTGTGAGTGATATGGTGACAGATCTTGGTAGTGATGGCTTTGCAATTATTGTTGCGTATGGCTCTTTAGAAGAGGCAAACGCGCCTACCATAGATGCGTCAAAGCAGGTTAATGTAATTCAAACGGAAGAGCTATATGATATTTTTACTCAGCTTAAACAATATATTCGTTTTGGTGAAAATGATGAAGTGAAAATAAGATATAATGAAATCTTTAAAAATAAGGAACAAATTTGTAATAACCTGACCATTTCTGCTACCTTGATTCATCAAATTTTAGGATATTCTACAGAAGAGAAAAATTATTTAGTGGTTCCTCAGGAATATAAGGATGATTTTGAAAAGATAAAGACCTCAAGTGAGTTGAGTGGTAATGTTTGGTTTGGTGTATCAAACTCTCCTTTAGATGATGAGCTTTATCTAATGTTCACAGCCTTAGAAAACTCTTTGGATAAGGATGAATTTGGGAATATTCCAGAGGACTTTGATATTGCTGAGGCAATGGGGTCCACCTTAAAGATTCAAAAAGAAAGTATGGAAGGAATCAGTTCATCTACTATTCTTAATGCCTCTTTAACAAAAAGAATTGCAGAAATCTTTGATATTCCAAGTGAGGTATATCTAAAGGAAATGCTTTCAAAGGAGGAAATTATTCTTTTCTTTGATGCCTTATTCAGCTTCTTTGATTCCCAAACCATAATTGTTGAGGAATTAAATCAAGCCATCGCAGATTTTGAAATTACTCAGCAAACCTTAACGACAATTTTGAAATCTAAGATTATGCAAACGACAATCTCTCAAAACCTTCTTGAGGCAGATATTCTAACCATTCCAGAAGTTGTTTTAAAGGATTGCACATTGTATGATGGAACGTCTATCTCTCGGATAGAGCTCGAGGAGCTGGATCGACTATTTGATTCCATTTTTGCAACAACCGAAGGAAGCATCAGTGCTTCACGCTTTGATTTAGATGCCATCGTACTTCCGAAAACAAAACAAAAGGCAGACCAGCTTACCAATTCCTTAATCGTATCAGCCACTTTATCTAAAAAAATTATAGAGCTCAATATTACGGAAAAATTAATTATTCCAGATGAGGCTTTCCAAAACTATAGCTTCCAAGGAGCCTTAACCCTGGAGTCCTATATCACCCAATCAGAGCTATCAGCTTTAGTTCTTGCGTTCACAGTTGGAATGCAGGTGGAGGATATCAATAATTTAAGCTTAGATACCATTCTTATTCCTAAGACTGAGGATGAAAAGGCTGCGGTTGTAGATAGTGAAATCATGATAACAACCATCAGTAAGGCTGTTTTATCCCAAGAAAAGGTAAGTATTGCAGTAAACAGCTCTTGTTTAGATATCTCAAAACAATACAATCAACAACAGATAGGAATTCTATCTAAGGAAGAAATTCTTGCAATCATTGAAGGATTTGAGAAACTGGGAACTGGAGATTTTGAGAACATTTCCTTTGAAATTAGAGATATTTTAATGGCTGAAAATCGAACAGAACTTTTAAAGGCTCTTGCAGCATCAGAGGTATATCGTTCTATCCTTTCCTCAACCTTAGGCGAGGAACGTACCTATCAGTCCTTCGAATTTAGAAATTATGAGTTGTTCTGGGCGGGACAGGAATCTATCCTTATTGAGGTAGATGGAAGCTCTATGACGTATTATTATAATCAAAAGGATTTAGGAATCCTTTTAGGAACTCATTATTTGATTCAGTATCCAGAAGTGCCGACAGATTCCTATACTTCCTTTACCTTAGATCAGGCAAATAGTTATCTTTGTAGTAAGGCAGATATTTTGGCATTACAGGGAATTGTCCTTGTCTAAACTTTAGCTTTGAGACACAGATGTTTTATACGTCTGTGTTTTTTATTTGTTTAAAAATAAAAGTCTTTTCTTTCAGGGATAATTTTAAAAAAATGAAAATTTTTCACAAAAATTCAATTATAAATAAAATTTATAGAATAATTGGTAAAAACTGGTAAAATCCATCGAAATTGGTCGAAATGCAGTCAAGTTAACTTTACATTTTGCTTGTCAATAGAAAAAATGATAAATTTTTTTTATAGTTTTTCTAGAAAAAATTAAATAGAATAATAATGATATTTTCATAGTGCTTTCATATTTTTGTGTGCTATAATAGGGATACTCTTGTGAGCTGAACGATAAGAATTTTCTAAAATTTTAAGGAGGTTATAGTATGAAAATCATAAAGAGAAGTGGTACGGAAGTTCAATTTGATATGAATAAAATCACTCAGGCGATTCGGAAGGCAAATGAAGAAGTATTAGATAGTGAAAAGCTGAGTGAGGAAATGATTGCAGAGCTTGCCAATAATGTCTCTAAAAAATGTAAAAAGGCTAAGTATGCATTAAATGTAGAAGAAATCCAAAATTTAGTTGAAGATGAACTAATGCGTATAGATGCCTACAATATTGCAAGAAAATATATAACCTATCGTTATAAACGGGCTTTAGTTCGTAAATCCAATTCCACGGATGAGCAAATCTTAAGCTTGATTGAATGTAATAATGAAGAGGTAAAACAAGAAAATTCAAATAAGAATCCTACAGTAAATAGTGTTCAAAGAGATTATATGGCAGGAGAGGTTAGCAAGGATATTACCAAGCGTTTCTTATTGCCAGAGGATATTGTAAAGGCTCATGAGGAAGGAGTTATCCACTTTCATGATTCAGACTATTTTGCTCAGCATATGCACAATTGCTGCTTGGTGAATTTAGAGGATATGCTTCAAAATGGGACTGTAATCAGTGAAACAATGATTGAGAAGCCAAAGAGCTTTTCTACTGCCTGTAATGTTGCCACCCAGATTATTGCCCAGATTGCTTCTAGTCAGTATGGTGGACAATCTATCACCTTATCTCATTTAGCTCCATTTGTTGATATTTCTAGACAGAAGCTAATCACTGAGGTAAGAGAAGAATTCATTGCTCAAAACATTACCTTATCTGAAGAAAAGATTCGCCAGATTGCAGAGATGAGAGTTCGTAAAGAAATTAAAAAGGGCTGCCAAATGATTCAGTATCAGGTAGTAACCCTGATGACGACAAATGGACAGGCTCCTTTTGTGACGGTATTCATGTATTTGAATGAGGTGCCAGAGGGACAGCTTAGAGACGATTTGGCTATCATTATAGAAGAAATGCTATATCAAAGAATATTAGGTGTTAAAAATGAAAAGGGAGTATACATTACACCTGCCTTCCCTAAGCTGATTTATGTTCTTGAAGAGAATAACATTAAGCCAGAGGGAAAATATTATTACTTATCCGAGCTTGCTGCCCAGTGTACAGCGAAGCGCATGGTTCCAGACTACATTTCTGAAAAGGTTATGAAGAGTCTGAAGATTAATGAAAATGGAGAAGGAGATTGTTATCCTTGTATGGGCTGTCGTTCCTTCTTGACCCCTGATTCTACTATGCATTTAGGAAATATTGCAAACGCATTAAACTATGTAGAGGGGAAAGGTAAGTATTACGGTCGGTTCAATCAGGGCGTTGTAACCTTGAATTTGGTAGATGTTGCCTGTTCTTCTGGAAAAGATTTAGATAAATTTTGGAAAATCTTAGAGGAAAGATTAGAGCTGTGCTACCGCGCATTGATGTGTCGTCATAAACGTCTTTTAGGTACCCCATCTGATGTGGCTCCTATTTTATGGCAGCATGGTGGTCTAGCTCGTTTAAAGAAGGGTGAGGTTATCGATAAGCTATTGTTTGACAATTACTCTACCATCTCTTTAGGGTATGCTGGTCTATGTGAATGTGTATATTATCTTACAGGAGATACGCATACTACAGAAGAGGGATCAAAGCTCGGCTTGGCGATTATGCAGAAGCTAAATGATGCTTGTGCAAAATGGAAGGCTCAGACCAATATCGGTTTCAGTGTATATGGAACACCACTAGAGTCTACAACCTATAAATTTGCGAAAAATTTACAAAAGCGTTTTGGTATTATTCCAGGCGTTACAGATAAGAACTATATCACCAATAGCTATCATATCAATGTACGAGAGAAGATAGATGCATTTAGTAAATTGACCTTTGAGTCTAAGTTCCAAAAGCTATCTCCTGGTGGGGCAGTCAGTTATGTAGAGGTTCCAAATATGCAGAACAATATTCCTGCCGTTTTAGCATTAATGACGCACATTTATGAAACCATTATGTATGCGGAGCTGAACACAAAGAGCGACTATTGTCAGTGCTGTGGATATAGCGGAGAAATCCAGATTGTAACAGATGCCGATGATAAGCTAGTTTGGGAATGTCCAAATTGTGGGAATCAGGATCAATCAAAGCTAAATGTAGCAAGACGTACCTGCGGATATATTGGAACTCAGTTTTGGAATCAGGGAAGAACCCAGGAAATTAAGGAAAGAGTTCTTCATTTATAATGAATTATGCGGAAATTAAAAAATTAGATATTGCCAATGGATTAGGAGTTCGAGTATCCTTATTTGTCAGTGGCTGTACGCACCATTGTAAAAATTGCTTTAATGCCATTGCCTGGGACTTTCACTATGGACAACCTTTTACACCAGAGGTAGAACAAGAACTGATTGAGGCCCTGAAACACCCTATGGTAGCTGGGTTAACCCTATTAGGGGGAGAACCCTTAGAACCTCAGAATCAGTATGGCTTATTTCCTTTTCTTAAAAGGGTTAAACAGGAGTTGCCTGAAAAAAATATTTGGTGTTATACTGGCTATACGCTTGAGGCTGACCTATTGACAGGAAGAGCTCATATCGATATTACAGACGATCTTTTATCTATGATAGACGTCTTAGTAGATGGTAAATTTATAGAGGAGCTAAAGGATATTACCTTGAAGTTTAGAGGCTCTTCTAATCAGAGGCTTATTGATTTAAAAAGAACTCTATTAGATCAATCTCTACATTTATTGAAATTATAAGCTTTGTGAAAAATCACAGGGCTTTTTTTGTGAAAAAGATGTTTTAAAATCTCATTTTTTCCTTAATTTTTATAGAGAAAAAAGAGTAAATTTGCAGAAATTATGATATAATAAGAATACATTTATCAATGGAGGAGTTTTAGGTTATGGACGCTAAAAAAAGAGTAGCAGAACTGAAGGAAATATTGAATAAAGCCTCTTATGAGTATTATGTAATGGATAATCCTACATTAGAGGATTATGAATATGATAGATTGATGGCAGAGCTCATTCAAATAGAGAATGAACATCCAGAACTGAAGACCTTAGATTCTCCTACTTGTAAAATTGGCGGAGAGGTCCTGACAAAATTTGAAAAGGTTGTTCACACCTCAAAGATGATGAGCTTAAGTGATGCTTTTAGTGAAGAGGAGCTATATGAATTTGATAAAAGAGTAAGAAAAGAGGCTCCAACCGCAACCTATTGTTGTGAGCTTAAAATTGATGGCTTGTCTGTATCCTTACGCTATGAACAGGGTGTTTTAGTTTTAGGTGCCACGAGAGGGAATGGTGAAATTGGAGAGAATATCACCTCCAATGTTCGCACCATTAAGAGTATTCCCTTACAGCTTAAGCATAAGGATACCATAGAGGTTCGTGGAGAAATATTTATGCCAAAGAAGAGCTTTCATGCCTTGAATGAGGAGAGAGCGTTGAATGAGGAGGAACTCTTTGCCAATTGTCGTAATGCGGCTGCTGGTTCTATTCGGCAGCTGGATAGCAGGATAGCAGCGAAGCGTAACCTAGATGCTTTTCTCTACTATTTGGTAGATGACCATAGCTCCACGCAAAGTGAAGCTTTGGAGCTTTTGAAATCCTATGGCTTTAAGGTGAATCCACTTTACCGGAAATGTAAAACTATGGATGAGGTATGGGCTTATATAAAGGAAATGGGTGAGCTTCGTTCAGCGCTTCCCTATGACATTGATGGAATCGTAATCAAGGTCAATGAGAGAAGCTTATATCCCATCATAGGGGAAACTGTAAAATATCCAAAATGGGCCACCGCTTATAAATTTCCACCTGAGGAGGTTAAGACAAAGCTTTATGCCATTACCTATCAGGTAGGAAGAAGTGGAGTCATAACTCCTGTAGCTAATTTTAAGCCTGTTTTTGTTCAAGGCTCTTTGATTTCTAAGGCCACCCTACACAATGAGGATTATATTTTGGCTAAGGACATTCATATCAACGATACTGTTGTAATCCGGAAGGCAGGAGATGTAATTCCTGAGGTTGTAAGACCAGTGAAAGAGGAAAGAGATGGCACTGTAGAGCCCTTTCAGATGATTACACATTGTCCATGCTGTAATTCCCTATTGGAAAGAAAAGCTGGAGAAGCAGATTATTTCTGTCTAAATCCAGATTGTAGTGAGAAGCAGGTCAATCGCTTGATTCACTTTGCTTCAAAGCCTGCTTACGACATTGACTCTTTAGGGGATAAGCTTGTCCTTCAGCTGTTTGAGGCAGGTTTTTTGAAGGATATTTCAGATATATTTACATTAAAAGACCATTATAATGAGCTGATAGAGCTTCCTGGTCTTGGTGTTAAGAGCATCGACCATCTATTAGAAGCAATTGAACAATCTAAGAAAAACAATTTAAATCAGCTTTTATTTGGTTTAGGAATTAAGCATTGTGGAGCGAAGATTTCTACTATTTTATGTAAGAAATTTAAAACTATGGAAAACATCATGCAGGCAAGCTATGAGGATATCTCTGAAATCAATGATATAGGAAATGCGATTGCATATGAGGTTGTAGAATATATGAAGCAGCCAAAGGCTCAGGAACTCATCGCTCGGCTGACTTCCTATGGACTTAATATGACCTATCAAATGGGGGAAATTAAGGAGAACTTTTTTACCAATAAGAAATGTGTGTTGACTGGAACCCTAGAAGCGATGGGAAGAAGTGAGGCCAAAAAGAAAATTGAAAGCTTTGGAGGTAATCTCTCCGAGTCTGTTAGTGCTAAAACCGATATTCTCATTTTAGGAACAAATCCTGGAAGTAAGTATGAAAAAGCGAAAAAGCTTGGAATTTATATTATGGAAGAAGCAGAGTTTTTACAAAAATTAAACGAATAAATAGAACAATAGGAGCATTTTATGGATCAAATCATCATTAAGGGTGCTAGAGAGAATAATTTAAAAAACATTTCAATTGAGCTCCCTAAAAATAAATTAATAGTTATGACAGGATTATCTGGCTCTGGTAAATCCTCTTTAGCCTTTGATACCATTTATCAGGAGGGGCAAAGACGATTTGTAGAATCTTTATCCAGCTATGCCAGACAATTTATAGGGTCTATGGAAAAGCCTGATGTGGATAGTATAGAGGGGCTTTCTCCAGCCATTTCCATTGATCAAAAATCTGCAAGCCATAATCCTCGTTCTACAGTTGGAACTGTTACAGAAATTTACGACTATTTGCGTGTCTTATTTGCTAGAATAGGAACACCTTATTGTCCTACCCATCATATTCCTATTTCATCCTTTTCCAATGAACAGATTGTGAATAAGATATTAGAAATGCCTGAAGGATCTAAGCTATATATTACCTCTCCAGTTGTCTTTAGAGAAAAGGGAGAACATAAAAATATTTTTACTAAATATCTGCAGGAGGGCTTTGTTAGAGCTATTGTAGATGGAGAACTAGTGGAGCTAGATAGTGAAATCAGCTTAGAAAAAAATAAAAAGCATACGATTGAAATTGTAGTAGAACGCTTGATTCTTAAGGAAGGCGTTAGAAGTAGAATAGCTGAGGCAGTAGAGCTTGCTGTAAAATTTTCAAAAGGATATGTAGAGGTCATCAGTGACTCACAAACTTATTTTTATTCTACCGTTCATGCCTGTCCAGAATGTGGATATTCCCTAGCCACCTTAGAGCCAAGACTCTTTTCCTTTAATAGTCCTCTTGGGGCGTGTCCAGATTGTAATGGCTTAGGGAAGAAGCTGACGGTTTCTCCAGATTTAATCATTGAAGAGGATAAATCTCTAGAGAAAGGGTGTATTGTACCCTATAAGAACCAGGAGAAGGAAAATCTTAATAATCTAATGCTAGAACAAACCTGTAAGTTTTATGGGATAGATATGAAGAAGCCCTTTAAGGACTTGCCAGAGGAGCATAAACGGACTATTTTATATGGGTCAAAGGATAGAATTGATTATAAAATGCGTTCGACTAGCGGCAGAATCCATGATAAAAAGGAATACTTTGAGGGGATTATAACCAATTTCCAAAGAAGATATGTGGAAACCAATAGTGACTGGATTCGCGACTGGATTGAGGGCTATATGGTAGAGCATCAGTGTCAATCCTGCAAGGGGGCCCGTTTAAATCCTAGTGTATTAAATATTTTTATTGAGGGAAAAAATATTTTTGATATTTGCTCTATGTCCATTGATGAGCTTTTAGACTGGTTTGAGCAATTATCCCTATCCGAGGAAAAGCAGGTCATTTCTAGATTAGCCATTAAAGAGATTAAGGATAGACTACGCTTTTTAAAGAATGTAGGATTAGAGTATTTGACCTTAAGTCGTAGTGCTGAAACTCTTTCTGGAGGAGAAGCTCAAAGAATTCGACTGGCAACTCAAATAGGCTCTCGTCTTACTGGAGTTCTTTATGTCTTAGATGAGCCATCGATTGGACTTCACCAAAGAGATAACGAAAGACTCATAAAAACCTTGAAGGAAATGCGGGATTTAGGAAATACCCTTATCGTCGTTGAGCATGATGATGAGACGATGAAGGCCTGTGATTACCTAGTAGATATCGGGCCTAGGGCTGGTATTCATGGTGGAGAGGTTGTTGCCTACGGAACTCCACAGGAGGTTATGCAAAATCCAAACAGCATAACAGGGGCTTATCTATCAGGAAAAGAAAAAATTGATATTCCTCAGCAAAGAAGAAAAGGGAATAAGAAATTTATTAAAATCTATGGAGCTAAGGAAAATAACCTTAAGAATATCAATGTGACAATTCCTTTAGGAGTCATCACCTGTGTTACTGGTGTATCTGGGTCTGGAAAGTCAACTTTGGTCAATGAAATTCTTTATAAAAATGCCTATGTGAAGCTCTATTCTGCCAAGAAGGTTTCTCCTGGTCAAGTGAAAAAAATTGAGGGCTTAGAGCATATTGACCGCATCGTTCATATTTCCCAGCAGCCAATTGGCCGTACTCCTCGAAGCAATCCAGCCACCTATACAGGTGTATTCGATGATATTAGAGATTTATTCAGCCAAACCACAGATGCCAAGGTCAAGGGCTACGATAAATCTAGATTTTCCTTTAACGTCAAGGGTGGTCGCTGTGAAGCCTGTTCTGGAGATGGAGTTAAACGAATCTCTATGCACTTTTTACCAGACGTGTATGTTCCTTGTGAGGTATGTCATGGGACAAGATATCAACAGGAAACTTTGAACATTCGCTTTAAGGAAAAAAGTATTGCTGATGTATTAGATATGACCGTAGAGGATGCCGTTACCTTTTTTGATGCATTTCCAAAAATCAAGGCAAAGCTTCAGACCATCAATGATGTTGGGTTAGGCTATATTAAGCTTGGTCAATCCTCAACAACGCTTTCTGGCGGAGAAGCTCAAAGAGTTAAGCTTGCCTATGAGCTGCATTCTAGAATTACGCCAAGAACGCTCTATATATTAGATGAGCCAACGACAGGACTCCATGTGGATGACATTAAAAGACTTATGGAGGTCATCGCTAGAATTGCAGATGCTGGAGCGTCTGTCATTATCATCGAGCACAATTTAGATGTAATTAAGCTGGCGGACTATATTATTGATCTAGGACCAGAGGGTGGCAATCGTGGAGGAACAGTTCTGTTCGAGGGAACTCCAGAAGAGCTTGTTAAGCTGGATACCTCCTATACGGCAAAATATTTAAAACCTTTACTAAAATAGTGGGGTGAGAAATCCTTTGTTGCTAGAACGTACAAAGGATTTTTGTTTGCTTATTTATTAATCTTATTATATAATAAAATGGTATTTTAAAAAGTGAAGGAGGTGAAAACATGAATGAAGAGAAAAAAGCAGAAATCCGCAGGAGCTTAGAAAGCTTTCAGCAACAGCTGGAGGACTTGAAAAAATCTAATCCAGAAGGAGATTATGAACAGCTTGAGCTTATAATAAAGAAGCTGGGAGATATGCTAGAAGGAGTAGAACAAAAAAATTATCTGTTAAAAACGATTTTAAAGGGGATATTATTTTTCATTCTACTCTATCTCATATATTTGGTCAGTGTATGTATGGTTTTAGGCTTTGGCTTTACCTATTTAAATATCAATGATTTTCAAAGACTTTCCTATTTGGTTCCGATTACCTCTTTGGTTATTTTGATTGCTCATCGAATTATTGAGGCAGCCTTAAACACCTATAAGACGACCTATCCTCTTTTTCATTTTGTAGTGTTAAACCTTCTATTTATATTTGTGATGTCTTTTTTAGATACCCTTTGTTTTCATGTTTTCACCAATATTTGGCAGTCATTAGGTGCCTTAATTGCAGTTTGTGTGTTTTCCGCTATTGGTGAATTTTATTTATCAAAAAAATTTTTATTTCTCTAGGAGACGACTATGGATTATATTACAATAGAAAAAATCATGAAGGATAATAAACTGGAACTGGTGAGCGGCGCTGCTGGACTTAAGAGACATTGTATAGAGGATATGATTACTAGACCAGGGCTGGAATTTACAGGCTTCTTTGATTATTTTGATGCAAAACGAGTAATTTTAGTAGGTTCTAAAGAGGTTACCTTTTTGAGCCGTCAGACCAAAGAACTTATCGAACAAAATGTTAGAAAAATATTTGAATGTCATCCTCCATGTATTGTGTTTAGCTTAAAGGTCTCTATTCCTGAGATTTTTATAAGGCTAGGAGATGAATACGGAATATGTATTTTAAAGAGTAATATGCGTACGACTCCAACCTCCTCTAAGCTGTATAACTATCTTCAGGAGCATCTGGCTGAGACAATCTCAGTGCATGGAACCTTTTTGGATATCAATGGAATGGGAACCTTGATTATTGGTAAGAGTGGTATTGGTAAATCAGAAACCTCCTTGGATTTGATTAAGAGAGGTCATCAGCTGATTGCCGATGACTTAGTTGAGATAATGGAAAAGGAACCAGGAAACCTGATTGGAACGGCTCCTGATATCCTAAAGCGATATATGGAAATCCGAGGCATTGGTATCGTTGATGTTGTAACCATGTTTGGGGCAGGGGCGTATCGGGATAGAAAAAATTTACGACTAGTAGTAGAGCTTGAGGCCTGGAATGAGGATAAATATTATGACCGTATCGGCTTAGAGCATCAAACGATAAAATATTTTAATACAGAGATTACCAAAATAACGATTCCGGTATTACCTGGTAGAACGGTATCTTTACTTGTTGAATCGGCGGCTATGAATGAGAAGCTGAAGCTTTTAGGCCATTTTGCAGCCTTAGATTTTGTTTCTCAGGTAGATAAAAAAGCAAAAGAAGGAGGAAAGGAACATGATGAATTACATTGATCCTGTAGCCTTTAAATTATTTAATGCTGAGGTTAGATGGTATGCCATCTTTATCCTTTTAGGGGTTGTTCTTGCAGTAATTGCGGGAGTACGGGAAGGAAAGAAGATAGGAATTCCCAGTGAGTATATTTACACAGGGGTATGTATCGTTTTACCCTGTGCGATTTTAGGAGCTAGATTATGGTGGGATTTATTCAATATCGATAAGATTCATTCCTTTATTGACGTCTTTGCCATCTGGGATGGCGGACTTGCGATTCAGGGGGGAGTGATTGCTGCGCTGATAACCATTTATTTTTATTGCCGATATCGAAAATTTTCCTTCTATCGTATTTTAGATGTTGTGGCTCCTGGATTCTTGATTGGTCAAATTTGTGGCCGTTGGGGGAACTTTTGTAATCATGAGCTGTATGGACCTATTGTAAAGCATCCTGATTTTCTAAAGTCTATTCCAATATTAGGAGAAAATATGTTCATTGATGGTGCCTATCGTCATCCCGTATTTCTATATGAATCTCTGCTGAACCTTGTCGGTCTAGTCATTATGCTCGTTTTTAGAAGAAAGTTTAAAAAGCTTGAGTCTGGGGATTTGATTGGCGGATATTTGGTATGGTATGGAATCGTTCGTATATTCACCGAATCCTTACGTATGAATAGTGGAGTTAATGAGCCTCTAATGGCAGGCCCTATCCCAATGTCCATTCTAACCAGTGTAATCTTTATTCTTTGTGGTATTGCCTTTTTGGTTACCAAGCGGTTTATTGGGCCACGAACCAATTATGCAAAGCTGATGGAAACGATAAAAGAAAATAAATATGATACCGTTTTATTTGATTTGGATGGAACCTTATTGAACACAAGAGAATTAATCAATCGCAGCTTTGTCCATACCTTTGAACACTTTAGACCAGATCATGTCTTGACAGATGAGGAGCTGGATTCCTTTTTTGGACCATCCTTACGTCAAACCTTTTCTCGGTATAGTACAGACGAGCAGGAAATTGAAGAGATGATACAGTATTACCGAGAATTCAATGTGGCTAGTCACGATGAGATGGTAACTGCCTTTCCAGGGGCTAAGTCATTGATCCGTACCTTGGCGAGAAAGGGATATAAGCTTGGCGTAGTTTCCTCTAAGAAGACGGACTTGGTAGAGCATGGATTAGAAATTTTTGGAATGCGTGACAAAATCAAGGTGATTATCGGTGAAGAGGATGTCAAGAATCCTAAGCCAGATCCTGAAGGAATCTTAGAGGCTATGCGAATTTTGGATAGTAAAAAGGCACTTTATGTTGGAGATGGTGTAGGTGATATAGAGGCTGGGAAGAATGCTGGGATTGATACGATTGGAGTGTTATACTCTGACCGTAAGGAACAAATTTTGGCAGCTGAACCAACCTATACCATTCATTCATTAGATCAAATTTTAGCAATTTTAGTGGAGTGATAGTATGAGCTTTTCGTATGATGTGAAGGAAGATATCCTAAAATTTAATAGTGATGCCTCTTCACATCTCTTAGAGCTAGAGGCCTTCCTCAGATTATCAGGAGAGCTGATTCTTTCTAAGCCACCAAAGCTGGTTTTCTCCAGCTCCAACATGCATATCCTAAGATATATGCTAGGGCTAATCAAGAAGCTTTATATAGATTCTGAGTTTGTGATAGAGTCCAGAACCCAGCAAAAGCTGAAGCATAAAACTATTTATTCGTGTATATTGGAAAAGCCTACTCAGACGATTCTAGAGGATATTTCCATGCTGGATGCTGTTCCATTTAACAAGGATGAGATTATAGGAGATCCTTTAAAAAGTATTGCCTATTTAAGAGGGGCTTTTTTGGCAAAGGGGAGTGTGAATGACCCTAAGACTTCAAATTATCATTTAGAGATATCTGCAGATAAGGATACAGAGGTTATTTTCTTACAGAGAATTATGAATGAGTTTCAACTCAATGCTCGAATCGCTAAAAGAAGAAATCGATTTATTGTTTATATTAAGGAAAAGGATTTAATCGTAGAATTTTTAAGGCGTATTGGAGCCAATGTCTCTATGAATGAATTTGAAAATGTCATCATCAAGCGTGAGCTGTCTGCCAATATCAACCGTCTTTTAAATATTGATGTTGCCAACCAGCAAAAGACAAACCGGTCCGCAAAGGAACAACTAAAATATATCCGGTATCTAGAATATAATTACCCTTTAGAAAAGCTTGATCCTAAGCTGTTAAGAATAATGAAGGTCAGAAAGGAAAATCCAGAGGCCTCCTTATCTGAGCTCATGGATATTATCAATCAAGCCTATGATGAAAACATTACCAAATCGGGGCTGAATCACCGATTTAGAAAAATCAAGGAAATTGCGTTAGATTTTGAAAGCAGAAGGAATTCATAAATGAGAATAGGTATAGATTTAGTAGAGCATAAGGATATTATCCAAAAGGATGAGCGCTTTATTCAAAGAGTTCTTTCAGAAAAGGAATATGAGTATTATGCAACCATAGGAAATAAAAAAAGAAGAATAGAATATGTAGCGTCCAGGTTTGCCTGTAAGGAAGCTATTTTTAAATGCTTTCAGGAGTCTGAGACCGGGTATAATTTTAAGGATATATCTATTCTAAATAAAAAAAATGGAGCTCCCTATATCCTTATATTAAATAAGGAATCCAAGCTCCAAATCAGTCTGTCTCATACAGATAATTATAGTATTGCTGTGGCTATTCTTCCATCAGATGATGACGATTCGGTAAGAATAGGGCAATAATATTAAATAAGGCACATACACCAATAAAAATATAAACTACTCTTGTCGCAATAGAATTTTCCTGAAATAGCCAGGTGACAAGATTAAAATTAAATATTCCTACTAAAGCCCATGCGATACCACCAATAATGGTAAATGCGAGGGCTATTTTTTGTAATATAGACATTTCTAATTCCTCCTCTATGCTTTAGTTTTAACGAAATGAGGGTATTTTATGCATACGCTATCTTTTTACTGCATATTGTTTATTGATTATAGAAGATGGGTGGAAAAATGAAAAGAATAATTGGATTAATTTTGTTGAGTTTAGTTTTATTAACCGGATGTAAAAGCAAAGAGAATGTAGATGAGGTAACCAGAGTCACTAATTATTTATCTGGATTAAGCTCATATAGCTTAACCTCTAATATGACGATAAATCGTCCAGATAAGAATGTGAGTCTAAAGGTAGATGTGGATTATTTATCTCCTAAATATTATAAGGTTTGCTTCAAAGGAGATAATGAGCAGATGATCATCAAAAATGATAGTGGTGTTTTTGTGATTACCCCTTCCCTGAACAAAGAATTTAGATTTGACAGTAACTGGCCGTTAAACAGCTCCCATGCTTATCTGCTAGAGGCAATCAATAAGGATATTAAGGCTGATTCTGAGGCGTCAGGCTCCTTAGATGGGACGAATATCGTTGTGGAATGTAAGATTACCCACAAGACAAATCAGAAGCTAGAAAAGATGCGTTATGTTTGTGATGCAAACTATAATCCGAAAAAAACAGTCTTTTTAAATAAGAATAATGAAGAGGTTATCGTTGTAGATTTTGACACCTTTACCCCAAACAGCAATTTAGGAAAGGATAACTTTAATGAGAAAAAGTATCTTGGCAAGCAGGAGGAAAAACCAGGAGAAGAGGAAACCTCTCTTAGTATTACAGCAGGCTATGTAATGGACGGCTGCACACTTGCTTCCTCCAGTAAGGGAGAAAATACTACGATTCTATGCTATAGCGGAGAAACCGCCTATACCATCATCGTTTCTAAGGTTGAGGTTTCTGATGAGGTTGTCGCTATAGATACCTATGATGATGTGGAATTCCTCGCTTGTGGTCTTGGCTTCCTGAGCAGTAATACCATGAAATACTACCTTAAGAATTATGAGGTAACAATCTTCTCAGAAAAGCTGACTGTGGATGATTATATCAATATTGCAAACAGTATTACGCTTGCATAAAACTAGAATACTCCTTAGGGGGTATTTTTTTTAGTTCCTTGGAAAAAATAGGAATAGGGGGATTTGTAAAATGTCTAGGGGAAAAGAATAAAAATAGTGATTTTCCTTGAATTTAGTAGGATTTTATTTTATAATATATTAGATGTTTAAATTAGGAGGAATTGAATTTGGCTAGAGCAGTTAGAAAGGTGTCTCGTGCTAATACGAAGGCTCAAAAAAAGGATAAAAAATTAAGCAAGAAATGGATCATCAGCATCGTTTCTGTTGTTTTATTAATTTGTATAGGTGTAGGAGTAGGGCTAGGTGTTTATTATACAAATCAGCCAGAGGAAGCCTATGTTTCTGATAAAATATATTTTAGTGAACCTATAAAGGATACGAATGGAAATGAGGTTACCTTTAATAAGGAAAACTATCAGGCCATTCAGCGTTATATTGATAAGGGAACAATTTCTGAGCATACTTTTATTTTTGTATATGACGGAAGTGCCTACTATGCAGATGAACAGGACGAGGATAACTATAATAAGGATTACGTGGAGCTTATGACACGTTTGGCAGACCTACAGTATACCGTAAATACGGCAAAGGCTGCAGGACAGAGTGTTGAGCTTTATGTGGTTGACGTTCATGTGGATAGTGCTGTAAATGCAGGAATATTATCTGACTCTTCCTTTGGCTCCTTGGTTTCTGAGGACAAGGTTAGTTATGAACCAGCGTTTATTTATATTGAAGGAGATCAGTTTAAGGCAGAAGTTGAATATGATGGTCAGACGCACAAAATATCTACAAGTGTTTGGACGGATGTTTTCAATTCATCTATCCGCTTTGCAATAAACTTTATCAATAGTTTAAATTAACAGATAAGCCTTCATTTTGAAGGCTTTCTATTTTTCTAGGAGGTGTATACTATGAATGAAAGAATTATAAAAGAAATTGCAGAAAAGCTGAAGGTCAAAATAGAACAGGTTCAAGCCGCTTTAGAGCTTTTACAGGATGATAAAACAGTAGCCTTTATTGCCCGCTATAGAAAGGAAGCTACAGGTGGTTTGGATGAGGAACAAATCCGTGTAATTGATGATGAATATCAATATGGATTATCCCTTCAAAAACGTAAGGATGATGTAATTCGTCTTATTGAGGAAAAGGGACTTTTAACCGAGGAGCTCAAACAGGAAATATTAGATGCAGAGAAATTGATAGAGGTTGAGGATTTATATCGTCCTTATAAGGAAAAGAAAAAGACAAAGGCTACCACGGCAATTGCGTTAGGCTTAGAGCCTTTGGCGGATATCATGCTGCAGCTTCTTCCTAAGGGAGATAAGGAGGCCATTGCTAGGGAATATATTACGGATAAGGTTCCTACAGTGGAGGAGGCTATCACTCAGGCCAAATATATTGTGGCTGAAAAAATTTCTGATAATGCTGAATATCGTAAACATATTCGTGAAGCTGCATTAAAGTATGGAACCATCAGTTCAAAGAAAAAGAACAATGAGCTAGACCCAGAAGAAAAATATAAAAATTATTATGAGGCTACAGAGAAAATAGCCTTCATTAAACCCCATCGTATTTTAGCCTTAAATCGGGCTGAGAATGAGGATGTCATTACAGTGAATGTAGAATTACAGCCTGAGCGTGATGTGGAATATATTCGCTACAATGTAACCCATAATCGTACCTCTATATTTAATGATGAGATTGTGGAGTCTATTCAGGATGCCTATAAAAGACTGATTGCCCCTTCCATTGAACGAGAGATTCGGTCTATCCTATCTGAGAAGGCAGAAGACCAGGCCATTCATATATTTTCTCTTAATCTTCAGCATTTGTTATTGCAGGCTCCAATGAAGGGGCATGTCGTACTTGGTGTCGACCCAGCGTTTAGAACAGGCTGTAAGCTGGCTGTGATTTCTCCAAATTCCAAGGTGTTAGAAATTGGTGTGATTTATCCAAATGAAAAATCTAAGGGAGCCAGTGTTGACCCAAGACAGGTAGAAAAATCAAAACGTACTATCATTGATTTTATCAAAAAATATAATGTCGAGATTATCGCTATAGGAAATGGAACGGCTAGCCGTGAAACAGAAAGCTTTATTGCAGAGGTCATTAAGGAAAGCAAATTAGAGGCAAAATATGTTGTCGTAAGTGAGGCTGGAGCCTCTGTGTACTCTGCTTCCCCTCTTGCTATGGAGGAGTTTCCAGACCTTTCTGTTGAGCAGAGATCTGCGATTTCCATTGCCAGAAGAATCCAAGATCCTCTTGCTGAGCTTGTAAAGATAGACCCTAAGTCCATTGGAGTTGGCCAATATCAGCATGATGTTGCTCAAAACAAGCTTTCTAAGTCCTTAGAGGATGTTGTAGTGGATGCCGTTAACAAGGTGGGAGTGAATTTGAATACCTGCTCTCCATCTCTTTTGAGCTATGTTTCTGGTCTTTCTAAGGGTGTTGCTAAAAATATCATAGAGTATCGAGAAAAGAATGACAGGTTTGCGAGTCGAGAAGAATTAAAAAAGGTTGCAAAGCTAGGGCCTAAGACGTATGAACAATGCGTGGGATTCCTAAGAATTCTTGGGGGAAATAATCCACTGGATATGACCTCAATTCACCCAGAGAGCTATGAAAAGGCAGAAAAGCTTTTACAGCTTATGAATCTGACGACTGCTGACCTTGGAACAGAACAGATGAAGGAAGAGGTTGCCAAATTAGACCGTTTAAGTCTTCAAAAGGAAATCGACATTGACGCTTATACGCTCAATGATATCCTAGACGCCTTTGTGACGCCTTTAAGAGATATCCGAGATAATTATCCTGGGTTAAAGCTAAGAAGCGATATAATGCATTTTGAGGATATTAAAATAGGGGATGAGTTGGATGGCATTGTCCGTAATGTAGTGGATTTTGGTGCCTTTGTAGATTGTGGTGTAAAGTATGACGGATTAATTCATATCTCTAAAATGTCTACTCAAAAGATCAATCATCCTTCAGACCTTTTAAATGTTGGAGATGAGGTTCATGCCTATGTCATAGATATTGATTATCAAAAGCATAAGCTAGGACTCGCTTTATATAAAATGTAAAAAGAAAAAAGAAAATCCCTTACCTTTTGGTAGGGGATTTTCTTGTTTAATCACTATAAGGTCTTGCCCAGTTTAATGTTCCATTATACCAGCTAGAGAATTTATCCTCTTTATTATAGCTTTGAGATGTTCTTATTAGATAGCCTTCATAGTTTTCTAATTGCTTTGCCATCAAAGAATTGCCATCGGCAATAATGATATTTAATTCCTGGAATAATAGGAAATTCTGGAAACCAGCAGAAGTATATCTAGTAATGGATTCTGAGAACATAGCGCTCAATACATCACGTAGAGTAGAGTCAAAGGTTGAAGTTGCACCATTCTGCTGCTGAACATAGAAAGTGAACAGCTGATTCATGGTTGCTTCCTTACCATCCTCATTGTAGGTGTCTGGTACAACAACATAGATATTGTCCTCTGTTGTGTCCTTATCCAGTTCATTTAATAGAATCTGAATATTTTTCTGATATCCGTTTGTATCACTAGAAGAAGTATTCTTGGTTGTACCCTGCTCTTCATAGCTGTTAACCACAATCATATGATATCCAAATTCAGTACTACAAATGTCATCCATAGTTTCAGGGGACTTGTCTAGACTATTCACAAAGTAGAAGATAGGCTTATCCTTGTCAATGGAAACCTTATTCTCAGAAACCTTAGTATAAAGCTTCTTGACATAATCTCCAAACTCTTTTACATAGTTTCCTACATTACTTTGAGTTGTATCTCCACCTGAGGATAGAGATTCTACCTTTAATAAGAAGTTGTAATTCTTATACTTTGCCCAAGTTACACCCTCCTCAGAGAACAGAGGAGCATTTTTATTATAAGCAGTAACGATGTAATTTAAAATCTCCATTAAGTCATTAGACTTAGTTAATTCCTCACAATTGGCTTCCTTATAAATCGCTCTAGATAATTGTAATAAAGCCTCATAGAACTTGTCTTTATCATCAATATTCTTTAGGAAATCCTTTGGATCATCTGGGCTTCCATCTCCATCATCATCAATGTAAATCAGAAGGTGGTCAATATTGATAGAGAATAAGTTTTCTTTATTCTTATTTCCAGCATCAAGAATATTTTGAAGAATATTCAGCTTATCATAGTTGATTTCATGAGTATAATTGCCATCTGCATCCTTGACAGCCCATTCATCAAATACTCTTTGATTTAAATAAGCCGTTTTTGCATTCTCAGCAAGCTTGTTGTATTTATATACGTCATCACGATTTGTATATCCAAAATTAGCAAGTAAATATAGCTCTAATCCAACGGCAGAAGGATAAGCCGTATTCTCATTTTTCTCAAAAGAAGAAATGGACTTATCAAGCTCAGCCTCTAAATCATTGATTTTATCAGAGTCAAGGAATTTGTCCTTAAGATCATATACATAATCTAAAACCAACTGATCAACAACAATGGTTAAACCACTAAGCTTGGTTTGGTCGTTATAGAAGTCTTGTACAGAATATGTATAGGTCTCCTGAGTACTAGATTCTGAGTTTGTTACAGCAATCTTGAAGATGTTGTCATTATCAAACTTAGAAGGATCAATTAATTCATATTCCTTATCATAATCTCCTTTGAATTTAAATTCAAAGAATGGATCATAAACTTCAATATCTGCAGCCTTTATTCTCTTACTTAAAATAGTAGTAGTGTAGGAAGAAACCTTATTATCAATTAATTTTTCACGGATTTCTGCCTTTAGCTTAGTAAATTCCTCAGCATTTTTAGCTTCTAAATCGTCCCATTCAATGACTTCACTATTATCACTGATGCCAAAGCGCTTATTGATATCAAATTCAGTTTTACCACGATAAACCATGACATATTTATTGTTTTGGTTAAATGGTTCTTTTATGTATTGGCCATCTTCATCTAAAGTCGTAGTAACAAGATTTTTTACAGAAGAAGAAATGCTAGTAAGCTCATCCTTATCCTCTGTAACCTCAAATACAGTTTTAGAGGAGTCGTTAGAATTTGCGAATGGGTCAGTAAGCTCTAGCTGGCTTCTGTAATTATAATAGGTATTATATAGCTTGGCATAGAAGGTTAATGCATTTGCATCATTCAATGGTCCAAGCTCATTTTCTACAGCGGCAATTGCGTTTCTTGCCTCGTTCAAATTGTTAAATTGAATTATGATTGCTCGGTAGGTACCATAGGTCTTAGTATTAGATTCATAGTAGCTTTTTAGGTTGGCTGGTGAAATATAATTGCTGTTGGTAACAAGCTTCTTTTCGTCATCCTCAATTCTTTCAGAATCTACTATTTTTTCTAAGGCATCCTTAGCAGCCTTACGAACTGCAATATTAATTAAAGCCTCATCTATAATTTCCTGAGGGATATAAGTGAATTTCACTTTATCATTTTCGATAGAATACTTGATATCTTCCTTCGTCAGAAGTATGCCTCTGTTGTTATATTTATCAATTAGCTTTTCAAATAGAGTAGTTAATTCATCCTCATCAAAGGCCTCAATACTATCGGCACTAGAGGTTCCGAAAACGTCAGAAGCATAGACATCAAATAAATCCTGCTCGTAGTCATTTACTGTTGCATCCCCTAAATTGATTTGTCCCTTTACATATTCTAATTCAGAACTAAACAGTGTTGATTTAATTTTATTTAATACGGTTGTATAACCATTTGCACGAAGCTTAGCATAAAATATATCGTTGGTTACGCTATAATCTCCGCTAGTAGCAATTACTGCAGAAGAATTTAGGTCAGCTGTAGGAACAGAGGTATTTCTTACCTCAGGCTCCTGACAGGATGCCAAAGAAACCATACATAAGAAGGCAACAAGTAATAAAGATAATTTCTTTAAAGTTTTCATTATGCATCCTCTCCTTCATTTAATAGAATTTCTCCAACAATCTTTTGAAGATCCTTCCACCAGTTTTCATAGGTCTTTAAGGTGTCTGTTTTATCCTCTTCAAAATATACAGAGATATAATCATCTGCTGTATTATGATTGATTTCTAAAATGTTATTATATCTTTCCTGAGCTGCCTCTGAACCAAAGTTCAAAGCACCAGCCTTTTTCTCAATCAAATAAATGATGACATCTCTTTGAGTTTCTGTCCCAGTATAACGTGTAATTACAGGTGATAAGAAATTGGTCAATGCAGAAGAGATAGCGGAAGGAGAAAGATTAGAAGTAGAGCTAGATACATACTCTAATACATATAATCTAATTTGTTCCTTGCTTAATTGTTTTTCGTCATTATAGACGTTTCCAATCTTGCAATATTCTTCATTATAGTATACGGATATATCCTTAAATACACCCTCCTTATCGCTTTCTTCCTTAAATTCAGCAGAAGTCTGGAAGTCAGCAGAGGTGATTAATAATAGGTTATAGCCATCCTTGGTTTGTAAAATCATATCTGGATTTTCATTTGCCTTACGTAAATCCTCAAGATATTCTGTTGGAGTAGTCTGGTTGATGCTGTAGGAATCAGATTTAAAGATTTCCAGCATTCTTTCCTTTAATTTAAAATCGATAGAAGTAGTATCATTCTTTGCTTCAATATCAATTAGCTCAACATTTAAGCCAGCTTTTCTGTAATTAGCCCACTTATTTTCAGGAGCAATTGGATTATCCTCAAATTGTGCTCTTGCAGAGGTGTTGATTTCAGAAATGATATTGCTTAATGCTTCAGAATGTGAGCCTGTTGTGGAAGCAAGCTCGTTATAAATTTCATATACTAACTGTTGAGCTAGACGCTTTTGTGATTCTGTCCATTCTGTTACATCATCCTTTTCAGAGTCATCGTCTGCATCACGGTATACGACAAGTCTCTTTCCACTGATAGAGAAATAGTTGTTATAAATATTATCGGAATAAGATTTAAAGAAGTCTAATAATTGGTCAGAGTTATAGTTGGTAAGAAGCTTTGCAGCTGCAGCATTGATACGATAGGTATTATCTATAATCTCATCGATGTTTGCAGTATGGAAATAAAGCATCATAAAATTATACTTACCAATAGAAGAAGAATAACCACTTGAAGCATAATAGTCATTGGAGAAGGCAGTTAATACATATTCTACAGAATCCTTATAGGTATCAATGTCCTTCGCAGTATCTGCATAGGATTTTGTGTTTTTAACTACCTTACGGCTTAGAATATCAATTGCAGTTGTAACGCCGCTTCTAGCCTCTAAAATGTCATATGCACCACTAAGAAGTGCATTTTCATCTGTTGTATCCTCTACAATATTCAAGTTCCAGGTTTTATTGTCGTATTTTAAGGTTGCCAACACATTTGGATTTGGGGCAGAACCATATGTTTTAGAATAGTTGGAATTGCCAGTTGCATAGGAAATCTCTAATGCCTCATCATAAATGCTTACAGCAACAGAATCTGTACGCTCCTTTACGGCAGAATCAATAGCGGTCTGTGTAATTTTATCCTGCTTTAAAAGCTTTTCAATTTCAGCCTTTAATTCTGTGTCCTTGGCAATGCTTTCATATAGATCATCATCTACTGTATTCTTATTGTAGATATCCTCATACTTATCCTCACCCTGAGAGAACTTGAAGGCAATCCAGTAGGAACTGTTATAGGTTTGAACACTTGTAGAGTAGCATAGACTGTCATCGTCCTCATTTTTTTCAGAGCTTAGAGGTAAAGATAATGTTTCATATAGGTAAGTACTGAAGGAAGAATCAATATCATCGATTTCTTCACGAGTATATAAGGTATCTACATCATAGTTATCCTTTTGAGCAATTAAGGCATCAGAAATTTTCTTGATTTCTGCTTCCTGATCCTCTATTTCTCCTGATTTATCTCTGATACTGCTTGTAATATTGATTAGCTTTTCTACGGAATCAAAGTTGCTTACATAGCTTTCATCATAGATATAATTTCTGTAGCCACCATAAAGATAGTTATACATTTGAATATAGATTTGAGCAATCGTAAGTGTATTTAATCTTTGGTATACACCTGGTGCCTCTAAATCAGAGGTTGTGAGCTTGTCATAGTAATCACAATATTCTGCGAAATTAGAAACACTGTCAGGCTTTGGTATAAATACTAGGTTTTTCTTATATTCCTTTAAGCCAAAGGAACGAAGAGTAGAGGTATACTCTGCCTCAGAGGAGAAGTGAATTAAAACAAGATTCAAATCGGCTTGATTGGCAAATTCAGCCTTGAATTTAGAGGTATATTCATTTTTGGTGAAATATCCTAAATCATCCTCATTGTCTGTATCTCTATTGTCATAGGCATCCTTGACATCCTCTTCAAGAACGGCATATGCTAACAATTCCTTTGCCAGTGACTGATAGTATAAATTTTTTAATTGTTTTGCTATAGTAAGATAATTTTCTCTTTTTTCTACTGCTTCTGTGCAGAACTGATGAAATGGCTTGCCATTGATTTCTTTAAGATTGTACTGGGTATAGATTTCATCAGAATATTTTAAAATTAATTTTTTAGCATCGTATTTTTCAACGCTTTCAATTTCTTCATAACTATTTTTTGGACTGAAGCTGAAATTGTAGATGTCCTCAATCACATAATCCTCTAATCGTTCTGAGTAGAAGGACCGAAGCTCACCAAATCTTTCCTCAGTTAAATTTTCTTCGATGCTTGACTTTTCATCATTTGTTAAATCACTAAAGGATTTGTCCATTACTAGAGAAACCTTTTGTACATAATCCTTCATGACAACCTCAGTGATTTTTTCAGTAAGGATATCCTTAGCTGTCCACTTCAGTTCATTCCAAAGCTCTCCCTTAGTAACGGTATACTTTCCTGCTGAGGTATATACCTCATCTACTGGAAGCTTCCCATAAGGACTTCCTGCTGAACTACAGGCAGAAAGTGATATAAGTAACACGAAGAAGGAAATGATTAGAAACAATCTTCGTGATTTAAAATTCAATTTTTTAAACATAATTCAGATAACTCCTTTTTACCAAAAATTTAAACCATAGCACGTTATATAATATCATTAATAATTGCAAAATGCAATAAATAACTTCATTTTACCTCAAAAATAATTACATATATAGGCGATTATTACTAAATTATTTTATATTATTTCATAATATAGTAGTAGAAAGGAAAGGAGGTGCCACATCTATGGCAAACTGTGGATCAAATGAATATGGATATGCTTTAATTCTAGTCTTATTTATTTTACTTGTCATTATTGGTGCAGCTTGGTTAGCATAAGGCTTCCTTATAAATATACCTTTAGCCGTTTAATCGGCTTTTTTCTTTGCAAAAAACGTCGGAATATGGTATAATCCTAACTGCTTTTTGAGGTGAAAATATGAGAATTAAGGTATTGGCTAGTGGTTCTACAGGGAATTGTACGTATGTGGAAACGGCGGATCATAAGATTTTGATTGATGCTGGAATCAGTAAAAGAGCCATAGATTTTGAACTGAACAAAATAGGAATAAACTTTTCTTCGATTGACACACTATTAATAACCCATGAGCATGATGACCATGTTCGTTCCTTAGGAACCGTGTTAAAGGCTGGAAATTTGACCTGCTATATGACGAGCGGAACCTATAAGGCTTTGGGAAATGGAAGAAATGAGGCTTTAAAGAAGATATTGCAGGAGAAAATAACCAGTGGTGCGATACTATTATTAAATAGGATAGACGAGTCTATGTTTTATCCGGAAATCAGTTTAGATGAGACGCTCATCCAGGTTTTACCTACCTTTCATGATGCCTTAGAGCCTGTTGGATATAAAATCAGTGATTCTATGCAGAGTATAGTTTATATCACGGATACAGGTTATGTGCATACCTCCTTATATGAAACGATTCGCAATGCAAACTGCTATGTCCTAGAGTTTAACCATGACCCTTATATTTTGATGTCCTCAAACCGAACTTATGCATTAAAAATGAGAATTTTATCAGACCATGGGCATTTATCGAATGAAGATGCGTTTGTAACCCTTGCTCACATCATGGGAGAACGTACGAAAATTGTGTTTTATGCTCATATTTCTCAGGAATGTAATTTGACTGAAATTATAGAGCTGACTGGGAAAAAGGTGATGGGGGATTTAGGTATGGATACTTCAGGAGTAAAATTTGTGGTAACCTCTCCAGTTGCTACTGAGGTGTATCAATTATGAAAATAACGATTGCCAGTGTTGGAAATATCAAAGAGAAATATTTAAAGGACGCTATCACAGAATATTCTAAAAGAATCTCCAAGTACTGTCAGCTTTCCTTTGTCTCTGTTGCAGATGAACCGATTTTAGATAAAGCCTCTGCAGGAGAAATGGAAATTATCAAGGAGAGGGAAGCAGAAAGGCTACTTAAAGCTCTTCCCAGCAATGCCTATAAGATTGCCCTGAACCTAAAGGGGACTATGCTTTCTAGTCCTGAGCTTGCTCAAAAAATGGACAATGTTTTTTCTTATTCTAGCTCCCACATCGTTTTTGTAATAGGAGGATCCTTAGGCTTAGGGGAATCCTTGCTTCGCCAGATGGATTATCATTTATGCTTTTCTAAGCTGACATTTCCGCATCAGCTGATGCAGGTGATTTTATTAGAACAGATTTACAGAGCCTTTAAAATTAATCATAATGAAACATATCATAAATAGGTAGGTGGTATCATGCTTAGAATTTTTGATACAAGACGATATGTAAAGGAAAATGAAATAGAAGGGGAAATCCCTAAGTATTCTAAGGTTTCTAAAGATGTGATGAAGATTGTTTGGCCTTCTATGGTTGAAGGCTTTTTAGTCGCTCTAGTAACTATGTTTGATGGGATTATGGTATCCTCTATCGGCAATGATGCTAATGCGGCAGTAACAATCACAAAACAGCCCATTTATTTTATGATATGCTTTATCACAGCGCTGAATATAGCTGTAACTGCGATTGTATCTAGACGATTTGGTGCTAAAAACAGGGAATCTGTGAATCGTACCATGCATGAGGGACTTAAGCTTTCGGTAATGATAGCGGTTGTCCTTAGCATATTGGTGGCTGTATTTTCTCGTCAGTTTTGCCAGCTTATGGGGGCAACTGAAAATACGATAGATTATGCGACTACCTACTTATCCATCATCGCCTCAGGCTTTATATTCAATGCCCTGCGGTTGACCATCAATGCCTGTCAAAGAGGTATTGGCAAGACAAAGATTTCTATGCTGACGAATTTAGTGGCCAATTTAGTGAATATTGGTCTAAATTATCTGCTGATTAATGGGAACTGGGGATTCCCAAAGCTTGGGATTGCAGGAGCTGCCATTGCCACCGTCATCGGTAATGCAGTTGCCTTCCTGATTTGTCTTGTTACCATTTTGCTTCCTAAGGGGTATTTGAAATTGTCCTTTAAGCAGCTATTTACCCTAGATAAGGAAACACTTGGCGCAATTGGCCATATTTTACCCTCTACCCTGATTGACCAAATTTTCTTAAGAATTGGCTTCATTTTATTTGCGATGATTGTCAATTATTTAGGCGATGATGCAACCTATGTACATGGCATATGTAACGATATGAACTCTTTAATGTTTACGCTTGCGGATGGATTTTCCATAGGAACTGCCGCGGTTGTAGGACATAGACTAGGAGAAAAGCGTAAGGATTTGGCTGTAGTGTATGCAAAGGTCAGTATGATGATTTCCTTTTTGTGTGCAATCATAATCTGCTTGTTTATGGTTTTAGCCCGAAAGCCACTGATTAGTCTTTATTCCCCAGAAACAGAGGAACGGGCAAATACAGCTGCCATCATCATGATTATTGCGGCCTTTACCACCCTTCCCCAGAACATTCAATGGGTGATTACGGGTATTTTAAGAGGAAGTGGGGATACTAAGTTTACAGCTACAACCTCCCTAGTGAGTGTAACCTGTGTGCGGCCTTTAGTTTCCTACCTGCTTTGTTACCCCGCTGGACTCGGTGTAATTGGGGCTTGGATAGGAATGCTGATTGACCAAAGCCTGCGGTTAAGCCTCAATATTTGGCGTTTTGGAAAGCGAAAATGGCTGCATATTCGAGTTTAATAAAAGGGCTTTCATTTTCGTTGACTATTCCTGTTTTGCGTGGTAAAATTAGGATATAATAAAGAGGGCACTTTTGTTAAGAAAGGTGTAAATGGAGGAAATATATTGTGGAAAATTTGAGTAGTAAACTTGTTGAAAAGGTGAAACATCCTGTAAAAATTATGCAATTTGGAGAGGGTAACTTTTTAAGAGCCTTCATCGACTGGATTGTGGATTCTATGAATAAAAAGGCAGACTTTAATGCAGGGGTAGTGGTTGTTCAGCCAATGCCATTTGGACGTGTAAAGGAGTTAGCTTCTGCAGATGGTCTTTATACCTTATACCTACAAGGTATAAATAATGGACAAACGGTTAAAACCCACCAGGTGATTGATTGTTTAGAGGATTTCATAAATCCTTTTGAGGAATATCAAAAATATTTAGACTATGCCAAGAGTGAGGATTTGGAGTTTATCATTTCTAATACCACCGAAGCAGGAATTGCGTTTGATCCAAAGGATACGGATTTTACAAAGACGCCTAACAGCTTCCCAGGAAAGCTTTTAGCATTCTTAAAGGCTCGTTATGACCACTTTAAGGGCGATGTGAAAAAAGGCTTAGAAATCATCCCTTGTGAGCTGATTGACCATAATGGAGATACCTTAAAGGAGATTTTGGTTCAGCTTGCAGAGCATAACCATATGGACAAAGCATTTATTGACTGGGTGGAGAATGCAAACCGGTATTACAATACTTTAGTAGATAGAATTGTTCCAGGATATCCAAGAAATGAGGATAAGGAGCTATGGAACCAGCTAGGCTATGTAGACAACAATATGGTGGTAGGAGAGATTTTCCATTTATGGGTAATTGATGGAAAGACAGTAAAGGATTTAGAAACGAAGCTTCCTACTGCCAAGGCTGGCTTAAATGTTTTATTTGTTGACTCTATTAAGCCTTATAAGGAAAGAAAGGTTAAAATCTTAAATGGTTCTCATACCTGTTTAGTACCAGTTTCTTATTTATCAGGTATTGATACCGTTCGGGAAACCATTGAGGACAAGCAGCTGAATCAGTTTGTTTTAGATTTTATTTTTAATGAGGTTGTCCCTACCATCAATATTCCAAGAGACCAAATGGATTCTTATGCAAATAGTGTTTTAGAGCGTTATGGTAATCCTTTTGTTCGTCATGAGCTGATGAGTATTGCCTTAAATTCTGTAACGAAGTATAAGACAAGAATTTTACCTACGGTTCTACAGAATCTAGAGGATTTAAAGCATTTCCCAGACCACGCTTTATTTAGTCTTGCCGCACTGATGGTATTTTACAGAGGAAAACGTGGCGAAGAGGATATCAAGCTTGCGGATGATGCCTGGGCTTTAGATATGTTTAAGGAGCTATGGGCTGACTTTGATGGTTCTAAGGCTGCTTGTGGTAAAATTGCTCAGCATGTCTTATCTTTAAAGAGCCATTGGGAAGTTGATTTAACAAAGTATGATGGAGTTTTAGAGTTTGTAACAGACTGCTTATATGAAATAACGTCTACGTCTATGCGTGAGGCTTTAGCGAAGCAGGTTAAATAATAAAAAATTCTTAAAGGAGAAACTATGAAAGACTATATTATCATTAATCAGTTTGATAATGTTGCTGTTGTGCTACGTCCTTTTACTAAGGGAGAAAGCGTGGAAGGTGTCCTGCTTTTAGAGGATATTCCTCAGGCACATAAGGTGGCTTTAAAACCGATAAAACAGGGAGAAAATATTATTAAATATGGGGCTCCTATTGGTCATGCCACTAAGGATATCCAACCAGGAGAGCATGTCCATACCCACAATGTTGCGACCAATTTAGATGATGTAATATCTTACACCTATGAGCCAAACTATCCTGAGGTTTTAGGCTATGCATCCGATAGAACCGTAGAGGTATATGAGCGTTCTACCCATGAATACGGAATTCGAAATGAGCTATGGGTAATTCAAACGGTTGGCTGCGTTTCTGGTATGGCTAAGGATATGATTGAAAATTTTAAACGGAAATATGACACTTCAAAGATTGATGGTGTTTATACCTTCCAGCATCCATTTGGCTGTAGCCAGATGGGGTCAGATTTAGAGCTCACAAGAACCTTGTTACAGGATATGGTAAAGCATCCAAATGCTGGCGGTGTTCTGGTTTTAGGCTTGGGCTGTGAAGAGAATTTAATCTCAACTTTTAAAGAGACCTTAGGAGCATATGATGAAAAAAGAACTCGTTTCTTGGTTGCTCAGGAGGTTGAGGATGAGGTAGAAGAGGGAACCAAGCTTTTAAAGGAGCTTTATGACCAGATGAAGGATGACAAAAGGGTTACCAAACCGCTTTCTGTACTACGCATCGGTCTAAAATGTGGTGGCTCTGATGGAATGTCTGGAATTACAGCAAATCCGTTGTTAGGTCGTTTTTCTGATTTCCTTTCCTTAAATGGGGCAACGACTGTTTTAGGTGAGGTTCCAGAAATGTTTGGAGCTGAAAAGCTTTTAATGGCAAGAGCTAAGGATACATTGACCTTTGATAAAATTGTGAATCTTATCAATGAATTCAAGGTATATTTTAAGAACCACAATCAGGTGATTTATGATAATCCATCCCCAGGAAATAAAAAGGGTGGCATTACTACCCTAGAGGATAAATCCTTAGGCTGTACCCAAAAGGCAGGCGCTTCCGTTGTACAGGACGTTTTGAAAATGGGAGAACGGATTAAGACGAATGGATTGAATTTGCTTTGTACTCCAGGCAATGATTTGGTTGCTACAACAACCTTAGGCTGTGCGGGATGTCAGATGGTTTTATTCACCACAGGACGTGGAACTCCATTTGGTGGATTTGTTCCTACCGTAAAGATTGCTACCAATACAGCACTGGCAACCAAAAAATCTAACTGGATTGACTTTAATGCTGGTGACCTGGTTGATAAAAAGGATATGGATCAGCTGTTAGAAGAATTTATTGATTTCTTATGTGATGTTGCATCTGGTAAGAAATTAGCAAAAAATGAGCAAAATAACTTCCGTGAAATTTCTATTTTCAAGGACGGAGTCGTATTATAACAAGGAGAAAAGATATGAAAGCATTTATGGATAAGGATTTCCTATTAACAACGGAAACCGCTAAGAAATTATATCATGAGCATGCGGAGCACATGCCAATTATTGACTATCATTGTCATTTGCAGCCAAAGGAAATTTATGAGGATAAAAAATTCAGAAATTTAGCTGAGGTTTGGTTAGGTGCTGGTGACCGGTATGGTGACCATTATAAATGGAGAAGCCTACGGGCAAGAGGTTATGAGGAGGATTCTATTTCAGGTCCTGAGGATGACTATAAAAAATATATGCAGTTTGTTGAGTCTATGCCTTACTTTGTAGGAAATCCTCTCTATCACTGGTCTCATTTAGAGATGCGCAGATATTTTGATATTTCTGAAATCATCAATAAGGACAATGCTAAGGTGATTTGGGATAAGGCTAATCAAAAGCTTGAAACCTTGACTGCAAGAGAAATGATGTATAAATTCAAGGTAGATACTGTTTGTACTACGGATGATCCAGTGGATAGTCTAGAATGGCATAAGAAGATGAATGCAGATGATACTCTAAAGGTACATGTCCGTCCAGCCTTCCGTCCAGATAAGGCCATCAATGTTGAACTGGATTGGTTTGAGTCTTGGGTAAATCAGCTAGCTGGTGTTGTCGGCTACCCGATTAAATCCTTAAAGGATTTAGAGCGTGCTTTGGCAGAAAGAATTGAATTCTTCCATCAAATGGGGTCTAGACTTTCTGACCATGCCTTAGATGTTGTTCACTATGCCCCTTGTACCTATGATCAGGCAAATGCAGTGTTTAAAAAGGGGATGGCTCACAAGCCTGTAACAGAACAGGAGCAGGATTGGTATAAGGGCTATATTTTAGTGTTCTTAGGCAAGGAATATCATAAGCATGGCTGGGTTCAGCAGTACCATATTGGAGCTCTTAGAAATAATTCAAAATCCATGCTTAAGAAGATTGGTCCAGATACAGGCTTTGATGCGATTGAGGACCAGAACTATATGGCTAAGCTGTCTGCTCTTTTAGGAGCTTTAGATGAAACAGACGAGCTTCCTAAAACTATCTTATATTGCTTGAATCCAAGAGACAATTATGCTCTTACCGTTTTATCCGGTTGCTTCCAGAAGGAAGGCGTTAAGGGAAGAGTTCAGGTAGGTACAGCTTGGTGGTTCTTAGACCAGCAGGATGGTATGCGTCAAAATCTTGAAACTCTTATGCAGGTAGGCTTGATTGCTCAGTCTGTTGGTATGCTTACAGACTCCAGAAGCTTCCTAGCTTATCCTCGTCATGAATATTATCGTCGTTTGTTATGTCAAATGCTTGGTAACCTAGTAGAGTCAGGTCAGTATCCAGTAGAGGAACTTGAAACTTTAGGAAAAATTGTTGAGGATGTTTGTTACAACAACGCAAAGGAATTCTTTGGTTTTTAAAATCAGTGAATTTAACATGGTCCTAAGATGAATCTTAGGACTTTTTATTTTGTGGTAAATAGTGTATAATAGTAAAATAGTGAGGTGTGATTATGGAAAAGAATCTGCTATGCTCCTTTGAGCCAGAAATGAAATTTGATAAAGATTGCTTCAAGGTTTACTATCAAGTATTTTTAAAAAGATCATGGCCTCTATATGGTTATATTTTATTTTTCTCGATTGTTTTTATCGTATTTTATATTTTATGGCCAAGTACCATCAATTTAGTTTGTGCAATTTTATGGCCGATATTAGCTACACTCCTCTTTGTAGGATTAGGTGGCTTATATAGAGCTTTTCGCTATAAGAAAAAAATAGAAACCAAAATAAAAAATATCAATGTTTTGGTTTATTCGGATTTGTTTGAAATTTCTTATGTGATTGATGGTAATTCCTATACGGACCAGTATAGCTATACCAATTTGAAAAAATTAATTTATAATTCCCAAAAGGAAAAACTCTTTTTTCTCTGGAAAAATGGTGCTTTTTTTGCATTTGATAAAAGTGATTTTAATTTAGAGGCATTTGAGTTTTTAAGTGCTTATTTTCATTTATAATTTTTTAAAAAAGGAGTTAGAATTTATGCTAAAAAGATTGAATATTATTCATATTAGTCTACTAATTTTAGATATTGCCATCATACCCGTTGTAGGATTTATTCAAGGCTTTGATACGCCAGACACCTTTATTACAGTTTTATCCACCATCCTGTTGGGGCACCCACTGATTTATTTAATTATGATGCTATTTAAAACCTCAATGGTTCAGGAATATGAGGCACCAAGGTTTATGCCGCTTTGTATGGTGCTCACCATTTTGTTAGGCTGTTTAATCTGGTATTGCTTTTTCCATATCACCTTTGTGTTTGTAAACACTATTGCGTTATGGTATAGCTTAGTGCTTTTATCTGTAGCGATTCCATATTTGATTTTTAAGCTTGTAAGCTATATTTCTGAAAAGAAAAAGCCAAAACAGCAAGGACCAAAATTTATAAAGAATAAATAGGGAGTGATAGTATGAAACCTTACAATCATATAGAAATAGAAAAAAAATGGCAGGAGTATTGGGAAAAAAATCAGACCTTCCATACAGATGTATGGGATTTCTCCAAGCCAAAATTTTATGCTTTGGATATGTTTCCATATCCTTCTGGTCAGGGCTTGCATGTAGGACATCCGGAGGGGTATACAGCTACGGATATTGTATGTCGAAAGAAGAGAATGGAGGGCTATAACGTCCTGCATCCAATGGGATGGGATGCCTTTGGTCTTCCTGCAGAGCAGTTTGCCATCACGACAGGACATCATCCCGAGGAATTCACCAAGAAAAATATTGAAAATTTTACAAGACAGTTAAAAATGTTGGGATTTTCCTTTGACTGGTCTAAGGAAATTTCTACCTGTGATCCGAAGTACTATAAGTGGACGCAATGGATATTCAAACAGCTGTATCAGGATGGTCTTGCCAAGCAGGTAGACATGCCTGTCAATTGGTGTGAGGAGCTTGGAACGGTTTTGGCAAACGATGAGGTCATCGACGGAAAGAGGCGGATACCCTGTTGTCCGTAAAAATATGAAGCAGTGGGTTATGGATATTCCTGCCTATGCTGAACGGCTTTTAGATGGCTTAAACACCCTAGATTGGCCTTCCTCCACTAAGGAAATCCAGAAGAACTGGATAGGAAAATCGGTAGGAGCGAACATTACCTTCAAAGTTAAGGATTGTGATGCAAGCTTTACCGTTTTTACAACACGTTGTGATACTCTGTTTGGAGCCACCTACTGTGTTCTTGCTCCTGAGCATGCTTTAGTCAGTCAGATTACTTCTCCAGAACAAAAGGAAGCAGTTTCTGCCTACCAGCATGCCTGCAGCCTAAAAAGTGATTTAGAAAGAACGGAGCTAAACAAGGAAAAGACAGGAGTTTTTACAGGATCTTATGCTATCAACCCTGCCAATCAGAAGGCAATTCCTATTTGGATTTCTGATTATGTGTTAGCCAGCTATGGAACAGGGGCCATTATGGCTGTTCCAGCTCACGATGAACGGGATTATGCGTTTGCTAAAAAGTTTGGCTTAGATATCATTCCTGTATTAGAGGGTGGCAATGTTTTAGAGGCTGCCTACACAGAGGATGGGATTCATATCAATTCTGGCTTCTTAAATGGTCTTGCCAAGGAAGAGGCGATTGAAAAAATGATTCAGTGGCTGACAGAACAGAAGATTGGCTCTAAAAAGGTAACCTATCGTTTAAGAGAATGGATCTTTGCTCGCCAGAGATACTGGGGAGAACCAATCCCAATTGTTCATTACACGGATGGAACTAGTGAGGCCTTAGAGGATTCAGATTTACCACTTGTTCTTCCAGAATTAGATGACTATAAGCCTAAAATTAATGGTACTGCTCCTTTAGAGAATGCGACCGATTGGGTAAATACTACCTACCATGGAAAGCCATGTAAAAGAGAGACAACCACGATGCCAGGCTCAGCAGCATCCAGCTGGTACTTTATGCGGTATATTGATCCAGATAACAATGAGGAATTTGCCAACTATGAGCTATTGAAGCACTGGCTGCCAGTAGACTTATATCTGGGTGGTTCAGAACATGCGGTTGGACATCTTTTATATTCTAGATTCTGGAATAATTATTTATATGATAAGGGTTTAGTTCCTGTAAAGGAACCCTTTCAGAAGCTGTTTCATCAGGGTATGATTTTAGGTGAAAATAATGAAAAGATGAGTAAGTCCCGTGGTAATGTTGTGAATCCAGATGATGTAGTGTTAGAATATGGGGCAGATACTCTGCGTCTTTATGAAATGTTTATGGGACCACTAGAGGCCTCTTTGCCTTGGAGTAGTAAAGGATTAGAGGGAGCCAGAAAGTTTTTAGACCGTGTTTGGAGATTCTGCACCTTTGAGGAATATACTTCTAAATTTACTTTAGAAAATGATGGTAAGCTAGAACGGATTTATCATCAGACTGTGAAAAAGGTATCTATAGATTTTGACTCTTTAAACTTTAATACAGCCATTGCTCAAATGATGACTTTTTTAAATGAAGCTTATAAGGCGGAGAAAATTTACAAGCCTTATGTAGAGGGATTTATTAAGCTTCTTTCCCCAATCTGTCCACATATGTGTGAGGAGCTATGGTCTATCTTTGGGCATACAGATACACTTTCTTTTGAGGAATGGCCAAAGTATGATGAGGAAAAGCTTGTTTTAGAAAAAATTTCTTTGGTGATTCAGGTCAATGGAAAATTGAGAGATCATCTAGAGGTTGAAGTGGATTTGCCAAAGGAAGAAATTATTCAGCAGGCACTTTCTAGAGAAAGAGTGCGGATGTTTACGGAAGGACATGAGGTCATTAAAACGATCGTTGTTCCGAAGCGTTTGGTCAATATTGTTGTTAAATAAGTAAAAAATCATGGCGAAAGGCTATGATTTTTTCACGGGTGAGGTAAAGTAGTATGAAAAGGATTGGACTTAGAACCATTAAAACGGCAATCAGTGTATTTCTTTGCTTAATGGTTTTCATTATATTTAAGCTTTTTGAATTTATTCCAGGAGTACCCCAGAATTTCGCGTTTTCCTGGTATAATCCATTTTTTGCAGGACTGGCTACTGCCTACTCCATACATGCGAGTAAGAGTGCAAGCTTAAATCAGGCGAAGATTCGCTGTGTGGCTTCCCTGATTGGGGGAATTATAGGAATCCTTTTGATTACCTTTTATGAGCTTTGTGGAGGAACCTGGCCAAATTTACAGGCCGTAAATCTGTCTACACTTAACTTTGTTTTACCTTATATTTTAATCGCCCTATTTACAATTGTCGTGATTGTTACAGGAATTGTCCTCAAACAACAACAGGCAATCTTTGTGGCAATTTTGACCTTTTTATCGGTGACGGTCAACCCGAATATTAACGTTGGACAATGGCAGTGGCAGTTTGGAATTAACCGAATTTTATCTACCATCATAGGCGTATTGATTGCTTTAGGAGTGAATTTATTCCGTATGCCGCATCGCTTCCACAATAAGAATTTATTGTTTTGTGTAGGAATCGATGGAATGCTGATTCGAGATAGTGACCGGTTTAAGGGCTATATGCAATATAAAATGAATTATCTGAATCGGATAGGGGCGAATGTAACGCTGTTTACTACAAGAACGCCAACTACCTTCATGCCGTTACTTGAGGATGTTAAAATCAACCATCCTGTAATTTGTATGTCAGGAGCGGCCCTATATGATACGGTGGAGCAGAAATATATTGCTACCGAGGTGATTTCTAAGGAGATTGCGGGAAAGGTAAGAACATTATTAAAGGAAAATGGAATTACCCCCTTTATCAATCAAATCCGAGATGATGTGCTTTTTACCTATAGTGAAAGCATTGATAATCCAGGAGAAAGAATTTATGCGGATAGTAAGAAAAATGCCTCCTTTTGCTGCTACATCCCAGAACAGGCTCCTGATGAGGATGTGCTCTATTTTTTGATTGTAGAACAGGAGGAGCTAGTCTTTAAAATCATTGACCTGATTGAACAGGATCAGCAGCTTAAAGGTGAGCTTTCCATTTTAATTTATGATGTGTTTGAGGCCAATCAGGATCAGCATCTAAAGTATGTAAAAATCTATAGTAAGGCGATAGAAGAATTAGATATTCTAAAAACATATTGTTCAGAGGCGGAATTGAAAATTGTAGGGGTTTCCTCCTCAAATCATTCAAGACATCTGCTGGAAAATAGTACATATGCTCTATCTGTAGATACGATGGATGAGGAAATAAAGAAGACCTGTATTGGGGTGGTTCAGGCGAATGATACGGAAAGAATATTTCATGAAGTGAATAAAATATATCATCAGAATTTAGCTAAATATGGTAAAAAATAACCATTGTGTGGTATAATACATAATGCTTTGGGATTGGAGTGAATACAAATGAGCAGCATTTTACAGATAAAGGATTTACATGCGGGAATAGAGGATAAGGAAATTCTTAAGGGTGTAAATCTAACGATAAAAACAGGTGAGGTCCATGCGATTATGGGCCCCAACGGAACAGGAAAATCAACACTGTCCTCTGTAGTAATGGGACAGCCAAAATATAAGGTGACCTCTGGAGATATTCTGCTAGATGAGGTAAGTCTTTTACCTATGGCCGTAGATGAAAGAGCCAGAAAGGGAATTTTTTTGGCTTATCAATATCCAGCTGAGGTTCCTGGGGTAACAAATAGTGATTTTATTCGTTCGGCAATGAAGGCCTGCAGTGGTAAGGATACATCTTTATTTTCCTTTATCCGCAGCTATGAAAAGGCTTGTTCAGAATTGAAAATGCCAGAGGATTTGGCTCACCGGTATCTGAATGAAGGATTTTCTGGTGGAGAGAAGAAAAGAAATGAAATTTTGCAGATGAAAATGCTGAAGCCAAAGTTTGCAATTTTAGATGAGATAGACTCTGGTCTTGACGTGGATGCCTTACGCATTGTCGGTGAAAATGTGAGTCATATGATAGATGAAAATCTTGGATGCTTGTTAATTACCCATTATGAAAGGTTACTTGACTATATCAAGCCGGATTTTGTACATATAATGATTAATGGAAGAATTGTTTTAACCGGTGGTAAGGAATTGATTGCTAAGATAGATCAAAATGGCTATGACTGGATAAAAGAGGAGCTAGGAATTGAGATAGAACGAGAAGAAGATGAAAAGACCCATGTTCTTTTAGGTTCCTGTGCTCATAATAGTGGTCAGAAATGATTCGGTTAACCGCGAATCAAAATTTTGAAGGTTCTGGTCTTTTCCTTCAAAATCACCAACTGAGAATTACCAAAACCCTGTCAGACTATATTTATGTAGAGCAGGGAATGGAAATTGTAATAGAGGAAGGCGTCCAGGCTAGAATCATTGATCTTTGCAGTAAAACTAGCCTGACCATTATCCTTCGTCCTTATGCTGAGGTTGAATACCAGATTTTATCCTCTGTTGATACCACTAGAAGGTTTGAGTGCTCTGGGCACCTGCATATCATTGAAATCAGTACAGATGCGAGTAAGGAGCGTCTAGATATTCATCTTTTAGCAGAGCAGGCTACGGCCAACGTAGAGCTTCTTTCCTTGGCAGGAGGCTTTGAACAAAGTTTTATTCAGCAGATTGAACATCAGGCCAAACATACCGAATCCAGTATTTCCAATTTTGGTGTAGTTATGGATCATGCAAATATTCTTTTTGATACCACGGGTAAAATTCAAAAGGGTATGGCCAAATCCAAATGTGCCCAGCTTTCTAAGGGAATCATTATGGATGATGATTCTGTCATCACTTCAAAGCCGATCTTATTGATTGATGAATATGATGTGGTAGCGAATCATGGGGCGTCCATCGGCAAGATGTCAGACGAATGCTTGTTTTATTTGATGAGTCGTGGCTTGTCAAAGCAGGAGGCCTTCTTTCTGATTTTAGAAGGTATAATCCGCCCATTCATAGATAAAATAGTGGATCAAGAGTTAAAACAAAAATTAAATCAAAGATTAGAATTATTGATTAAGAGGTGATTTTTAGTGCTAAATGTTGCAAAGCTGAGAAATGATTTTCCAGTTTTAAAAGATAATCCTAAGCTTGCTTATTTAGATAATTCAGCCTCAACCCTGAAGCCCTATTGTGTGATTGAAGAGCTGGATAAATACTATAATACGCTTGGGGTAAATGTTCATAGAGGGGTGTATAAGCTCAGCTATCTTGCTACTGACGCATATGAGGAGGCAAGGGCGAAAATAGCGGATTTTCTTCATGCAGAGTTTGAAGAAATCGTGTTTACCAGAGGCGCGTCTGCGGCGTTAAATCTAGTAGCCTTAAGCTATGGAATGAGCAATTTAGGACCCGGAGATGAGGTCATTACTACAGAACTTGAGCACCATTCTAGCTGTATGCCTTGGATAAATGTATGCAACAGAACTGGAGCCACCTTAAAATATGTACCTTTGAATAAGGAAGGTAGAATCACGGTTGAGGCGTTTCAGTCTGTCCTGACAGAGCGTACTAAGGTAGTAGCCATAACTTATGTATCTAATGTAATGGGATATATTACACCTTTAAAGGAAATCATAAAGCTTTCCCATCAAAAGGGGGCTATTGTTTCTGTTGATGCTGCTCAGGCAGTACCTCATATGCCCATTGATGTTAAGGAATTGGATTGTGATTTTCTTTCCTTTTCTGGACATAAAATGTGTGGTCCTACTGGGATTGGTGTTCTTTATGGAAAGTCTAGTCTATTCGCAGGTATGCCTCCTGTGGAGTTTGGTGGAGATATGGCAGATGATGTGAATTTATATGATATGACCTTTAAGGAGGCACCATATCGCTTTGAAACGGGGACACCCATCATTGCTGATGCGATTGGGCTTGGCAAGGCAGTTGAATATATCTCAGGTATAGGCTTAGAGGAAATTGGCAAATATGAATATTTCTTAAAGGAAAAAGCCTTAGAGGAATTGAGAAAAATACCTAATATCATCATCTACAATGAAACGGCAGAAACAGGAATTATTTCCTTCAATATAAAAGGCGTTCACCCCCATGATGCGGCGAGTGTCTTTGATAATAACGACGTATGTATCAGGGCAGGGCATCACTGTGCTCAGCATATCACCAAATGGCTGAAGACAACTGGGACTGTCCGAGCATCCTTTTATTTTTACAACACCTTAGAGGATGTAGAAAAATTTGTACAAAGTGTAAAAGAGGCAGAAGAATTTTTTGGTACTCTTTAGGAGGGCAGTATGGATTTAAATACTTTATATCGAACTGTAATTATGGATCATTATAAGAATCCTAAAAACAAGGGATTGAAGAATACAGACCCATATCATCTTGTTCATTTGACGAACCCTAGCTGTGGGGATGATATGCGAGTAGAAATAGTAGTGGAAAATGGAAGAGTGATTGACGTTAGACAGGATGGAAAGGGCTGTTCCATCTGTCTTTCCTCTGCTTCTGTGATGAGTGAGCTTTTAATCGGTAAAACAGTAGAAGAGGCTAAGGATATCATTCAGAGCTTTTACTCCATGGTAAAGGGAGAGGAGCTTCCAGATGAGGACAAGCTAGAGGAGGCAATTGCCTACAAGGGAGTTAGAGATTTTCCTGCCCGCATCAAGTGTGCAACTCTTGCCTGGAAGTGTGTGGAAAGAGCGATAGATGAGGTAGAACATCATGAGTAAAACAAAGGTAGATGAGATTGTAGGCGACTATAAGTATGGCTTTACAACAGATGCGAAGACAATTTTAACCTCAGGCAAAGGACTGTCAAAAGAGGTAGTAGAATTTATTTCTAATGCAAAGCACGAACCTGAGTGGATGAAGGATTTTCGATTGAAATCCTATGCTTCCTTTTTGAAACAAAAAAATCCGGTCTGGGGACCAGATTTATCAGGAATTGATTTTAATGATTATACTTATTATATCAAATCTAGTGAGCGTACGGAAAATAAATGGGAGGATGTACCTGAGGAGATAAAGGATACCTTTGACAAGCTGGGAATTCCCGAGGCAGAAGCCAAGTATTTGGCAGGCTCCTCTACGCAGTTTGAGTCTGAGGTGGTATATCATAATAATCTGAAGGAATTAGATGACCTAGGTGTCATATTCTGTGATACAGATACAGCCCTAAGAGAGCATGCAGACCTTATGCAGCAATATTTTGGAAAGCTGGTTCCTTATACAGATAATAAATATGCTGCCCTGAATTCTGCAGTATGGAGTGGTGGCTCCTTTATTTATGTCCCTAAGGGTGTAAAATTGAAAAAGCCCGTTCAGTCTTATTTTAGAATAAATTCCGAGCGAATGGGACAGTTTGAAAGAACCTTGATTATTGTAGATGACGATGCGGATATCCACTATGTTGAGGGGTGTACAGCTCCCCAGTATTCCAAGGATTCTCTGCATGCCGCTGTGGTAGAAATTTTCGTTGGAAAACGCGCGCATTGTCGTTATTCTACTGTCCAGAACTGGTCAAATAATATCGTCAATCTTGTTACCAAACGTGCTCTTGTCGATGATGAAGGACATATGGAATGGATTGACGGAAATGTAGGTGCAGGCTTGAATATGAAATATCCTGCCTGTATCCTTAAAGGAAAATATAGTAAGGGTACTACTGTTTCGATTGCTTTTGCTGCTGAAAATCAGCTACAGGATACGGGAGCGAAGATGATTCATCTAGGAGAGCACTCCAGCTCAACCATCATTTCTAAATCGATTTGCCGAGGTGGTGGCAAGGTCAATTATCGTGGTACTGCCTCCTGTGGACCTAAGGCCTTTGGAGCTAGAGCCCATGTGGAATGCGATACCCTAATTTTAGATGAGATTTCCTCCTCTGATACGATACCTACCAATAGTGCCAAAAACAATGATATGTATATTGAGCATGAGGCAACCGTTTCCAAGGTCAATGAGGAACAGCTATTTTATTTAATGAGCAGAGGCTTGACAGAAGCAGAGGCCACAGAGCTCATTGTAATGGGGTTCATTGAACCATTTTCAAAGGAGCTTCCTATGGAGTATGCTGTAGAGCTGAATCGTCTGATCAAGCTGGAAATGACAGATTCCATAGGCTAAAATTTAAGATAGAACTTCCGTTAAAAACTGTTTAAAGCAGGTTGGTACACCCAGCCTGTTTTTTATTTCCTCTGCGGTGTAGGAGGGAGCATCCAACAGATTTCGAACATAAACCTTATAGCCCTGCATAAACCATTTTTGGTGAGTAAAGATATGAACTTTATCTTCTAGTTTTACCTCTCGAATTGGGTCAAAGCCTAAAGAGGAAACATATTCTAATGCTTCATAGGAGGTCAAAAAGGCTTCCACCAGTATAGGAGAAGAGAGCCCTTTTAATACACCATCCTTCTTAGAAAACATTGCATATTTAACCCCGTCTGTCAAAAATAGTACGGTATACTCAAAAATTTTTTTCTCTTTTTTTAATTCCTTTTTAGGAAATAAAGCCTGAGTGTTGGTTTTCCTTGCCTGACAGTTTTGTTGAAGAGGACAGGCAGAACAAAGATATACCTTAGGCATACACACAGTAGCACCCAGCTCCATTAAGGCCTCGTTGAACATTCCAGCCTCAGAGGGAATGATTTTTTCAAGTTCGTCTTTAAAATATTTTTTAGTAGTATCCTTTAAAATATCCATTTCTGAACAGAGATACCTAGAAAGGACCCGAAGTACATTTCCATCTACAGCCGCATAGGGAAGATTGTAGGTGCGGGAAAGAATAGCCCCACAGGTGTAAGCTCCAATTCCAGGTAATGCTATTGCCTGCTCATAGTCTTTTGGAAATATCTGCTGATGCTCTTCTACAACCTTGATAGCACATTTTTTTAAATTGCGGGCCCGGTTATAGTAGCCGAGACCCTCCCATAGTTTAAACAGCTTCTCATCTGGACATTCACTAAGAGCCTTAAAGCTAGGGAGCTCCTCTAAAAATCTTACATAGTAGGGACGTACAGCCTCAGCTCTAGTCTGCTGAAGCATAACCTCACTAATTAATATGGTATAGGCAGTTGGATTTTCTCGCCATTCTAAGCTTCTTTTATTTAATTCAAACCAGGTTAACAGGGGCTTTACAATCTCTTTCATCTTATCATTTCCTTTTTTTTGTATTATACTATCTTTTTAGAAAAATAGAAAGTCATTTTCTGATTTCAATTATAGCTTGAAACGTTTGATTCGAAGGAAAAAAATGAAAGAAAAAATTGTAGTATTTTGCTTAACCTGAATCAATTCTAGTCTATTTTTAAAGGAAAGCCCATATATTAGGATAGGTTGGTGATACTATAGATTTAGAACTGAATGGATTCAAAATACATTATGAGGTGGAGGGAGATGGAAAAGACCTTCTTTTATTGCATGGCTGGGGAGCATCTCTTCTGACATTTTCTAAGCTGGTAAAAGCCTTCAGCGGGTTCAGAGTATATTCTATTGATTTGCCAGGGTTTGGTGGTTCACAGGTTGGGGTTCCCTTAGGAGTGGAGGAAGTTGCCGATGTGATATATGAATTTGTGAAAGCCTTAGGAATAGAAAATCCTTGCTTACTGGGGCATTCCTATGGGGGAAGAGTATCTATAGTTTATGCAGCTAAATATCCGGTTGATAAGCTAATTTTAGTATCCTCGGCAGGAATTAAACAACGTTTGAGACTTTCAAAGCGAATGAAAATAAAGGTCTATAAGCTCTTAAAAAAATGCCATCTTCCTGTAAAGATGGGCTCAGAGGATTATCAGAACGCCGACAATGTCAAGAGGGTGATGCTAGTTAAAGCCGTCAATACAGATTTAAGAGAGTATATGAAAAGGATTCATAGCTCCACCCTTCTGGTTTATGGAGTAGAGGATGAGGTGACTCCACTAGAGCTAGGGTATCAAATTAAAGGGCTCATTCCAGGAGCTGTCCTGATTGAGATGGAGGAATGTGGTCATTTTCCTTATCTTGACCGACCGAGCTTTTTTTCCTTGATTGTTATGAGCTTTTTGGTGGAGGGAAACCATGCAGATTAGTATTTTTATCTATGCCTTCCTCAAGCTATATTTAATATTGAATATCTACCAGCAGGCCCACTATCAATTTAAGTTTTATTTGAAGCATTTTCTTTTTAATTTTATCTTTTATGATACATTTCCTATGATTGTTCTTATGATAGGAATATTCAATCCTATTCCTGTCATTCAAATCATCTGCAGTATTTATCTGGTGCTATTTGCCGTATTTTATTGTATCGCCAGGGTAAAGCTTAAATTTACGAAACGAATCTGGCGGTTATCTGGGCTTTGCCTTTGTTATTTGGGGCTTGGTCTAATTCCTTATGTAGGACCATTTCTGTTACTTATCCTAGAATTTAGTATCTTTCCAGTATTGGGGCTAGAGCGTGGAATCTCTTATGGGCTAAATCGTCCCTATCTGGTCAGCGCCAAACAGAAAATGGCAGGATATACAGGTAGGGTTATTGCCGTTACAGGATCCTTTGGGAAAACCTCCACTAAGGTTTTATTAAATCAGGCATTAAATTTATTTGGTTCAGCAAGTGCAACCCAGAAGAGCTATAATACCGAGCTAGGTATTTCTAAATTTATCAATGGAATTGCTGATGTGAATGTCTATGATACCTTAGTCTTAGAATTTGGTGCGAGTCACCGAAGGGATATTGCAAAGCTTAAAAAGATTGCCAGACCTCAGGTTGGCTTTGTTACGGGGATTGGGTATATGCATGTAGAAACCTTCGGTTCTCTGGAGACGATTATTGAGGAGAAGATGAGCCTTTTATCAGGTTGCGAGACTGCCGTTTTAAATTTTGACTGTCCTTACATTCGGGAGTATCCCGTTCCTAAGGATATTCATATTATAAGCTATGGTTTGGAATATGGAGATTATCAGGCTAAACATATAGAAGACGGAGCCTTTGAGCTTTATTATAAGGATACTTCCTTAGGGGTATTTAAAACCTGCTTGGTGGGAAGACATCAAATTTTAAATCTTACAGGAGTTCTAGCCTATCTATATGAAATGGGAGCCTCTATGGAGATTCTAAAGAAGGGTGTTCTTTCCTTTCAGGGAGAAAAAAATCGGTTAGAGCTTAAAAAAATGAATCATTTTACAGTACTGGATGATTCCTTTAACAGCAACTATAAGGGGTTTATTGAGGCTTTAAATATTTTGAAAAATCATAAGGGGAAGCGTATTTTAATAACCCCAGGTATGGTAGAGCTTGGAAGGTATAAGAAGGAACTGTTTGCTGGTCTGGTCGAATATATGGTAAGCAGCTCTGATATTATCATCCTGATTGGCTATTATCAAACCAAGGAGCTTTATCGTACATTGAAGGAGTACAACAAGGAAATTTATTTGGTTAGAAATTTTATGGAGGGATATCGTTTGTTTTTATGGATTGCGAAGCAGTATCAGGATAGCATGCTGCTGATTGAAAATGATGTACCAGATTTATACAGGGTGGGATTGATATGATTAGACTAGGTATTTTATTTGGTGGAAAATCGTATGAGCATGAGATTTCAATTATTACGGCTTATCAGCTAAAAAAAAGGTTAGAGCATAAATATGAAATTCATTTGCTTTATATGTCGTTAGAGGGAAAACTTTTTTATGCGAACCGAATGAAGATTAGTGATTTTAAATATGGCAGATATAAAAAGCTTAAAAAGCTCAATTTAAAAAAGCTAGAGCTGGATGTTTTAGTAGGGGCCATGCATGGAGAAAATGGGGAGGATGGTCTGGCAGCCAGCTTTGCCAAGCTGAACCATTTAAAATATTTAGGCTGTGATTTGTTAGCCTCCAGCTTAGCTTTAGATAAATACAGAAGTCATGCCTATTTGGCAAACAATGGGGTAAAGATGGTCAAAACCATGTACTATACCTATGAGGACTATCTGCATAACAAAAAAATTAAATATATGCCTTGTATCATAAAGCCTATCTATGGTGGTTCCTCTATAGGCATCTCTGTAGCTAGAACTCCTGAGGAGCTAGATACAAAGCTCAGCGAAGCCTTTGCCTATGAGAAGGAGGTTGTCATTCAGCCCTTTTATGAGGAGCTAGAGGAATATAACCTAGCCTTAAATGAAACCTCCTTTTCCTTACTGGAAAAAATCAATAAGAAGGATACCATCTTTTCCTTTGAAAATAAATATAGTGATTCCTTTAAGGTGATGCATCAGAGTCTTTATGAAAATGAAAGATATTCAAGTTTTTGCAAGATTGCAAGAAAGGTCTATCAGCTGTTAGGTGCCAGTGGGATTATCCGGATTGATTTCTTTATTTATGGAGAGGAAATTTATGTAAATGAGGTCAACACAACTCCGGGAGCCTTGGCGATGTATCTATTTGAGGATTTTGATAAGGTATTTGAGGATTCCTTGAAGCTATGTTTAGCTAAGGAGGAAAAAGTTTATCCTAATGCACATTTCCTAATAAAAAATAATATCAACAAATAAAAAATATGATATAATAGCTTAAAAGGAGATGTGATATCCAATGGAATATAGAAATGTAACCTGTACCCGCAGATTTCTAGCTTTTCTTATAGATAATCTAATTGTATTAAGTGTTGTCAATTTGATCTTACACTTTATTCCTTTTTATAGAGAACAAAGCAAATTCTTTTTGGATAGCTATTGGAAATTTTTGCAAGATACAACAGGTAGTTTAACTATTTTACAGGATTTATATAAAAGCATGATAGCGACCATCGGGATTCATATGCTTGTAGCTTTACCTTTATTCTTCCTTTATTATGTGGTGTTAGCTTATTTTTGGGAAAAACAAACGGTAGGAAGACTATTGGTTGGTGTGAGGGTCATCACCTACTATGATTCACAAAAGCCTACCTTCTCTCGGTTCCTTCTCAGGGAAATTATTGGAGGATACCTTTGCTTGACGGTCTTAGGAAATGGAATAATCATCTATATTGTCACCTGGATTTTGAGTGCAAACTCTGGTAGATCTCTTGTGGACTATATTGGAGGAACAAGGCTCGTGTATGCAAAGGGGATTCCAGTAAATTCTGAGGATGAATATGGAAAATCCAGAGAAGATGATGAATATATAGAAGCTGAATTTAAGGAAACGGCACCAAAGGATACAGAAAAAATAGAGGAAGATTATAGGGTGTTCTAGGTATGAAACAGTTTATTTTACTTAAAACTTCCTCTGAAAATTATCCTTTTATTGTGGATGTTCTAAAAATGCTATTAGGAAATTCCATAGAAATTCGTCCTCAGCAGGAAGCCTTGGTGATCTATACAGGCACCTATGATAAACAGGAAGTCACAGATACGATTCGTTCTTTAGAGGCGGATCTAAACACTTCTATTATGTTATATTTATCCTCTACCAACAATCCTGAGTTAGAACAAGAGCTTGTGATGGATTTATTTTTGAAAGCTAGCTATAATTTTTATGATTTGAAATCCTTGATTATGGAAACGAATAACCTGCCTAGGGCAGAGGAAATTTTAAATTTGATTTTAGAGGGCACGGGTGTTTCTCTTCCAGTTATTCAGGCTATGGCAGATTGTGATTTAAATGCCTCAAAGGCTTCTCAGCTGCTTTACATGCATAGAAATACGCTGCTATATAAAATGGAAAGATTATTAGAATTAAATGGCTTTGATTTGAAATCCTTTTATGATGTCTACATTCTAATCAAACTAATGAAGGCCTAGAATTTCAAATATCCTCTTTTTAAATTTTAAATATAAATAATTACTTATGGCATAAAGTCTGATTTGGTAAGATTTTATGCCTTTTACATTTTTTATAAGAAGAATAAGATAAGACTTAGAGGATGATATGTATATCGATAAAAAAGTAGAATGAAGATACTGGTCACAGTGATATGTCGAACTTTGTCAAACTTTTTATAATCCTTTCATTTAAATTATATGTTAAAATATTAATAAGGAGTGAAAATTTTATGCGTGATTATTATTTTAATAATTTAAAGAAAGAAGAAAAGAAAAAAGTTATTCAAGAGTATAAGAAAGAATATGCCAAAAGTGATTTTCAAAAAAGATTGCTTAGACTAATGATTTATAGCTTAGTAG